>JAZNBS010000020.1:0-26856 GCA_045587185.1 Acutalibacteraceae bacterium
TTGAAGCATTATACGGTGTCCACCGCCTGTAATACATTATTTTCACCGTAAATACGCGGGTGTGGCGGAATTGGCAGACGCGCTAGACTTAGGATCTAGTGTCACGCACGTGCAGGTTCAAGTCCTGTCACCCGCACCAAACCCCCAAGAATTTTTTATTCTTGGGGGTTTTATATACTATATCGATAATTTAATATGATAGCAAAGGCGCAGTACCGTCGTCCTCACTTTTTGTAATTGAAACAACCTTAACGGTATAATCACATTCATCCGATTTAACGCGGACGCTATCCCCTACCTTTTTGCCCAAAATTGCAATACCAAGCGGTGATTCCTTACTGACTCTGCCTTCCAATGGATCACACCTGACGGTAGTCACAATCTGCATTTTTTCAATTTCGCCGTCATCAAACTCCAGTTCAATAATATCATATAGTCCGACCTCATCAAAAGCCGATTTGTCCTCAATAATTCGTGCGGTTTTAATCATTTTTTCAAGATACCTCACGCGGCTTTTATTACGGTTAAGTTCCTGTTTTGCGGCTTTATACTCAAAATTCTCGCTCAAATCGCCGTGAGAACGCGCAAGTTGAACCTCTGCAATAATCTTAGGCATAAGTGTCAATTTGCGGTAATCAAGTTCTTCTTTCATTTTTTTGATATCTATTACAGTTAATTCATTGTTCATAATTTTAACCTCTGAAACTTAATATTCAAAATTATATCAAAAAGCAAACACATATTCAATATATTTTTATGGGTTGTTGACAAACATAAAAACACTTGGTATAATTAGGAAAACGAATGGAGGTTTTAATTATGTTACAGTATAAAAAGTTATTCATGGACTATATGGATTCTCAAGGTGTAAAATATACCGATTTTAATGAGAATGTTGTTAAGGTTGTTTACAACGGTAAAAACCTGAGAGCTATCCCTGTATTTGTTATTTTTGATAAAAACGGTGAAAACCTTGTTGAACTCAAGTGTCTTGAGGTTGCTAATTTCAAGGATAAGGAAGCCAAGGCTCTTGTTTCTTGCAACGAACTTAACAGCCGTTTCCGCTGGGTTAAGTTCTATCTTAACAGTGATGCAGAAATTGTCGTTGATGCTGACGCAATAGTTGATACTGCTACCTGCGGTGAAGAGTGTCTGTCAATGGTAAGACGTGTTGTCGATATTACCGACACTGCCTACCCCACCTTTGCAAAGGCTCTTTGGTCATAAATTTAAAATCTACAAATCAACTCCCCAAGGTCAAGAGACCTTGGGGAGTATTTTAATGCAGTAAATTATTCTTCACTGAACATATCCTTACCAACGCCACAAAGAGGGCACGCAAAATCATCGGGAAGGTCTTCAAATTTGGTGCCGGGTGCAATTCCGCCTTCGGGATAACCTTCGGCCTCATCATAAACCCATCCGCAAGCGTCACAAACATACTTTTTCATAAAAATACCTCCAAATATTTATAAATATATTATAACAAAAATTTGTTATATTATTTTTTCAAAATCAGAAGCAGGATGCTTACATAAAGGACAAATGAAATCATCGGGCAACGGGTCGCCCTCGTAAACATATCCACAGATTTTGCAGACCCAACCTTTCTTACCGTCAGTTTCAGGTTTGGGTTTGACATTATCAAAGTAATAACTGTAGGTCATAGTCTCACGGTCGGAAATTACTCTTGCCTCAGAAACAGAACAAATAAACATCCCGTGAGTATCAAGATCAACATACTGTTCTACCTTTAGTGACATAAAAGCATTGATATATCTCGGCAAAACAACAAGCCCGTTATCAGAGTGCAACGGCTCACATTCAGCAAATTTGTCAACATTACGTCCGCTTTTGAAACCAAACTGTTCAAAAATATTAAACGGTGTATCAACAGTAAGACAGTTAATGTTCATTTTACCTGTCTGCTTGATGACATGATGTGAATAGTTATCTTTATTGATGGTAACGGCAATGCGGTTAGGCGTATTAGTAACCTGAGTAACGGTATTAACAATAAGACCGTTGTCCTTTTTACCGTCATTAGATGTCACCACATACAGCCCGTAGCCAATTTTGAACAGTGCCGTCATATCATTTTTGTTTGTGTTATCATCAGAAAGCGCAATATAATCACGGCAAAGTTCATCGGCCAAGGCAGAAAGTGCCCTTGTGCTGTCATCATTAAGAGCGGAAAGAATAGTAACATTGTTTTCAGCAAACTGGAGGTTCTTGGACTTCTCAAACATTCCCCTCATCACCTTGATAGCCATAGGCGCCCAACTGCCGTTCTCAATGAAAGCAACAGTTCGGTTCTGGAAATTACGCTCGGTGAGATGAGTAATAAACTCGTGCATAAACGGAAAAATTTCAGCGTTGTAGGTTGTTGTGGCAAGCACAAGTTTAGAATATCTGAACGCATCTTCAACTGCTTCGGCCATATCACAGCGCGCAAGGTCGTTAACAACAACCTTTGGGCAACCATTGGCGATCAATTTTTCTTTTAATTGCATAACTGCCTTTTTGGTGTTGCCGTATACCGAAGTATACGCAATAACAATTCCCTCTTCTTCAACACCGTAACTCGACCAAGTGTTATAAAGATTAATATAGTATCCCAAATTTTCTTTTAAAACAGGACCGTGCAACGGGCAGATGGTCTGAATGTCAAGTGACGATGCTTTTTTAAGCAAACTCTGAACCTGCGCTCCGTATTTACCGACAATACCGATATAATAACGTCTTGCCTCACAAGCCCACTCTTCCTCAACATCAAGGGCTCCGAATTTACCAAAACCGTCAGCCGAGAAAAGAACCTTATCATAAGAATCATATGTTACGATAACCTCAGGCCAATGAACCATAGGTGCGGTAACAAAGGTAAGGACGTGTTTGCCTAAAGGCAATTCATCACCTTCACCAACAACAATTCTGCGGTCAGAAAAATCAGTGCCAAAAAAGTTCTGCATCATATTGAATGCTTTTTGCGAGGAAACGATAACCGCTTCGGGGTATGCTTTCATAAAGTTCATTATATTGGCCGAATGGTCAGGCTCCATATGTTGAACAATTAGATAATCGGGTTTACGGTTACCCAAAGTGTTCTGGATATTATCCAGCCACTCGTGAGTGAAGTTAGCATCAACAGTATCCATAACTGCAATTTTATAATCAATTACAACATAAGAGTTGTATGACATACCGTTTGGAACATCATACTGACCTTCAAAAAGATCAATTCTATGATCATTCACACCGATATATTTAATATCATTCGTAATAAACATCCTATACACCTCTAAACATAATATAGTGTACTGTTATTATACATCACATTTACGTTTAAATCAACAAAATTTTATTAAGTAATTTTTTGAATATTTATTAAATATTTCGACAAAAAAGCCGATATTTACTCTTCCCTATTCTAATCGCGTGTGATATACTGTACAGAGGAGGTAGATAAATATGAATTATGTATCGATTGAAATTTCTCTTGCGGCAATTATCCCCGCTTTTTTGCTAATGCTCTTTGTCTTTATTAAAGACCGTGCCGAAAAAGAGCCATTTGGCTTATTAGCCATACTTTTTGGCGCAGGCGCGCTGAGTTATATGCCTTTGTGGTTTCTTGAATCAAAAGCGGGTGTTCTTTTGGATGACCTGTTTTCAAAATACCGCATTTTCACACATGAGGGCGCGGTTAAATTTACATCAGAAACAGCAGAAAACGTTCATTCTTTGCTCTTTTCATTCCTCGTTGTGGCACTTTTGGAAGAATCAGTCAAATGGGCTATTATGTATTTCGTGACATTTAAAAACAAAAATTTCAATTATATGTTTGACGGAATAGTCTACTCTGTTTTTGTTTCAATGGGTTTTGCGGCCGTTGAAAATATACGTTATGCTTGGGAAGCAGGTTGGGATACGTTATTCCTGCGCTCGGTTGGTTCAGTGCCCGCACATCTTTTGTTCAGCGTTGTAAGCGGTTGCTGTTATACATTCTGGCACACACGGTTCCTTGCAAAGAAAAAGGAGTCTGAACTTGCATCAAGCGGTGCTATTACCATTAAGAAACCGTTTAAATCGGGTTGTTTACTGCTCGTCAGTTGGATTTTACCCGTACTCCTACACGGTACATACAACAGTGTTATGAAGTTCTCAACAACCTCGCTTACGCTCGGTTTTTATATTGTAACAACAGCAATTTATCTTGTATGCTTTATAGGCATTGATAAAATGTCTGATACCGATGCGGAAAACAACCGTTCTGTTGCTGTTTTGATGGGTAAGAAGTATCCCGAACTTTCCGCTTTAGCCCCTATTACCGAATCTGAAGAAAATGACAACGGAAATGAGGTGAACGAAAATGAATAATAATTACAACTATGGTTATACCGCACAACCCAAGAAAAAGAAGAGTAAACTTGGACTTATAATCATTATTCTTTTCGTTATTTTTCAAATCATAATTGCAGTTTCGACCCTTTCGGATGATTATGACACATCCACCGTTGATGATTTTGACTCTGACTCTAACAAAAATTTTGAGTTCCCTGATTATCCCGATTTTAACAGTTACAACAGTAGCAATTCTTCGAGTCAGAATTCAAACACCTCAAGTACAAACTCTGACCGCTACAATACAAGCAGTGCAACCTCAAGTTATAACACTAACTCCTACTATGGTAATAATACGAGCAGCACAACGAATTCATATTGGGGTAACACTTCAAGCGTAACTTCATCATACACTTCAAACTCATCATCAAACAATAATTACGGACAAAATGGTAGCACCAACAACAATACTAATAGCAACAACAGTGATGTTATCACTAATTTTAACGGTTACCTGTATAAACAATTAAACAATGACGAGAAAACGATATACAGCACCGTTGTTAATACCGTCGCAAGAGGCGGTCTCACCTGTTCTTTCTCAAATGTAAGTAATCTCACACAGTTTAAAAAGGATGTTTCTGACGCAATACTTGCAGTCACATATGAATTTCCCGAATTATTCTGGATAAGTGGCGATTATAAGTATAGATCCCAAAAAGCGGGTTCTACATACAACATCACTTTGGAATTAAAGTGTTTTGATTATTGGAAATATACCTCCAACCCCCAAAAATACGTTGATAATCTTAGAAATGCCGTTAAAAAAATAGCAAACTCGGCAAAGGCATATAATACCGACTTTGAGCGTGTTCAATACGTTCATGATTACATAGCAAAAACGGTTGAATATAACTATGACGCGGCTGATGAGGCTGATAAGACTGTAAGGAAAGCAAGCAGTGAACAGGCTTTCTCGGCTTACGGATGCCTTGTTGATGGAAATGCAATCTGTGGCGGATATTCTAAAGGTTTCCAACTTGTATTAAAAGAACTTGGCATTGAATGTATTTATCTTACAGGTTATGCAGGTGAATATCACGCGTGGAACTGTGTTAAACTTGACGGTGAGTATTATTTCTTTGATGTAACATGGGATGACCCCACAATTGAAAACAATGGAAAAGTTTTGACCGACACCGTTATGTACAACTATTTCGGTGTAACCTCGCAACAGATGAGCAAAGACCATAAAGTACTTGAAAACTTCAAATTCCCCACCTGCGTTGCAACCAAGTACAACTATTTCCAATATAAAGGTTTTGTTTTAGACAAATATAATTTTAACGAATTTGACAAAATACTGAACAAACAGCCCAATCAATTAATTGTCAGTGTGAAATTCACAAGTCTTGCGGAACTGAATAAAGCAAAAGCCGACCTTATTGATAATTACAAATGGACTAAACTCAAACTTTTTGGTGGAAAAACAGTAAAATACAACTGTGATAAAGATAAGTTGGAGTTCAGATTCTACAGATATTAACAAACAATAATAAGAAACTTTATTCAAAGGAGTATCCATTATGGAAAAAGCAAAAATCATCAGAGAATATGCCGAAAAGCATTACAAAAAGATGCTTCGTGAACCCGAGGGTAACCTTAAATATAAATTTATTGTTCCTGGCAGTGTTTACAGCAACTCATTGTGGGATTGGGACAGTTGGCTGACCAACATTGCTCTTCGTCAGTTTGTAACCGAAGATATTTCTGACTATGAAAAAGGTTGCATTCTCAATTACCTCAATATGCAGGATGAAAAAGGTCGGCTTCACATCACTATTGCGACGAATTTCACCATTCCATCTTTGAACCCTGACAAAGAGATGAATATTCACAAGCCTTGTCTTGCTCAGCACGCCGCCTTTATTGTGAAGGAAAATAATGGTAATGCCGAATGGTTAAGACCTGTGTTCTGCAAACTCTTGAAATTTGTTGATTATTACATAAACAATTTCCGTCACGAGTGCGGAATATACTTCTGGAACGACGATTCTGCAATCGGTGTTGACAATGACCCTGCAACTTTCTACCGTCCGCACAAAAGTTCGGGTTCGATTTTACTTAACTGTTTTATGTTCAAAGAACTTGAGGCTGTTTGTTATCTTGCTGAGATTTTAGGTATTGACTGTGCAAAATATCGCACAGAGGCGGATAATCTTAAGGCTGTAATTCGTAAAGAGTGTTATGACGAAAAGGATGGTATGTACTACAGCGTTGACCTCAACCTCTTGCCTGTTGCTCCCAACTCTAATCTACATAAAAATGCACCCCGTCATTGGGATTGCCTTATTCAGCGTCTTGGTTGTTGGTCGGGATTCCTTGCAATGTGGTGCGGAATTGCAACTCAAGATGAAGCCGAAAGAATGGTTAAAGAAAATTTGCTTAACAAGAAAGGTTTTTGGGCAGATTTCGGCGTAAGAACCTTGGCAAAGTATGAAAAAATGTACCTCATCAAGGCTTGTGGTAATCCGTCGTGCTGGCTTGGACCTATTTGGGGAATTTCCAACTATATGGTATTTAGCGGTCTTGTAAGATACGGCTTTGACGATGTAGCAAAAGAACTTGCCGAAAAGACCGTTAATCTTTTAGCAAATGACATTGAAGCAACCGGTGAACTGCACGAATACTATGTTCCCGAAACCGGCGAACCCTTAATTAACCCAGGATTTCAGAACTGGAATCTTTTGTCAATCAATATGGACGCTTGGTTAAACGGTGAACACAGAGTAACGGAATTTTAATTATGCTTGAACTTAAAAATGGACGGCCCGATAATACCTCGGGCAGAATGGTTAAGGAAATTAAATGTTATGATTTTCTTGATAACCTTAATGTGGAATATCAAAGGGTTGACCATAAAACCGCTGACACAATGGAAATATGCGAGATAATCGACAAAACATTGGGTGCAAAAATATGCAAAAACCTGTTTTTGTGCAACCGTCAGCAGACAGCGTTCTATCTACTTATGATACCTGCCGATAAGGTTTTTAAAACCAAAGATATTTCAGCGCAGATTGGCTCATCAAGACTGTCCTTTGCAGGATCCGAGTTCATGGAAGAATATCTCGGCATTACACCAGGGTCGGTCAGCGTTTTAGGACTTATTAACGACAAAGAAAACCACGTAACCTTACTTATTGATGAGGATGTTTTAGAAGATGAATATTTCGGTTGTCATCCTTGTATCAACACCTCAAGTCTTAGGATTAAAACATCAGATTTAACCGAAAAAATTATTCCCGCATTACATCACGAATTTATAAAAGTTAAACTGTAAAAAAGATTCTCTGACTATATTATCAGAGAATCTTTTTTCAGTATCAAATTTTATATTTTAAAGCAACGCATCAGAAACAAGTATTAAACAAAATCCGACAAGCAAAGCGTATGTGGCTCCACGTTCACTGCCGTGCGCGTGCGTATCAGGTATCATTTCGTCACTGATAACATACAGCATTGTTCCGCCCGCAAAAGCCAAGGCGAACGGCAAAATCACATTAGCAACCGCAACTGCGAAATAACCAAGCAAGCATCCCACAACCTCAATTAAGCCTGTTAAAAGAGCACAAATAAAGGTAGTTCCAGAACTTATACCCGCTGCCAACATTGGACCAATAATTACCATACCTTCCGGTATATTTTGAAGAGCAATTCCACCTGCAATCATCAATGCATCAGACGAATTACCCGAACCAAAGCCAACACCTGCGGCTATGCCCTCAGGCAGATTATGGATTGCTATAGCCGTGACAAACAATAACACCTTATTTATATCAGCCGTTGCTTTATGGTTTTCAGTGTCCACACCGACAATTTTATGCAAATGAGGAACAAGTTTATCAATTAAACTTAGACACAAAGCACCGACAAAAATCCCTGCAACCGATATTACAATACCGTATTTTCCGCCATATTCCAACGACGGAAGAATAAGGCCTAAAATTGCCGCTGCAAGCATTACACCGGCCGCAAAAGATAATACAATATCACTGAATTTATGTGAAATATTCTTAAATATAAAACCGATTAAAGAGCCAAAAAGTGTGGCGCCGCCGACACCCAAAGCCGTTAACCAGACAATGGTCATAATATCACCTCTGTAACTATTGTACTCAACATCAATGAAAATTGCAACAAAAAAGCAACAGAAATTCAATTTCTGTTGCTCTTCAATTTCTAATCAGATGTGACGGTAGATATCCGAAGGATTTACCTTACCTGCATCGGTTGATGCAATAAGTTTATCGGCCTTTTCAGGGTCGTCAACACTGACAATCATCAAAGCCTTATCTTTTTCGTGACTGATACAAGCATACATATACTTTATTTCGATACTGTTATCGGTCAAAGTCTTAAGAACCTTTGCAAATCCACCCGGAGTATCGTCTATTGCAATAGCCAATGTTTCGGTTATCTTGCAGATTACTCCTGACTCACGAAGAACATTAACCGCTTTTTCGGGGTCACAAACTATCATTCTGACAATACCGTAATCGGTAGTGTCGGCCAAAGTCAAAGCACTGATGTCAATATTACTTTTGGCTAAAACATCGGCGATTTCATTCAGTCTGCCTGCCTTGTTCTCAATAAATGCTGAAACCTGCTTAACTAACATTTTAGACTCCTCCCCTGTTAAATCTTACGGTTATCTATAACACGCTTGGCCTTGCCCTCACTACGTGTGATAGATTTTGGATTGACAAGATGTACGTTAACACCGAGACCGAGAATAGAACGAAGTTTATCCTTGATTGCATTCTCAACCTTAGCAATGGATTTTACATCATCGGAGAACATTTCTTCACTCATCTCAACATCAAGGTCAAATGTGTCGGTGTTGTTGATACGGTCAATTTTAATGAGATAGTTTGGTGTAATATCACCGCCGCCAACTTCAATAAGTACCTCTTCAATCTGTGACGGGAAGACATTGACACCTCGAATAATAAGCATATCGTCACTTCGACCCATTGGTTTAGCCATTTTTATGAGTGTACGACCGCATGAGCATTTTTTGCGTGACAAAACGCATATATCTTTAGTTCTATAACGAAGCAAAGGGAAAGCCTCTTTGGAAATTGAGGTAAATACAAGTTCACCCTTTTCTCCTATAGGCAGGACCTCACCTGTATCAGGATTGATTATTTCGGGGATAAAGTGGTCTTCGTTGACGTGCATACCGGTCTGTTCTTCACACTCGAAACTGACACCGGGACCCGAAATTTCGGTCAATCCATAGATATCATATGCCTTGATACCGAGTTTATTCTCAATATCCTTACGCATATTTTCACTCCATGCTTCGGCACCGAAAATACCTGCCTTGAGTTTAATCTGGTCTCTTATACCCTGCTCATGAATTGACTCGGCAAGGTATGCGGCATATGACGGAGTACAGCAGATAATGGTTGCACCCAAGTCAACCATAAATTGCAACTGACGGTCTGTATTACCTGATGACATAGGCAACGTTAAGCAACCCGCTTTATGCGAGCCACCGTTCATTCCGGGACCGCCAGTAAATAAGCCGTAACCGTAAGCAACCTGGCACACATCCTCTTTAGTACCGCCAACAGCAGTAATGGCGCGCGCACAGCAATCTTCCCAAAGGTCAACATCCTTCTGAGTGTAAAAAGCAACAACACGCTTACCCGTTGTACCTGAGGTTGACTGAATTCTCACACAATCCTCCAAAGGTTTAGCAAGCAAACCGTAAGGATAACACTCACGAAGGTCATCCTTTGTTACAAAGGGTAATTTATGAAGGTCATCAATAGATTTGATATCGTCGGGCGTTACTCCCCTTTTTTCCATTTTTTTTCGATAATAAGGGACGTTGTCCCAGACGTGTTTAACCTGATTGACAAGACGTTCACTCTGTAATTTGCGCATATCATCTAACGGCATTGTTTCAATTTCAGGCTGATAATACTTACTCAATGAAAACACTTCCTTATTTTAATTAAAGAGAATATCCAAGTTCAAATGCTTTGAGGTTTATATCAAGAAATTTTTCAGGGACTGTCTTTTTTATTGTTTCGACCCAAGCCTCAAAAGGTATATCGGTAGATTTTGCAAGAACACCAATCAAAACAACATTAACAGCCTTAATACTTCCTGCTTTTTCAGCAATTTCAAGTGCATCGAGGCTTACAACATCGGAATTCTGCTTCAAGGTATCAATAATATCCTCAGGATACTCAGTAGCACCTGTAATAACAGGCATAGGGTTAATACAACGGTCGTTAACTATCATCTTACCGCCTTTTTTGAGAAACGGCAAGGCTCGAAGTGCCTCCAAACGTTCAAAAGCCAGAATAATATCGGCTTCAGACTTATCAATAATTGGAGAAGCCACCTTTTCAGCGTATTTAACATACGTAACAACACTACCGCCGCGTTGGCTCATACCGTGGACCTCAGAAACCTTAACATCAAAGCCCTGGTCTATAATAACATTTCCTAAAATTCGGCTGGCAAGCAAAGTTCCCTGACCGCCGACACCGACTATCATAATATTCTTACTGTCAGCCATCATTTCTCCTCCTTTACGATTGCGCCAAACGGACAAACATTTACACAAAGTCCGCATCCGTTACATTGCGAATGGTCGATTACTGCCTTACCGTCCTTAAACGATATTGCAGGACAACCGAGTTTCATGCACATCTTACAAGATTTGCACTTGTCACTGTCAACAGTGCAACGACCGGTATACTTAACGGTTTTTAACAAGGCGCAAGGACGCTGTGCAATAATAACCGACGGCTCTTCGACGGCAAGTTCTTCACGAACGGCGGCCTCAAAACCTTTAAGGTCAAACGGGTCTTCAATTCTGACCCTTTCAACACCCACTGCCTTACATAAAAGTTCAAGGTCTACCTGTTTGGTGGCCTCACCGCGGATAGTCCTGCCCGTTGTCGGGTTCTCCTGATGTCCCGTCATACCTGTGATGGAATTATCAAGAATAATAACGGTATTTGCACCCTTATTATAAACAATGTCAATTAATCCTGTAATACCCGAATGTATAAAGGTTGAGTCACCGATAACAGAAACCAATTTTTTATTGAATTCTGCACCTCTGACCTTGGCCATACCGTGTGCGGCGCTGACCGAAGCACCCATACAAATAGTAGTATCAACACTCTGTAACGGTGCAACCGCGCCTAAAGTGTAACAACCGATGTCACCCGAAACAGTAACACCTAATTTTTTAAGCACATAGAATGTACCTCTGTGAGGACAACCAACGCACAATACTGGCGGACGGTTAGGTATAGCAGCATCTGCAATAGCCTCAGTTTCAATACCCAGAACGGCTTTTTTTATCATATTCTGAGAATATTCACCAAGCATAGTGAAATATTCCTTGCCCTTACAATCAACACCGATAGATTTAACGAAGGTCTCAATAAAGGGATCAAGTTCTTCGATTACCCACAGTTCATCATAGTTTGATGCAAAGTCTTTAATGAGTTTTTCGGACAACGGGAAAACCATACCGAGTTTCAGATAATCAACCTTGTCACCCAACGCTTCTTTTGCATAAACGTATGTAGTACCTGCCGCGATAACACCGATTTTTGAGCCGTTCTTTTCTACGGTATTAAATCTGCAGTTTTCGGCCATCTTTTTGAGTTTTTTGGTACGCTCCTCAACTAAAACGTGTCTGCCCTTGGCCATTGCAGGCATCATAACGTGTTTAGGAATGTTCTTTTCATAATCCTTCAAAGGTGCATCATCGGGGTCGCAAAGTTCAACAAGACTCTGAGAATGGGAAACACGCGTTGAAAGACGGATAAACACGGGCGTATCATACTCTTCACTCAAACTGAATGCCGCCTTGGTAAATTCTTTGCACTCAGAGGAATCTGAGGGTTCAAGCATCATTATTTTGGCGGCCTCGGCATAATGACGGGAATCTTGCTCATTCTGAGAAGAATGCATACCTGGGTCATCAGCAACACAGAAAACAAGACCTCCGTTGGCACCGATATAACTTACGGTAAACACAGGGTCTGCCATAACGTTAAGGCCGACGTGCTTCATACAGGACATTGCTCTTCCGCCAGCTATGGATGCACCAATAGCAACCTCAGCGGCAACCTTTTCATTAGGTGCCCACTCAACATAAATATTATCATATTCAACAACCGATTCGGTAATTTCGGTACTTGGTGTTCCTGGGTATGATGAAACAAGTTTACAACCCGCCTCATAAGCACCGCGGGCAACCGCCGCATTACCAAGAAGTAACTTCTTCATAAAATTCGTCCTTTCAAATCATTTGGTAGTAGCATCGGCAACAAGATTGCTTGAGCCGTAACGTTTTCTTAAGGTAGGCTTTTCGATTTTGCCTGTGGGATTGCGCGGTATCTCGGCAAAAATAATTTTTCTGGGCCTCTGGTATCTTGGAAGTTTCTGCGATGCGGTGACAACTTCCTCCTCGGTCAAGGTAAAGCCATCCTTGACCTCAATAACTGCGGCAGCAATCTCACCAAGGCGTTGGTCAGCAAGACCTATAACCGCAACATCCTTTATAGCCTCAAGGTTCTGACGCAGAAAGTTTTCAATTTGAACAGGATATAAATTTTCACCGCCTGTGATAATAACATCCTTTTTACGGTCAACAAGCCAGATAAAGCCATCCTCGTCCTCTTTAGCCATATCACCTGTAAAAAGCCAACCTTCGCCCAAAACCTCGTCAGTGGCCTTTTTATCTTTATAATAGCATTTCATAACGCCGGGGCCCTTAACTGCAAGTTCTCCCACATCACCGCGTGCTACCTCATTACGCTTTTCGTCAACAATTTTTGTTTGCCAACCAAAACCTGCTTTACCGATGGCACCTACGTGGTCAATATTTTCAACACCAAGATGCACACATCCCGGGCCGATAGACTCACTTAAGCCATAATTAGTGTCATATTCATGCTTAGGGAAAACATCTTTCCAACGTTTGATAAGTGAAGGCGGCACAGGCTGTGCACCAATATGCATCAATCTCCAACGTGAAAGGTCAAATTCAGAAAGGTTAATATCACCGCGGTCAATAGCATCAAGAACATCCTGAGCCCACGGAACAAGCAACCACACTATAGAACATTTCTCCTGAGATGCAGTGCGGATAATAAGTTCGGGAGTAGTACCTTTCAAAAGTACTGCTTTACCACCAACAAGGAAACTGCCAAACCAATGCATTTTTGCACCTGTGTGGTACAAAGGCGGAATACAAAGGAATACATCGTCATGGGTCTGGCTGTGGTGATTCTGTTCAACCCTGCAAGAATGCATCAAACTTTCGTGAGCGTGCAAAATTGCCTTTGGAAAACCTGTGGTACCGCTTGAAAAATAGATAGCACCGTCGTCCGAATCGACAATTGGAACATTAGGATTTTGACTGCTGAAATTACCAATTATCTTATTGTAACTTTCTGCAAAAGCAGGACAACCGTCACCAACATACAACCACAGTTTAACTATGGGTGTACGGTCAACAATTTCCTCAACACGACCGATAAATTCAGGACCGAAAGCAAGATATTCGGCATCAGCCTTTTCAAGGCAATATTTTATTTCATCAGCGGAATAGCGAAAATTCAGCGGAACAGCAATAGCACCCGTGCGGAGGATACCAAAATATATGGGCAACCACTCAATACAGTTCATTAAAAGAATAGCAACCTTTGTTCCCTTTTTAACTCCGTTTTTGATGAGCAGATTAGCAAAGCGATTTGCGATATCATCAAACTCTTTCCATGTGATTTCCCTACGATAGTTTGAACCCACAGGCTGTGTCAGAGCAAACTCTTTCCATGTCATTTTTTTGTCGGCACCAGGATTAACCTCAACCAACGCGGTTTCAGAGCCGTAAAGTTCTGCATTCTTTTGCAGAATTTCGGTAATAGGCATTTTCTAACCCTCTTTTTTGTTATTTTTGAGATAATTTACATTTTAACACGTTAAACCGAAAAAGTCAACTGTTACGCAGAAAAAAATTGCAGTTTTAAAACATTTTTGACAAAAAACAACAAGGACGTTCGCATCAGAACTGAAAATTATGTTGTGTAGTTACTGATAAAAACACAAACAAACGGACTACCGAAGTAGTCCGTTTGTTTGTGGTGCCGGAAGCGGGGGTCGAACCCGCACGGTATCGCTACCACTGGATTTTGAGTCCAGCACGTCTGCCAATTCCATCATTCCGGCTCAAGTACTCGACTATTATACAGTAACCTTTTAATAAAATCAAGTCTTTTTTTAATTTTATTTGATTTTTTTATCGTGTTTATTTTTATAAACTCCAACAGCGCAAAAGATACCAAGACCGAAAACAGCACCCAATGTTCCTGCTATAATATCCCCCATTGTATTAAATTTTGTTCCTTGCATATTAGCATTTATTAAAACATCACAAAAAAATTCATAAATTTCCCAAACGGAAGCACAAGTACAAGAAAAGAATATTGAAAACATACCAACATTTACTCTGTCATATGACTGTCCTCTTCTATTATTAACCACTTCAATAATAATTCGACCGCCCTCAAACAGCAATATTCCACTCAAAAAATGCACAAACAGGTCATAATATTTAACGTAGTAATACAGATTTATGCAAGAACCCAACGAACACGCAAAAACAACAAAAGACAGTGATAATACATAAAATCTTATTGGAAAAGCCCAGACAATACCGCTTACAAGAAAAACTGCAACATATGAGCCAACTATTTTTAACACAGTAGTTTCTACAGAAAACAACAATATAAAAGCGGTGCAAATGATATTTATCAAAAGCACCGCACTTGATGTGATAAGTTTAAATTTGGCAGACCTGTTCATAATTCACCTCACGCACTGCGGTTTTTCTCAACTTATTAATAAATTATGCCCAGAATCCTTAAATCATAACCAATGGTCTTCTTGAATTATAAAGATGTAATTTGATTAGTAAAGCAGACCTTTTTCAAATAAAACATTTGAAAATTCGGGTGTAAGTTCCTGTGCTTTGTCACCCGAACCGTTGATATAAATATACCAAAGCGAATCTTGTCGGAAAATATAAGACTTCACGATAAGATAAGGACATTGCTTGCTATAAAGCAAAACCTCTTTTGCATTTTTGTCAAGATTTGCATAATCAACCTTAACTGTGTTGCTTTCAAAAACAGATTCATTAAAAACAAACACAACATCAGAACCAATGATATTAAAAGTGTCGGTACTGAAACTGTAGTCCTCGCGAACATAACACATTTCATCATCGGTTACGCTTACAAGATACATCGGTTTATCGTATGTATACGAATAATAGAAACCGAAATCATATTCACCGCCATCAAGCAGTTTTCTTTGAGATTTTTCAATACGAGAACCGTTGAATTTATCCGAAAGATAATAGCGGTTATTCTGATATATGAGCACATCTTTGCCAGTGTTTTTGTCCCTTACGGTAGAAACTGAATGCTCACCGCAAGCAACAAACGTGATGCAAAGAGCAAACAATAGAAATAAAACTGATATTCGTTTAAACACAAAATCGCCTCAAATCTTTTCATAAATGCGATAATATTTTAACAAACATAAAATATAAAGTCAAGCATTATGAAATATGACACACACCATAGTTCAATAAAATTTTTAAATAATCTAAAATTATTGTTGACAAAACAGACATTTATGTTATAATGATTAAGCGCTTAGATTTGACGTGGGCCTTTAGCTCAGTTGGTTAGAGCAACCGGCTCATAACCGGTAGGTCCCGGGTTCGAACCCCTGAAGGCCCACCACTTCTTTTCAAACGTCAATTTCAGTGTATTATAATATTGTAGGGGTATAGCTCAGCAGGTAGAGCATCGGTCTCCAAAACCGAGTGCCGAGGGTTCGATTCCTTCTGCCCCTGCCAAAAAATAAGACAGTCTTTTGACTGTCTTATTTTTTTATATTACCACGGAACACTTTGAGATTCCCTTGCGCACATAATACTTAAAATATAATCATTTACAGAATTTGGACTATTCAAAGATTGGTGATTCCGTGTTATAATCAACAGGCACGTGTGAGACTTTTTGAAAGGAGAAATTATGAAAAGAAAACTGTCAAGAATTTTAATTATTGCTCTAATGTTTACAACATTTCTGTTGCCTACCAAGACTAAAGCAGCAGAGAGTAATATTAAGGCAGGACAGGTAAAAATCAGTAGCGGATGGCTTAACGTCAGAAGCAGAGCCACATCTGAATCCGATGTATTAACAACTCTGAAGAAAGACAGTTACGTTACTCTTTTATCAAAATCAGGTGCTTGGTGGCGAGTTGAATATGATCAAAACAAATACGGATACATAAGTGCCTATTACTTGGCCGAACTTTCAAGCAAGGTGGCTTATGTAAATATTTCATCCGGCACCTTAAACGTCCGAAGCGGTGCGGGTTCCACATATTCAGCAATAGATAGCCTTGATAAAGGGCAAAAAGTTATTGTTATTAACACCTATGGAAACTGGAGTTTCGTACTCTATGACGGTACAAAAACAGGATATGTAAGCAGTTGGTATCTCAAAAATAGCATTAACGCATACCGTTCTGTTTCATTAAAGGTTCCAAGTTTCAAACAGAGCGATTCACGTTGGGCTAACGTAACACTTGGTACATCAGGTAAGAGAATGGCCGATATCGGTTGTGCCACTACGGGAATAGCAATGATGGAGTCATACCGAACAGGTACCACTATATACCCCGATGCGATGTCAAGAAAACTAAAATACACTTCGTCAGGAAGCGTGTATTGGCCCTCTAATTTCACTCAAGTAACATCCAAGACTGACTATCTTAAAAAGATATATGAAAAATTAAACTCTGGTAAACCCGTGCTTTTTGGAGCCAAAAACCGCAACGGCGGACAACACTGGGTAGTTATTACGGGGTTTTTGGGCGGTGATTCACTTGCGGCAAATAAGTTTACGGTAAATGACCCCGGTTCTACTAACCGTAAAACATTACAGGACCTTTTGAACACCCATCCAAACTTTTACAAATATCTTTATTATTAAACCCAGCACCCGAGCCATTTGACTCGGGTGCTTTGAATGTACAACAAAAGACTTCCCTTGAGATTTTCAAGAGAAGTCTTTTTTATCAAAAACAATTATTCGTAATCAACAACGTCGACCCATGAGAGCAAAAAGTCACGCTCGTGGGACTTGCCCTTAACCGACTGTGATGCCGCAACTATAGGAAGCCATTTCTGAACATACTGTTTGGCGGTATCGCTTTTCTTACAGAAAACATCAAGATACTTATCGGCAATTTCCTTTTTACCCTCAAGATTAAACAGCAGATAGGTTCTTGCAACGTCGGCCGAGGCGTTACCTTGGGTTACATGTGCCCAGTCAATAACATAAGGAACACCCTCAGGTGTTACAATGATATTTGACGGACAGAAGTCGCCATGGCAGACCTTATTATGCTTGGGCATAGACTCAAGACGTGTGTGCAACTCGTAGCGGGTGGTTGCATCAAGGTCAGTCAAGGTTATCTTATAGTTCATCTTGTCTTTCAACCGCTTTAATAGAGGACTTTTTTTGGAATGAACCTCAAGTTGAATATCAACAAAAAGTTCAATATACTCATCAATCTTATCAGAGTTTTCATCCATCAACTGTTGAAGTGTCTTGCCTTCAATAAAATCAAACACAATCGCCCATTTACCGTCAATCATCTTGACCTCAAAAAGTTTGGGTGTATTTAGCCCAAGATTTTCAACACGCGCTTGATTTAATGCCTCGTTCAAAACATCTTCCTTGGAATAGTTTGTGTCAAAAACCTTGATGCACTTATCACCATCTCGGTAAATTTGTTTAGAATTATCATTATAAAAAAGTACCGCGTCTTTCATCAAACTTCCTCCTTATTTCCCGTAGTAAGCGTTGATATACATTTGCTTTATTTCACTCATCAGAGGATATCTAGGATTAGCGCCTGTACACTGGTCGTCAAAAGCCTGTTCAACCATTTCATCAAGATTGTCAAGAAAATATTGCTCATCAATGTTGTAGTCCTTGATACACTTCTTGATACCAACTTTTTCTTTGAGTTCATTGATTGCATTGATAAGGTTTTCAACCTTTTCCTCATTACTATCACCGCCAAGGCCAAGATAATCGGCAACCTCGGCATAGCGAGCCATTGTATGAGGATGGTCATACTGCGAGAAAGTGCCCATCTTATGTGGCGCTTCAGCCATATTGAAACGAATAACTTCTTCAATCATTAATGCGTTGGCAACGCCGTGAGGCAGATGATGGAATGCGCCCAACTTGTGCGCCATAGAGTGGCAAACACCAAGGAAAGCATTGGCAAAAGCCATACCTGCAATAGTAGCGGCATTAGCCATCTTCTCTCTCGCCTCAACGTCGTTCTGACCGTTATCATAGGCTCTTGGGAGATATTCAAACACTATCTTTAAAGCCTTTAAAGCAAGACCGTCAGTATAATCAGTTGCAAGCATCGAGGCGTAAGCCTCAAGTGCGTGGGTAACAGCATCAATACCCGATGCGGCGGTAAGACCCTTAGGGGCCGACATATGAAAATCGGTATCGATAATAGCCATATCAGGCAAAAGTTCATAGTCTGCAAGAGGATATTTTACACCTGTTGACTCATCAGTGATTACAGCAAAAGGAGTAACCTCAGAGCCTGTACCTGCAGAGGTGGGAATAGCAATAAAGTATGCCTTTTCACCCATCTTCGGGAAGGTATATACACGCTTGCGAATATCAATAAATCGCATTGCCATATCCATAAAATCTGCTTCTGGGTGTTCATACATAACCCACATAATCTTAGCGGCATCCATTGCCGAACCGCCGCCGAGAGCGATAATGCAATCGGGTTGGAAAGCATTCATCAACTTCGCACCCTCTTTTGCGTTATCCAACGTCGGGTCGGGCTGAACATTGAAAAAGCAGGTATGCTGTATTCCCATTTCGTCAAGACGGTCGCAAATAGGCTTGGTGTAACCGTTTTCGTAAAGAAAAGTATCGGTTACAATGAACACCTTTTTCTTGTCCATAACGCTCTTAAGTTCAGCCAATGCAACAGGAAGACAACCTTTTTTAATATAAACCTTTTCAGGTGCTCTGAACCAAAGCATATTTTCCCTTCTTTCTGCAACTGTCTTGATATTGAGAAGATGCTTTACACCAACATTTTCAGAAACCGAGTTGCCGCCCCAGGAACCGCAACCCAAAGTCAGTGACGGTGCAAGTTTAAAGTTATAAAGGTCTCCGATACCGCCATGTGACGACGGTGTGTTGACCAGAATTCGACAGGTCTTCATACGGGCAGCAAACTTATTGAGTTTATCAGTTTCAGTAATCTCATTCAGATATATGCTTGATGTATGACCGAAACCGCCGTCGGCAATGAGATGTTCCGACTTGCACAAAGCGTCCTCAAAATCGGTTGCTTTATACATTGCAAGCACAGGTGACAGTTTTTCGTGAGCAAATTCCTCAGAAAGTTCAACGCTTTCAACTTCACCGATGAGGATTTTGGTACTTTCGGGAGCACTGACACCTGAAAGTTCAGCAATTTTATAAGCAGACTGACCGACAATTTTTGCATTCAGAGCACCGTTGATAATAATAGTCTTTCTTACCCTTTCGGTCTCCTCAACATTAAGGAAATAACAACCTCGGTCTGAAAATTCTTTTTTAACATCATCATAAATACTCTCTAGAACGATTACTGACTGCTCAGATGCACAAATCATACCGTTATCAAAGGTTTTTGAGTGAATAATCGAGTTCACGGCAAGCAGAATATCGGCTGAATCATCAATTATTGCAGGTGTGTTACCTGCACCGACGCCCAAGGCAGGCTTACCGCTTGAATATGCCGCCTTTACCATTCCGGGACCGCCTGTTGCAAGAATAATGTCTGCCTCTTTCATAACAGTATTGGTCATATCAAGAGACGGTACATCTATCCAATCAATAATACCCTCAGGTGCTCCGGCATTTACTGCGGCTTCAAGCACCAACTTTGCAGCAGCAATGGTACTGTTCTTGGCTCTGGGATGAGGACTAATAATAATAGCATTACGGGTCTTCAAGGCAAGCAAGCACTTGAAGATTGCCGTAGAAGTCGGATTAGTAGTCGGGATAACAGCGGCAATAACACCGATAGGCTCAGCAATTCTTTTAATGCCAAATGCCTTATCCTCTTCAATAACACCGCAAGTTTTAGTATCCTTGTAAGCATTATAAATATATTCTGAAGCATAGTGATTTTTAATCACCTTATCCTCAACAACACCCATACCTGTCTCTGAAACGGCCATTTTTGCAAGAGGAATTCTTGCTTTATTTGCAGCAGACGCGGCGGCAAGAAAAATCTTGTCTACATCAGCCTGACTAAAGGTAGCAAATTTCTTCTGTGCTTCCCTTACCCTTGTAATTGTCTTAAGAAGTGCATCAACACTGTCTACACGTCCCAATCTTTCATAACTCATTGATTTATCTCCTAACTGTAAAAGAGCTATTACCCAAACTTTGTTAATATTTTAACGAAGCACTTTCATTTTGTCAATACATAAATAAGATTTTATGTATATTTAATTGATATGCCACGCCATCATACATATTTTATAATATATTTCATTTTTATGATAGGCTTATTTTACAAAACTTGCCGAAACATAGCCGAAACTGTCACCATATAGCACTCCGACATATTTGCCTATCCAGCAAACAGGTGTCATTACGGAATTGGCGGGGATTTTATTTACAACCTCCGAGCCGGAAGTCGCTTCATAGCGAAGACTAATATACTCATCGCAATCGGCAATATAAGTTTTTTTGGATTTATTCAAAAGTTTTACATCCTTGATATCATCGTAACCGTAGGATTTTGTATCTGAATAATGCCACCACTCGTTTGCATAACCTTTAAAACCTGCATCGTGCATTGCTTTTTCAAGCAGTTTAGAATTTTCTGCCGCGATTTTGGGAACATCAGAATAACTGCGGTCGGCTTTAGCAGAAAATTCATCAAAGCCTGATGGCATTTCAACAGCCGTACCGTCAATTTTTAGTAAGGTTATATCAACTGTACCACCACTTGAATGTGACGAAAAACCTTTATTTGGGTCTGAAACATATGTGGGGTCAGGTGTATTCTCAAAAAGTGTAAATTGCGCCTCTTGTGGACGGTAACCATCCCATATCACAATAAGATAACCTTGCTTTCGGAGTGTATCTGCGGCCTTTTTCAACTTTACAACAGTACCGTAACGGAGATATGCATCGTCAAAATCATATACCTTACCACCTGTAAAATTATCTGTTGTGGCATATTTAATATCAATTTTAGCATCAGGAATATAATCGGTTACCCTTACCAACTCGCTGTCTTTGCACTGCACCGTAATGGTCGTCGTGTTTGAAGATGTGTCAGATAATAGACTGCTATTTGACGAAACAGAGTTGTCAGAAACAGCGCTTTCAAAAGGTGACGGCAGTTGCACATAATCACCTTTTATTTTTCCGCAAGCAATAAGCGAAAGCAATGAAACAAAAATAACAAAAAGCACCAACGCTTTTGAAAATTTCATAAAACCACCCTTTATTTATGTTAAAAAATCAAGAATTGACAATCTTAATAATTACGTGAAAAATAAAATATTCCTTATCTTAAAGTGTCTTTTTTTCGATTATAGCATAACTTAATAAGATTTGCAATTTACAAATATATGAAACATAATTTATTTTAAAAATTATTAAAAATATATGTTGACAAATTATATATTTATTGTTATAATACCATAGTCGCAGACGTGACATGAGTTATTAGCTCAGTCGGTAGAGCACTTGACTTTTAATCAAGGTGTCCGGGGTTCGAATCCCCGATAGCTCACCAATAAAGCAGATACATCAAACGATGTATCTGCTTTATTTTTTATTATAATCCGTTTAACATAAAATTAATAAGCACACCGAACGCTCAGTTCGGTGTGCTTATTTGAAATATTAATTAAAGCACCTTAGAAAGGAAATCACGAAGACGGGGATTTTTCGGGTTTTGGAAAAACTCGGCAGGCGGTGCCTGTTCGATTATAATACCTTCGTCTATGAAAACTATGTCTGTCCCGACCTCTTTTGCAAAACCCATCTCATGGGTTACGACAACCATTGTCATTCCTTCGTTGGCAAGTTCTTTCATAACCTCAAGAACTTCACCAACCATTTCAGGGTCAAGCGCCGAGGTTGGCTCGTCAAACAAAAGCACCTCAGGGTCCATACAAAGTGCTCGAACAATGGCTATTCTCTGTTTCTGACCGCCCGAAAGTTGTGACGGATAAGCGTCTGCTCTATCTGCAAGACCTACACGCTTCAAAAGGGCCATTGCTTTCTCCTCTGCCTCCTGCTTGGACTTGCCGAGCAATTTCATAGGACCTATGGTCATATTGCGCAGAACAGTCATATGAGGAAACAGGTTAAACTGCTGAAACACCATACCCATCTTTTGGCGGTGAACATTGATGTTAACCTTTTTATCGGTGATATCAACATCATTAAAATAAATATGACCGCCCGTGGGCTCTTCAAGACGGTTGAGGCAACGCAAGAATGTGGATTTACCCGAACCCGAAGGTCCAATAACCACCATAACATCGCCTTTTTTAATTTCGGCATTAACACCTTTTAAAACATCAACCTTGCCAAAGGACTTTTCCAACCCCTCAACACGGATAAGTATATTATTAGTGGTCACTCTTCCTCAACCTCCTCTCCAATTTACCAACAAGCCAAGTAAGAACAACTACAAGAACAAGATATATTATAGCAACGGCAATCAACGGCATAAAAGCAGAATATGTATGATTTCTGATGTTGTTACCCGCCTTGGTAAGATCCATAATACCAACATATCCGGCAACAGAAGTTTCTTTCAATAAAGCGATAAACTCATTCAATAAGGTTGGCAATGTGTTCTTAATTGTTTGAGGCAGAATAATGAATATCATTGTCTGCAAGTAATTGAACCCGATTGAACGGCCAGCCTCAAGTTGACCTTTATCAATCGACATAATGCCACCGCGGAAAATTTCTGCTACATAGGCACCTGAGTTGATACCAAAAGCAATAGTTGCAACCATTATTCCGTTATCAGATGTTGCGAAGACAATGAAATACATAATCAAAAGCTGAACAACAACAGGAGTTCCGCGAATAATAGTAAGATACAGCTTGCATATCAAATTAACGATGGTAAAAATATAGAACCCAATACCCTTATTTTTTCTTAAAGTTTCAATATTATTGTCGTAAGTAGTTCTGACAGCGGCAACAATAATACCGAGAACAATACCTATTATGGCGGCTAAAATAGTTAATAAAATTGTATTAAAAAATCCTTCAAGCAGGAATTCCCAACGATCATCTTTAACGAAGTTAAGAATGAACTGATCTTTGAGATCAAGGAACCATTCTTTCATAATAAATCCCCTTAAATCAAAAATATAAGGGCGGTAGGAACACCGCCCTTAACAAGAACTCAAATATTAGTCAGCCTTGATGTATCTGTCAACAATCTTCTTAACAGTACCGTCCTTGATAAGTTCATCAAGGGCACTGTTAATCTTTTTGAGAAGTTCATCATTATTCTTTGCAAGGCAGATTGCATAATCCTCATCAGCATAAGAACCTTCAAGAATCTTAAGACCCTTGTTAGCAGCAACATAAGCCTTTGCAGGCTCGTTATCGATAATAACTGCAGTTACCTTGCCGGTGAGAAGGGCCTGAACAGCATCAGCACCTGTGTTGTACTGAGCAACCTTGTCTTTACCAAATCCCCAATTCTTGGGCTCATCGGAAGCATAGATGTCACCGGTAGTACCCATCTGAACACCAATCTTAACACCGTCTTTAACACCGGCGGGGTTCTCATCAGCATCAAATCCGGTATAGAAATCCTCAAAAGAGGAATATTCACTATTCTCAAGAACGATAACCGACTGAATACCCTTAGCATAACTTGTGGAGAAGTTAACGCTCTTAAGTCTATCCTGAGTAACGGTCATACCGGCCATACCAATATCATACTTACCGGAAGAAACACCTGCAACGATAGAGTCAAACTCGATATCTTTGATTTCGAGTTTCATATCAAGTTTCTTAGCAATTTCTGCAGCGATTTCTGCATCAATACCGACTATCTTATTGCCCTCATAATACTCATAAGGAGGGAAAGCGGCATTGGTTGCCATAACAAGTGTGTTCTCATCCTTGTCGCCACAGCCTGCAAGTGCGCAAACTGCAAACAACATTGCAACAGCAAGAATTAAAGAAAGAATCTTTTTCATAAAAATTACCTCCATTTGGCCTTTTGACCAATATTGTAAAGCAAGTATAACACTCAATGAATAAAAATGCAAGTGCTTTTTGCATATTTGTATATTTACACAAGAATTTCGACAATAATTTTAGATTAAAACACATTAGCAATGGCCTCATGCAGATTTCTGACACCAATGACCTCTATATCGGCTTTCACCTTCATTTGCTTGAGGCAAGACCTTGGCACAATACATTTCTCAAAGCCAAGTCTTGCGGCCTCCGAAATACGGGAACCTATGCGAGAAACCGACCTTACTTCACCAGAAAGACCAATCTCCCCTATTGCAACAACATCATCAGACACAGGCTTGTCTGTGATGCCTGAAACAAGCGCCAAAGCCACCGAAAGGTCGGCCGCAGGCTCATCAAGTTTTAGTCCACCGACAATATTAAGATATGTATCCATAACCGAAAATCTGTAACCGAAACGTTTTTCGAGGACAGCAATTATGAGACTCATTCGATTAAAATCAAATCCGGTTGACATTCTTCGTGCATTACCGAAACCGGATGAGCATACAAGACTCTGAACCTCTGCAAGAATAGGTCTGGAACCCTCCATAACACAAGATATACAGTTGCCTGAAACATTAGTATTGCGTTCCGAAAGCAATGCGGCCGAGGGGTTGTCGACCTCAGACAGACCCACATCATTCATTTCAAAAACACCAATCTCATTGGTCGAGCCAAAACGGTTTTTAACAGCACGCAGTATGCGATAAGCGTAATTACGCTCGCCCTCAAAATACAAAACCGCATCTACAATATGTTCCATTACCTTGGGGCCTGCAATAGCGCCGTCCTTATTAACGTGACCGACAATTATTATGGGAATATCAAGTGATTTACCTGTTCTCAAAAGAAGATTAGTACATTCTCTGACCTGTGTAACACTACCAGGTGATGATTGTATCTCCGAATGGTTCATAGTCTGAATAGAGTCAATCATAACCACCTGAGGTTTTTGTGATTTGATATATTCCGAAACTGTTTCAACATCAGTCTCAGTCATAATAAGCAATCGGTCAGAATTAACACCAAGACGCTCAGCGCGTAGTTTCAACTGCTTTGCCGATTCCTCGCCCGAAACATACAACACCATCTTATCGCTCGATAAGGTGCCGCAAGCCTGCATAAGCAAGGTCGATTTACCAATACCCGGATCTCCCGAAAGTAAAACCACCGAACCTTTGACAAGACCACCGCCCAAAACACGGTCAAATTCACCTATTCCCGTATTGTAACGCAATTCGTCACTTGTATTAATGTCCGACACGGGTGAAACATTTGTGAAATTTTTAGACCTGATAGACGCTGACGGTGAAGAACTGTTTTTAGTCTCTATTTCCTCGGTCATAGTATTCCATTCACGGCAACTCGGACACTGACCGGACCATTTTGGTGAAGAATATCCGCACGAGGAACAGACAAACGAGGTTTTAAGTTTTGCCATTTTACGACTCCCCTATTTCTACATCTGACTTCATATACCCTATTATACCATAAGCCAAAGACATTGCAACCTTTAATTGATACTCGTCTTTTTTAAGATTCTCAAGGTCATTAGGGTTGCTTAAAAATCCGCATTCTACAATAACCGACGGCACCGTTGCGTGACACAATAAATAAATATCCTTAGTAGTAGGCTTTATAACACGTTTATTATCGGTTTGAACGTGCTCTGCAACCGATGACTGCAATAACCTTGCAAGTTCTTGAGAGCCGTCAATTTTCGAATAAAACACCTGTGCGCCGTGAGGTTGTGTTGTAGAATATTTATTCATATGTATGCTGACAAATATGCTGTCATCGTACTGTTTCATCAATTTTACGCGATTTTTAATGTCACTGACCTTGGCCTTTTCGCCGTCGGTCGGGTCGTTTGTTGCATTGTCGGTATCGCGGACCAACACCGTGTTATATCCAACACTCTTCAAAACCGCATCAAGTTTCAGTGCTATTGCAAGATTAAGGTCCTTTTCAACCGTACCGTCACTTGCCACTGCACCGCCGTCAAACCCGCCGTGGGCTGAGTTAGCCAATACTA
>JAZNBS010000021.1:0-23159 GCA_045587185.1 Acutalibacteraceae bacterium
ATTTACGACAAATGAAAAAATAAAGAAGGACTATGACACAAAAATGTCATAGTCCTTTTGCTTGTAGAACAAAACCACCGGCAGTGCTGTTGGTACAATAAAGATTTAGCTATGCACAGAAAAATATCCTCCTTTGTCTAAAATAGAAGTGGGTTTGCCAACCACAACAAAGAGACGAAGGAGGAATCAAGGATGAAACTTGACACAGATAGTTTAGCACAGACTGGCAGAGTATATCCTCAACCAGCTACAGGAAGATATATCATACGACTAAATGTCATTGGGATAGTATGTAGACCCGTTTGCGGATAAGCAGGTAAAAGAAGGCAAATAAAAAGCCCTTTTAGGGGCAGTCGGTGAAAGTGTTGCGGTTGGCAAACTTTTCGACGAGCCTATAGGCTCGTCCGGTAGTTATGATTTATCAATATGTTTTTTTATTGCATTAAGTGTTACGTCGCTTATACAGTGCTCCATTCTGCACGCATCTTCGCTCGCGGTTTCCTCATCAACACCGATACTTGTCAAAAACTTTGTGAGGATGGTGTGACGTTCATAAATTTTTTGGGCCAATTCCTCGCCAACTTCGGTCAGATGCAGAAAACCGTCATTATCAACCGTGATATATCCGCCCTCTTTCAAAAGACCGACGGCACGGCTGACACTTGGCTTGGAAAAGCCCATATACTCGCCAACGTCCACCGAACGGACGGCACTGCTTTTGCGTGTCAAAACATAAATGGTTTCAAGGTACATCTGTCCCGATTCCTGCAAATGCATAAAAAGTCTCCGTTCTCTTAGTGTTTTTATTATTATAACATATCTGAAAATGTTTTGCAAGGTACTATTTCAACGTTCTCATTGCGTTGAGTATGGCGATAATGGCAACGCCCACATCCGCAAACACTGCCAACCACATAGGAGTGAAGCCAAAGACGCTCAATACAAGCACCGCCATCTTTATGCCCAATGCAAAAACAATGTTCTGACGTACTATCTTCAGCGTCTTTTTAGCAATGTCGATTGCGGTTGCGATTTTTTTGAGGTCATCGTCCATCAACACGATGTCAGCGGCTTCAATGGCTGCATCCGAACCCAGACCGCCCATTGCAATGCCGATATCGGCACGGGTAAGCACCGGCGCGTCGTTTATGCCGTCGCCCACAAAGACAAGTTTTTTGCCCTTAGGGGTGTCGGCAAGCAAGCGTTCAACCTCTGCCACCTTATCCTGTGGTAAAAGTTCGGCACAATAGCGGTCTAAAGATAGTTTAGAAGCGACCGTTTCGGCCGTCTCGGCACGGTCGCCTGTCAACATAACGGTGCGCCTTATACCATCCTTTTTTAAAGAAGCAACGGCACTCTCGGCGGTGGGTCTTATCTCGTCCGAAATGAGCGCATAGCCGCAGTAAACGCCCTCGACTGCAATGTGTACAGCGGTACCTGTGCCGCAGAAACGGTCGGGAGTAACACATAACGAAACCATAAGTTTTTCGTTTCCGCAAGCCACGGTTTTTCCGTCCACTTTGGCTATAACACCGTGACCGGAAATTTCTTTTACGGTTTCCACAATTTGTGAGTTCAATTCGCCATGAAAAGCGTTTTTCAAAGTCGTGGCAACAGGATGAGTGGAATAAAACTCGGCGTGTGCGGCGAGTTTTAACAGTTCGTTTTCGGGCAATGTTGTGCTGTGCACTTTGGTTACATTAAAGCAACCTTTGGTCAAAGTGCCTGTTTTGTCAAACACAACGGTGTCGGTCATCGAAAGCGCTTCAAGATAGTTTGAACCTTTGATAAGTATACCTTTCTTGGATGCGCCTCCGATACCGCCGAAAAACGACAACGGCACAGAAATGACTAATGCGCATGGGCAAGAAACAACCAAAAAGGTGAGTGCGCGTATCAACCAATCGGACAGGTTAGAGAGGTAACTGCCGTCAATCAGCAGGGGTGGCAAAAAGGCAATAATCGTTGCCGTTATGACCACCAGAGGAGTGTAAACACGCGCAAATCGTGTAATAAAATTCTCGGAACGTGATTTGTTGGCACTAGAGTTTTCAACCAACTCCAGAATTTTGGAAACGGTTGACTCTTGAAACGGCTTATCCACTCTTACGGTCAGAACACCGCTTAAATTGACGCAACCGCTTATGATGCTATCGCCGATGTTTACGGTTTTCGGAACCGATTCGCCCGTTAAAGCAGAAGTATCGAGTGCAGATTCGCCCAAAATCACCGTACCGTCAAGCGGTACGCGGTCACCAACACGGACGGTTATAACGTCACCGACCGCTATATCTTCGGGGTCGGCTTCAAGCAGTTGACCGCCTTGTTCAACAAAGGCAACATCAGGTCGTATGTCCATTAAGGAAGCAATCGACCTACGGCTTTTACCAACCGCAATGCTTTGAAAAAGTTCACCTGTTTGGTAAAACAGCATTACAAAAACAGCCTCGGCATACTGTGGCTCCGTTTCGGGGAAAAAACCGATACAGATAGCGCCAACGGTGGCAACGGCCATTAAGAAATTTTCATCAAACACCTGCCCGTTTATGATGTTGCGTACGGCTTTGAACAAAACATCGTAACCAATAGTAAAATAGGGTACGAGAAAGACCCCCGGCGTTAGCCAAGGGTTGTGTCCGTTTATCACAAGACGGTCAAGCAAAAAAGCCACAATCAACAACACCGACGACAAAATTATGCGGTGTAAAACCTTTTTCTGTTTACGGCTCATTTTTCAATTACAACACAGTCAGGCTCAATTTTTTTGATAATATCTTTTGCTTTTTTGAGGATTTCGTCAAAGTTTGCATCCTCAGTTTCGAGAGTCAATTTTTGGCTTAAAAAGTTAATCTGAACATTTATGACCCCCGAAAGTCTGCTTATTCCATCTTCCATTTTTTGTGCGCAATGGGCACAGTCGAGGTCTTCAAGTTTAAACACCTTTTTCATAGCAGTTCTCCTTTATGTGTTTTCAAGAATGTGTCTTATAAGTGCTTCGTCGTCGTTTGATTCGGGTTGGCGAAAATTTGCAGGTTTCTTTTCGGCGATGTGATTCATTCCGTTGTTGATAATGGTGCGGACGTGGTTGTCGGAGAGGGAATAGAACACCGTCTTCCCGTCACGCCGAGGTTTTATAAGGTTGACCTGCTTCAGCAACCGCAGTTGGTGCGAAATGGCCGATTGACTGACCCCGACCAACGAGGCAATGTCGCAGACGCACATCTCACTTTCAAACAGTGTATACAGTATTTTTATGCGGGTCGAGTCACCGAATATTTTATAAAGTTCGGCAAGGTCGAAAAGAGTTTCGTCACTTGGCATCCGTGACCGCACCGATCTTACGGTATCCTCGTGTGCGTGCATAAAATCGCACATCTCGATATCATTATTATTTTTGTTATCTATGGCTTTTTGTTCAACCACACAACCACTCCCTTATAACATATGAGCACTTGTTCATATGTTTATTATAACACAAGATTTTAGTTTGTCAAGGGTGATAGAGATGTTTTGTGTCGATTGATTGGGCAAATTTAAACTTAAAAACCTACTCGACAAAGGGGTGACGTTGCCCACAAACACACCATATTGTTTAATTTTATTGTGTTAAAACCTTGACAAATCGGGAAAATGTTATATACTTGAAAGATAATAATGTTTATTATTGTGTAATACGATTTTTGGAGGGTTATTATGCTTAACAAAGATAAGAATATGGATACCGTTGTTGCGCTTGCAAAGGGAAGAGGTTTTGTCTATGCAGGCTCTGAAATTTACGGTGGTCTTTCCAACAGTTGGGACTACGGCCCTTTGGGTGTTGAACTCAAGAACAATGTAAAAAAGGCTTGGTTCAAGAAATTCGTTCAGGAATCTCCCCATAACGTAGGTCTTGATTCGGCTATCATTATGAATCCCGAAACATGGGTAACCAGCGGTCACGTCGGCGGTTTTTCCGACCCGCTTATGGACTGTAAGGATTGCCACGCCCGTCACAGAGCGGACAAGCTTATTGAGGATGCAGGCGGCAAGGCCGAGGGTATGACCTTTGAGCAGATGTCAGAGTACATAAAGGAAAACGGAATTGCCTGCCCCGATTGCGGAAGCAAAAACTTTACCGATATCCGTAAGTTCAACCTTATGTTCAAGACCTTTATCGGTGTTACAGAAGATGCAAAAAACGAGGTATACTTGCGTCCTGAGACTGCGCAGGGTATTTTCGTAAACTTTGCTAACATTCAGCGTACCACCCGTAAAAAACTGCCTTTCGGTGTTTGCCAAATCGGTAAATCATTCAGAAATGAAATCACTCCCGGCAACTTCATTTTCCGTACCCGTGAGTTTGAGCAGATGGAGTGCGAATTCTTCTGCAAGCCAGATACCGACCTTGAGTGGTTCTACTATTGGAAAGATTATTGCAAGAACTGGCTCTTAAGCCTTGGCATCAAGGAAGAAAATATCCGTATGCGTGACCACGAGAAAGAGGAACTGTCTTTCTATTCAAAGGCCACTACCGATATCGAGTTTATGTTTCCGTTTGGTTGGGGTGAACTTTGGGGTATTGCCGACCGTACCAATTATGACCTTGGCCGCCATCAGGAGGCTAGCGGTAAATCTCTCGAGTATTTCGACCCCGAAACCAATGAAAAGTACATTCCTTACGTTGTTGAGCCTTCCTTGGGCTGTGACCGCGTATTGCTCGCATTCCTTTGTGAGGCCTATGACGAAGAGGTTATTGATGCTGAGAAGAACGATGTTCGTGTAGTGTTGCGTTTGCACCCTGCTTTGGCTCCTTTCAAGGCAGCAGTTCTTCCTCTTTCCAAGAAACTCAGTGCACAGGCAGGCGAAATCTATCAGAAACTAGCCAAAGAGTTTATGGTTGATTTTGACGATGCAGGCTCTATCGGTAAGCGTTACCGCCGTCAGGACGAGATTGGTACTCCTTTCTGCATTACCTATGATTTTGAAAGTGAGACCGACGGTTGCGTAACCATCCGTGAGCGTGATTCTATGGAGCAGACCCGTGTTCCCATCGATTCACTCAACGAGTTCATCCGTTCAAAACTTGATTTCTAATAAACTGTTTTCCTTCCGCTACTCAAATAAAGTGGCGGAAGGTTTTCGGTTTTTATTGTTGAAAACCATCGCAATCTGTGGTAAAATCAAGAAAAAGAAATGTGGGAGATTGGGTTATGTCGGATCAGTATAGAAGACGAAAAGTAAAAAACACTGTAAACCGTGGATTGCTGGCATTACTGTCATTTGTTATAGTTGTTGCGGTGGCATTGGGCTCGATATTTATTATTGAGACATTTGTTTACACTGACGATAATAAAAACGGTACGGTATCAGGTATTACGTCAAGCATTGATAATGTCAGTTCAAAACCTGACAAACCTGAGCCTATAACCAAGGTTTCGACCGCAACTGTGGTGGCAACGGGTGACCTTTTGATGCACGAACCCATCATTACCAATTCGAAGTTCGACGAAGGATATAATTTTGACAGCATTTTCACATATTTTAAGGAATATGTGTCCAAGGCCGATTATGCCATAGCCAACCTTGAAACCACCCTTCGCGGTACTGAGGACGGCTATAAATACAGCGGTTATCCGCAGTTCAACTGCCCCGATAGCATTGTTGATGACGTGAAAACCGCAGGTTTTGATATGTTGCTGACCGCAAACAACCACTCGTATGACACCCGATTCAAGGGTATGATGCGTACCTTGGAGGTTATTGACGAAAAGGGCCTTGACCGTCTTGGAATTACCAAGGATGAGACCGAGAAAAAGTATGTTATCAAGGATATCAACGGCATTAAATTGGGAATGATTTGCTACACCTATGAAACCGACACCGACCCTGACGAGGTGGCCTTGAACGGGATTCAGGTCTCAAATGATGCCGAAAAACTGTTAAATGCTTTTTCTTATGCTGAACTCGACACGTTTTATCAAAATATTAAGGGCCAGTTTGACGAAATGAAATCCGATGGCGCCGAGGCTTTGGTACTGTTCATCCATTGGGGTGATGAGTATCAGACAAAGCAGAACAAAAAGCAGAGTGAAATTGCTCAAAAACTGTGCAATCTTGGGGTTGATGTTATCGTTGGCGGACATCCGCACGTTGTACAACCTATTGACCTTTTGACTTCTGAAACCGATTTAAGCCATAAGACGGTTTGTCTTTATTCAATGGGCAATGCTGTTTCCAACCAACGCAGAGAACGTATGAACCTCAAAACAGGCCACACCGAGGACGGCGTTTTGTTTGAGTTTACGTTTGCTAAGTACAGTGACGGTACAGTGGTGCTTGAAAATGCCGACATTTTGCCGTTATGGGTCAATATGTTCAACTCGGCCAAAACAGGCAAAAAGGTTTATCAGATAATTCCTCTGGATGATGAAAAGGATACTTGGAGAGAACGATTTGACTTAATTGATTCAAGCGAGAAAAGGTGTTTGGAATCGCTTCAACGAACCGAGAAAATTGTTGGAGAGGGACTTAAAGAAGTTCAGGATTATTTGAACAGCGAAGAAAACCAATACCCCAAATCCGAAACCTCAAACACAGTCAGTGAATAATTTTTTAGCCGAGTGGATTCCCACTCGGCTTTTTGTTAAATTTTTCATTTTATAATCCGCACCGAATTACAAAAAATAACACAAAGTAATTTTAAAGGAGAAAAAACATGAAGTTTTTGAAAAGTTTTATGTGCTTTGGTTTGGCATTAATGATGTCTCTGATGTTTGTGGGTTGCGGTAAAAAGGATGATGGAAAGGATATGATTTCCAACGGTTCGGACACCGCCAATAAGCCTGTTGAGTATCAGGACGGCGAGTACGAGGCGGCCGACGGCAAATATGATGACCAGGGTTATCGCGATATCGTCAGGGTCGTTATCAAGGACGGCAGACTTTATTCAGTTGACTGTGATGCCGATTACAAGGACGGAGGCACAAAAAAAGACCATTCGGAAAGCGGAAAGTATAATATGAAGGCGGGCGGTGCACAGTATGATTGGCATGAGGAGATTGCCTATTTTGAAAATCACGTTGTCAACAAAGGTCTGGAATCCATCCAACTTAAAAACGATGGTAAGACCGATACCATTACAGGCTGTACCATTGCCGTAAAAAATTACGTTAAACTTATCAAAGAGGCAATGGATAAGGCAAAAAAATAAAGACAAGGGCGAACGCACAGGTTCGCCCTTACTTATTTTATATTGATAATAATATCTTGGCTCTGTGTTTTAGAATTCAACCCATCGGTCAGTATCAGTTTGCCGTCTTTATCAATAAAAATCAATTCGGCACCGAACTGCTTTGCGAGTTCTTTTCCTTTTTCAACCCCCAATACGAGGCAGGCGGTAGAAAGCCCGTCGGCAATGCTTGACAAATCCGTTACGACCGTCACAGCATAAAGTCCGTTTTCAGTTGGATGACCCGTTTTCGGGTCAATAATGTGGTGGTATATCCTGCCGTTTTGCTCGAAGAAACGCTGATAAACGCCTGATGTAACGGCGGTTTTGTCATTCATCATAACGGTCGCACAAAGTTCGTTTTGTTTTCCAAACGGTTTTTGGATACCCACCGAAAAATCTCCACCGTTCTTGTCACCCACAAGCAGGGTGTTCCCGCCAAGGTTTATTATAGCGCTTTTTACACCGTTTTTCTTAAGATAGACCTTGAGTTTGTCGGCAATAAAACCTTTGGCAATACCGCCAAGGTCAAGTTGCGCGTTGTTTTTTGCTGTAACATGGTTGCCGTACAAAATAATATTTTTGTAATTTACTAACGGTAATAAAGTTTTGATTTCTGCATCAGAGGGTACTGTTTTTGAGTTGGTAACGTCCCAAAGTTCAACCAACGGTAAAACGGTGGGGTCAAACGCACCGTTTGACTTTTCGGCAATGTCTAACGCAAATGCGAGAAGTTCTGCCGTGTCTTGGTTTATTTCAACAGGTTTGCCGTTTGAGTGGTTTATCCTGTAAATGTCGCTGTTTTCCACAGTTCGGCTTAAAAGGTTTTCATATTTTTTGCAAAGTTTCATCGCGCCCGATAAAACACTGTCGTCCCCGTCATAAATGGTGACTGTCACTACCGTGTCCATCATTATCTGTGTTGAAGATAGGGGATATATGTTGCGACTGCACGAGCAAAAACTGAAAACTATAATAGGCAAGACCAGAATCAAAGATATATATTTTTTCATAGAGTACCTCACTTATAACATTTCTGGCGGTACATAAGTGTTGTCAAAAAATCAAGGCATCAAACATACTTTCAACAATATTATACACTTAAAAATGTTACTTGCCAAGAGAAACTTGCTAAAAGCGGAATTTACGTGTATAATATTGGAAAAGCACGTTTTTTGGAGGTGATGGCCGTGGTTAAAAAGGGTGATATACTGTTGTCGGTGGCTTTTGTGTTGACGGCTGTGGTTATTCTCGTGTGTGCGTTTTGGCTCAAGACCGACGGGAAAAGGGCGGTCATCACGGTTGACGGAGAGGCTTTTGGCGAATATTTTTTGAGTGAGGACCAAGAGATAAAAGTTTCAACCGTTCTCGGTCAAAACACGGTGCAGATAAAAAACGGCAAAATTTCGGTCGTTTGGGCCGACTGCCCTGACCTTTACTGCGTTGAGCACATTGCTGTGGATTCGGTCGGTGAGACGGTGGTCTGTCTGCCTCACCGCGTTGTAATTGAAATAAAGGAGTGACGGTATGGCAAAAAGAACTGCTTACTACGGTTGTCTTTTAGGGCTTGCCGTCATCTGCGGGTACGTTGAATTTCTAATACCCTTTGATTTTGGCATCCCCGGAATTAAATTGGGTCTTGCCAATATTGTGTCAATATATCTGCTTTATAAAAACGGTTTTTGGCAGGCTTTGGCGGTCAATACATCGAGGGTCTTGCTTTGCGGAATCCTTTTCGGCAACGCGATGAGTATTTTTTACTCCCTTTCGGGTGCAACATTGGCATTGACCGTTATGTATTTTATGAAAAAAGCGCCTGTGTTTTCAACGGTGGGTGTCAGCGTGGCGGGCGCAGTGGCGCACAACCTAGGTCAACTTTTGGCAGCAACCGTTGTTATAGGTTTTACGGCGCTCGTGTTTTATCTTCCGTTTTTGATAATCGCCGCTGTTGCCACGGGTTTTTTGGTCGGTCTTGGTGCAATGTATCTCATAAAGCGCGTCAAGTTGTGAGGTATATTGACTTTTCAGGGTGATTTAGTTATAATGAACGTGACTTTTGCCGTACGGTTTGGTCATAAAAACGGCAATGGGAGGAATTTTTTTGGAAAAGACAACATTAAGGCTTCAAACTATTCTTTATTATAACGAAAAAGAAAATCTTGAAAAATCGTTGGCAAGCGTTGCCAAGGCCGTTGAAACATCACGCAAAAAGGACGGATGCATTGAACATATTGATATTTGCTATGGTGATGCTTCGGCCAGCCCTATTTATACCGAGGCTGAAATTGAGGCTTATAACCAAAAGTACGGTGAATTTTTTCACCTTCAATATATGTTTTTCGGATTTAATTCGGGCACCTCAAAAGGTCAGAATATTATGTTCAAGACCTGCAAGGCAGAATTTCTGCTGGCAATGAACCCAGACGTCATTTTGTGCCCTGACTTTTTTGTGGAAATGATGAAACCGTATGAAACAAAGCAGGGTGTCGGTATGGTCGAGGCAAGGCAATGTCCTCTCGAACATCCCAAAACCTTTGACCCCGTAACGGGTGAAGAGCCTTGGGGCGCAATGGCCTGTGTTATTATCCCGTCTGAGATTTTTGGAAAATTGGGCGGTCTTGATGAGAAAAACTTTTTTCTCTACTGTGACGATGTTGACTTTTCATACCGTTTAAGACTTAACGGATATAAGGTTATATATCAGCCCAGAGCGTTTGTCTATCACGCCAAGCGCATTGATGAAAAGGGCGGTGTTCAACCCACAAGCGCCGAACTTTATTACTCGGCCGAGGCGGCTTTGCTTATGGCCTATAAATATTCTGACGATGCAAGGCTTAAACGTTTCCTTGAACTCTTTGAAAAGGGAAGCGAGCAACAGCGCAAGGCGGCTGAGGAGTTTTACCGACGTAAAGCAAACGGTCTTTTGACCGAACGCCTTGACAAAAACCACAAAATAGCCTCATTTACCGAGTGGGGTTATTCCGAAAACCGTTATTAAGGTCGGAGGGAAAACAATGGCACAAAAGATTGACAGCACCAAAAACGCTCTGGTGAGAAAATATTATGAAACTCTGGCCCAAACCGTTGGAAAAGAAAACCTTGAAAGGTTTCTTTCGGGCAATATAACCTATCCTGAAGGCGCGCCTTTTCTTTCGGTTATAATGAGGACAAGAGGCAACCGCCCCGAGGCTTTAGCCGAAGTGTTGCTTTGTCTTTCAGGTCAGTCAGACCTCGATTTTGAAGTACTTATAATGGGTCACAACCTTGATGATGAGGGACGCGATGCCGTTAACAATATTATTTGCGAGTTGCCCGATTATATGGAAGGCAAGGTACATCTGTGCGAGGTAATGGGCGGAAATCGAACTACTCCTTTAAACCAAGGCTTCAAGACGGCACACGGACGTTATATCTCTATTCTTGACGATGATGACCTTGTGTTTGACAACTGGGTTGAGGCTTTTCATTCGCTTGAAGAAGATAATTCGGGCAAGATTTTCCACTCTTACTGTGCTTCGCAGGATTGGAAAATCGCCAAGAATGAAAACGGTGAGAACGTATTGACCTCGATTTCTCCTTTCAGGACGATATACTGCACTCCTTTTGAATTTTTGGAGCAGTTGTCTACCAACCATTGCCCAACCTTCAGTCTTGCATTCCCGTCCTATATCTTCAATCAACTTAACATCTGTTTTGATGAGAAACTCACCACCACCGAGGACTGGGATTTTCTGATGAGATGTGCCTTTATCTGCGGTGTTGCCGATGTACACGAGGTGACGGGAATCTACCGTATGTGGGTTAACGCTGAAAGTTCGGCGACCTTGCACTCCAAAAACGAGTGGAAGAAAAACCACGCGTACATTCAGGATAAGTTTAGACAGAATGCCGTGCTTATTCCGTCCGCTGAGGTCGGCGGTCTTATGTATGATGCAGACTCCAACGGCGGTGACAATGCCAAGATAAGAGAGGTTATGGTGCTTGCCGATGACGGTTCGGGATTTGGCACGCACAAGCCGTTTAAACTTGAATTTATTTGCGAAAACGGCGTTTGGACTGCAAGATGCGTCAACACTACCAAGGTTAAAGGGATTAAGGCCTTAAGGCTTGACCCAGTGGCATCGGGCACTGTAACCCTGACCGATTTTTCTGCAAAAGTGCTTGATGCAGACGGTTGCGAGGTCGGTTACAAGGTGCACAAACGTCGCACCAACGGTGTGTTCTTAAAGAACAGTGTTGTTTTTATGGGTGATGACCCACAGATAAGAATTGACCTTGAGAAACAGTCTGACCTCACGATGGCGGAGTTCTCGTTCAAAATTCTTTACGATGTTCCTGAAAAATTCTTCCGTTTCCCCATTTTGAAATACCTTGGCAAGCGTTGGCTGACTGCCTGCTACCGCAAATTCAGAACGCTTTCGTGGAAGATAACACATTTTGGGAAATAAAAACTGCTCACTTTACCTTATCGCGTAAAGTGAGCAGTTTTCTTTTAAATAATTATTCCGCCGCCAAGCACTGTATCACCGTCATACAAAACAACCGACTGACCGCTTGTGGCGGCACGCTGAGGCTTGTCAAATGTGATGCGGACAGTACCGTCATAAACAAAGACAGTTGCAGGCTGTTCAACGTGGCGGTAACGGATTCGCGCCTTGCAACAAAACGTTTCGTCGGCGGTGGGAAAGGCCACCCAATTAAAATCTTTTGCCAAAACGGACTTTGAGTATAACTCTTCATCCGAACAAAGCGTCACTTCGTTGGTTTCAACATTTTTAGAACCGACGTATGCAGGCTTGCCCAATGCAACGCCAAGCCCTTTGCGTTGCCCGACTGTGTAACGGATGATGCCTTGGTGCTGACCCAAAACATTACCGCTTGTATCGACAAAATTGCCCTTTGGATAGGTTTTAGAAGTGTATTCCTCGATAACCTTCACATAATCACCGTTGGGAACAAAGCATATATCCTGACTGTCCTTCTTTTTGGCGGTTACAAGGTTCAAGTTTTCCGCAATCCTACGAATCTCGGCTTTGGAGTAATCGCCCAACGGGAACAAAACACGGCTCAAAACCTCTTGCGACAGGCTGTAAAGGAAATAGGATTGGTCCTTTTCCAAGGTCTTGGCTTTTTTAAGAAGAAATCGACCGTTTGAATTTTCCACCCGTGAATAATGACCCGTTGCGATAAAGTCACAACCGAGTTCTTTGGCCTTTTTCCACAATAAGCCGAATTTCAACTGTTTGTTGCAAACGACGCAAGGATTCGGTGTGTCACCTTTTTCGTATGACCGCACAAATTGGTCAATAACCGTTTGGCGGAACTCTTTCTGCATATCAAAAGCGTAAAAAGGTATCCCCAGTCGGTCGGCAACGGCTTTTGCATCGGCAACCTGCCCATCGGCATCGGGAAGCAACCGCATAGTTGCACCGATACATTGAAAGCCCTGTTCCTTTAAAAGATGTGCCGCAACCGATGAATCAACACCGCCGCTTAATGCCACAAGTACCTTTTTCATCCCAACCTCAACATTTCGTCGATACTGTGCTTGGCCTTAAGACGTGTATCCTTGTCAAGCACGATTTCCTCGCCACCAACACCGCGGAGAATGTTGTAAATCTCGGGCAAGGTGGTAAGTTTCATATCCTGACATATCAGCCTTGCCGACAGAGGATAAAACAACTTGTCGGGACACTCATACTGCATATACTCAACAATACTGTTTTCGGTGCCGATGATAAACTCTTTTTTGTCACTCTTTTTGGCATAGTTGATGATGGCGGTGGTACTGCCCACAAAATCGGCATATTTTACGACCTGCGATTTACATTCAGGGTGAACAAGCAGTTCGGCTTCGGGGTGGGCTTTTTTGGAGTTTACGGTTTCTGTCTCGGTGACCGATGCGTGATAAGGACAACCACCGTTGATGGTGATAATGTTTTTTTCGGGCAGTTTGGTTGCGATGTAAGAACCCAAATTGATGTCGGGAATAAAAATTATATCCTTTTCGGGCAGGGCTCGGACTATTTTCAAAGCCGATGCCGAAGTGACACAAACGTCACATACGGTTTTAAGTTCGGCGGTGGTGTTGATATAGGCAACAACCTTAGCGTTGGGATACTGTTCTTTGAGTTTAAAAATATCCGCAGGTGTCATCTGCTCGGCCATAGGGCAACCCGCACCGTTGGCTGACAAATACACCGTCTTTTCTGGGGAAAGGATTTTGACGGTTTCGGCCATAAAACGCACACCGCACATAATAACGGTCTTTTGGGGTGCTTTGGCGGCCTGCTCGCTTAAGCCGAACGAGTCGCCCATAAAATCAGCAATCTCAATAACGTCGCGAGACTGATAAGCGTGCGCCAAAATGCACACGTCCTTTTCTTTTTTTAAGCGGAGTATTTCATCCTGCATTTCTCTGACGGTCATAACGCCACTCCTTTGTAAAGGGTATATACAAACGTATTATACAACAAAATCACCGCAGTGTAAAGACTAAGAGACGATTTATTGATGAATTTACCATCGTATGGGTAGTTAAAGCCCAAGATTTGCAGTAAAGTGCGAAATTTAAAAAAATCGCAAAATTTTGGAAATTGGGTATTGACATTATTGACAAACAGTTGTATAATCCTATAATGCCTAATCATGGGGTCTTATGCACCTATTATTAAACCTTTGTAGAAAATAGTGCACAAAACGCCCGTGAATTTATGCGGTTTGACAACAATTTTGCAGTGTTGTCAACACCCGTGCTTAAATAAGATAAGGAGTGATCAAAGCCTATGGCTCAGACGGTGAATGTTAAACCCGTTAAACTCGGAAAGAACGAAAGAATGACGTTCTCGAAGATCAGTGAAGTTATTGATATGCCTAACCTCATTGAGATTCAGAAAGATTCTTATGCGTGGTTTCTCGATCAAGGCCTTAAGGAAGTATTCGAAGATATGTCTTCGATCACCGATTACACCGGTAATTTGGTGCTTGATTTTATAGACTATCGTCTTGATGACAAGCCCAAATACACCGTTGCAGAGTGTAAGGAAAGAGATGCAACCTATGCTGCACCTCTTCGCGTTCTTGCACGTTTGCAGAATATGGAAACCGGTGAAATTAAGGAGAATGAAGTGTTTATGGGCGACTTCCCGCTCATGACCGAATCCGGAACCTTTGTTATCAACGGCGCAGAGCGTGTCGTTGTATCTCAGTTGGTTCGTTCTCCTGGTGTGTATTTTGACTGTGTTATCGATAAGACCGGCCGAAAACTCTTCTCTTCGACCGTCATCCCTAACCGCGGCGCATGGCTTGAGTATGAAACTGCTCAGGACGGTGCTTTGTATGTCCGTATAGACAAAAACCGCAAACTGCCTCTCTCAACCTTTATCCGTGCACTCGGTGTACAGACCAACTTTGAGATAAGCGAACTTGTCGGTGAGGATGAGCGTATGACCGCCACCTTTGAGAAGGACACAACCACCGATACCGATTCCGCCCTTATTGAAGTATATAAGAAACTCCGTCCCGGTGAGCCTGCAACCGTTGAAGGTGCGCAGACCCATTTGGAGCAACTTTTCTTTGACGACCGCCGTTACGACCTTTCCAGAGTCGGCCGCTTCAAGTATAACAAGAAGTTGGCTATCGCTGCGCGTATTCAGGGCAAGGTTCTTTCTCGCCCTGTTGTTGACCCTATGACCGGTGAGATTATGGCCGAAGCAGGGGAGACTGTGACCCGTGAAAAGGCACGCGATATGCAGAAGAAGGGCGTAAGTGAAGTGTTCCTTGACGTTCTTGATGCAGAGGGCGAGCGCGCTGAAGTCAAGGTTATCTCCAACGGCGTTGTTGATATCCGTGATTTTGTTGACTTTGACGTTGCTGAACTTGGCATTAAAGAAAATGTCGTATTTAAGGTTCTCAAAGACATTCTTGAGAATAATGAGGGAGAGGCTATACGCGAGGCTGTTATCGACAATCTTGACGCTCTCTGCCCCAAGCATATCACTATTGACGATATCTTTGCATCGGTCAACTATTTCCTCGGTCTTCCTCACGGCATTGGAACTACCGACGATATTGACCATCTCGGAAACCGCCGTATCCGTTGCGTAGGTGAACTTTTGCAGAACCAGTTCCGCATTGGCTTCTCCAGAATGGAAAGAGTTATCCGTGAGAAGATGACATTGCAGGCTCAGGATATGGATGTTATCACTCCCCAGAGCCTTATCAATATCAGACCTGTTGTTGCAGCCATTAAGGAGTTCTTCGGTTCTTCTCCGCTGTCACAGTTTATGGATCAGACCAACCCGTTGTCCGAGTTGACCCACAAGCGCCGTCTTTCAGCCCTCGGTCCCGGCGGTCTCTCCCGTGACCGTGCAGGATTCGAAGTCCGAGACGTTCACTATTCTCACTATGGACGTATGTGTCCTATCGAGACTCCTGAAGGCCCCAACATCGGACTTATCTCTTACCTTGCAACCTTTGCCAAGATAAACGAATACGGATTTATTGAGGCTCCTTTCCGCAAGGTCGATAAGGCTACCGGACGAGTTCTTGATGAGGTTGTCTATATGACTGCCGACCAAGAGGACGAGTTTATCGTTGCTCAGGCTAACGAACCTCTTGATGCAGAGGGTCACTTCCTCAACGAACGTGTCAACGGTCGTTTCCGTGACCAGTTTGTTGAGTGTAAAGGCTCCGAGATTGACTTTATGGACGTTTCGCCCAAAATGGTCGTTTCGGTCGCAACCGCTATGATTCCGTTCCTTGAAAACGATGATACCAACCGTGCACTGATGGGCTCCAACATGCAGAAGCAGGCTGTTCCGCTTCTCAAGACCGAGAATCCCTTTGTCGGTACCGGTATGGAATATAAAGCCGCAGTTGACTCGGGCGTTGTTGTGCTTGCAAAACGTGCAGGTACCGTCGTTGCCGCGTCTGCCGATATGATTAAGGTAAAGGCTCAGAACGGTGAGATTGACGAGTACGAGCTCATCAAGTTCCTCCGTTCCAACCACGGCACCTGTATCAATCAGAAACCTATTGTCAGTGTAGGTCAGACCGTCGAAAAGGGCGAGGTTATTGCTGACGGTCCCGCTACCGCTACAGGTGAAGTTTCCCTTGGTAAGAATGCCCTTATCGGCTTTATGACATGGGAAGGTTATAACTATGAGGACGCTGTTCTCATTAACCAGAAACTTGTCCGCGAGGATATGTATACCTCTATTCATATAGAGGAATATGACATCGAGGCCCGTGACACTAAACTCGGACCTGAGGAAATTACCCGTGACATCCCTAACGTTGGCGAGGATGCATTGAAAGACCTTGATGAGCGCGGTATTATCCGCATTGGTGCAGAGGTACGTGCGGGTGACATTCTTGTCGGTAAGGTAACGCCCAAGGGTGAGACCGAACTTACCGCCGAGGAAAGATTGCTTCGTGCAATCTTCGGTGAAAAGGCAAGAGAAGTCCGTGATACCTCTTTGAGAGTACCTCACGGTGAATACGGCACCATCGTTGATGTTAAGGTTTTTGACCGTTCAAACTGTTCTGAACTCAACCCCGGTGTAAACCTTGTCGTTCGTTGCTACATCGCACAGAAGCGTAAGATTTCTGTTGGAGATAAGATGGCAGGACGTCACGGTAACAAGGGTGTTGTTTCCAGAATCTTACCCTCGGAGGATATGCCCTTCCTACCCGATGGTACACCGCTTGATATCGTTTTGAACCCCCTCGGTGTTCCTTCCCGTATGAACATCGGTCAGGTTCTTGAGGTTCATCTTGGTTATGCTGCAAAGGCTCTCGGTTGGAAGGTCTGCACCCCCGTATTTGACGGTGCTCATGAGTCCGATATCCGTGAGTTGTTCAAAAAGGCAGAGGAGTTCACCAAGAGTGACGAATACGCCGACCGCGGCTCGGCCAAGCTTGACTTCTCGAAGATACCCTTTACCGAGGACGCCAAAACCCAGTTGTATGACGGACGAACAGGTGAGCCGTTTGATAATAAGGTAACCGTCGGTTATATGTATTATCTTAAACTGCATCACCTTGTTGACGATAAAATCCATGCCCGTTCCACAGGTCCTTACTCACTTGTTACCCAGCAGCCGTTGGGTGGTAAGGCTCAGTTCGGTGGCCAGCGTTTCGGTGAAATGGAAGTCTGGGCACTTGAGGCCTACGGTGCAGCGTACACCTTGCAGGAAATCCTGACTGTTAAGTCAGACGACGTTGTAGGACGTGTTAAGACTTATGAGGCTATTGTCAAGGGTCAGAATGTTCCTAAGGCAGGCGTTCCTGAATCGTTTAAGGTTCTTATTAAGGAATTGCAGTCGTTGGGTCTTGACGTCAAGGTTCTTGATTCCAATAACGAGGAAATTGACCTTAAGCAGACCTTCGACGATGATGACGATATGGGCTTCACACCTGTCATCGCTGATGATTCTGACTTTGCGGAGGAGACCGTTGCAGATAATCTTGACGGTTTCGGTCTTGAGGATGAAAACGGTGATGCAATTACTGAGGATACCGATGATTACGGTTCTGATGACCAAGATTTTAACTAAAGGAGAGAGCAGTAATGGAAAATATTGATTTTGAATCTATAAAAATTGGTCTTGCTTCTCCTGAACAGATAAGAAGCTGGTCTCATGGTGAGGTTAAAAAGCCTGAGACTATTAACTATCGTACTTTAAAACCCGAACGTGACGGACTTTTCTGCGAACGTATTTTTGGACCACAGAAGGACTGGGAATGCCATTGCGGAAAGTATAAGAGAATCCGTTACAAAGGCAAGATTTGTGACCGTTGCGGTGTTGAAGTAACCCGTGCAAAGGTTCGCCGTGAGCGTATGGGTACCATTGAGCTTGCCGCTCCCGTATCCCACATCTGGTATTACAAGACCATTCCTTCAAGGATGGGTCTTGTACTGGATGTTTCGCCCAGACTTTTGGAACAGGTTCTGTACTTCTCACAGTATATTGTTACCGACCCCGGTAACACTCCGCTTCAGAAAAAGCAACTTTTGAACGAGCAACAGTACAATGATATGCGTGAGAAGTATGAGGATGATTTCGATGCCGGAATGGGCGCCGAAGCCATCAAGAAACTTCTCTGCGAAATAAATGTTGAGGAAACTTGCAACGAACTCAACGCTGAACTTGAGGATGCAACCGGTCAGAAGAGAGTCAGACTTTTAAAGCGCCTTGAGGTTATGGAAGCATTTCGTCAGTCGGGCAACCGCCCTGAATGGATGATTTTGGACGTTATTCCTGTAATACCGCCCGATCTCCGTCCTATGGTTCAGTTGGACGGCGGCCGTTTTGCCACATCTGACCTTAATGACCTTTACAGACGTGTTATCAACCGTAACAACCGTCTTAAGAGATTGCTTGAACTTGGCGCTCCCGATATTATTGTCCGCAACGAGAAGCGTATGCTTCAGGAGGCTGTTGACGCTTTGATTGACAACGGTCGTCGTGGCAAGGCTGTAACAGGCCCCAGCAACCGTGCACTCAAATCCCTGTCCGATATGCTTAAAGGTAAGCAGGGACGTTTCCGTCAGAATCTTCTCGGAAAACGTGTTGACTATTCGGGACGTTCGGTTATTGTAGTAGGACCCGAACTTAAGATGTATCAGTGCGGTCTTCCTAAGGAGATGGCTATCGAACTCTTTAAACCTTTTATAATGAAGAGACTTGCAGAGACCGGTATCGTTTCTAATGTTAAGACGGCAAGAAAGATGGTTGAGCGTGCAGGTACCGAGGTTTGGGATGCACTTGAAACTGTTATTAAAGACCATCCCGTGCTTTTGAACCGTGCTCCGACACTTCATAGACTTGGTATCCAGGCCTTTGAGCCCGTACTTGTTGAGGGTCGCGCACTCAAACTCCATCCGCTTGTATGTACCGCTTATAATGCCGACTTTGACGGTGACCAGATGGCCGTGCACGTTCCCCTGTCGGCAGAGGCTCAGGCTGAGGCACGTTTCCTTATGCTTGCCGCCAACAACCTGCTCAAACCCTCTGATGGTAAGCCTGTTGCCGTTCCTACTCAGGATATGGTTCTCGGTTCTTACTATCTGACTGTTGTTAAGCCCGATGAACCGGGCGCAAACAAGGTTTTCCGTGACACTAATGAGGCTATTATGGCTTATCAGGACGGTGTTGTAGGTCTTCATGCTCCTATCCGTGTCCGTATGAACGTGGATGGGGAACAGGGTCTTACTTGGTGTACCGTCGGTTTCATCATCTTCAACGAGTCTATTCCTCAGAACCTCGGTTTTGTTGACAGAAGCAAGCCCGAAAACAAGTTCAGACTTGAGGTCTGCTTCACTCCGAAGGACCCCGCAACTCTGAGAATTACTTCGGGTGATGAAATCAACAACTTCAAGGTAGGCAAGAAGCAACTCGGTAAGATTATCGACCACTGCATCAAACTTTACGGAACCTCTGAAACCGCCATTGTACTTGATAAGATAAAGTCTACCGGCTTTAAATATTCAACCCGCGGTGCTATTACGGTTGCAGTTTCGGATGCCATCATACCGCCGCAGAAAAAGGAAATCATCACTGCTGCTGAAAAGCGTATTGATGAGATTAAAAAGAAGTACCGTCGCGGTCTTATGACCAATCAGGAGCGTCTTGCTCAGGTTATAAGAACATGGAACGATGCCACCGATGATATTGCAGATGCTTTGAAGGGCAACCTTGATGAGTTTAACCCCATCTTTATGATGGCTGACTCAGGCGCCCGTGGTTCTATGAGCCAGATTAAGCAGCTTGCAGGTATGCGTGGACTTATTTCCAACACATCAGGTGCCGTTATCGAAATCCCTATCCGTGCAAACTACCGTGAAGGTCTGAACGTACTTGAATACTTCATTTCTTCCCGTGGTGCACGTAAAGGTCTGGCCGATACCGCTCTTCGTACCGCTGACTCAGGTTATCTAACCCGTCGAATGGTTGACGTTTCGCAGGATGTCATTATCCGTGAGGACGACTGTGGTACCGTTGAAGGACTTAAGGTTTCCGCTATTATGGAAGGTAATCAGGTCATAGAACGCTTTGAAGAACGTTTGCAGGGCCGTTACCTCCTTGACCCAATCGTTGACCCCGCAACAGGCGAGGTTTTGGTTGACAACGAGCATATGATGACCGATGACGATGCTGCAAAGATTGTTAATGCCGGTTACGATTCGGTATATATCCGTTCTATTCTCTGTTGCCGTTCCAAGCACGGTGTATGTAAGAAGTGCTACGGTATGAACCTTGCAACCGGTCTGCCCGTCACCGTCGGTGAGGCTGTTGGTATCATTGCCGCTCAGTCTATCGGTGAACCCGGTACCCAGCTTACAATGCGTACCTTCCACACCGGTGGTATCGCATCTACCGAAGATATTACTCAGGGTCTTCCCCGTGTTGAGGAGTTGTTCGAGGCCCGCCGTCCCAAGCACAGTGCAATACTTGCTGAGATTGAAGGTACAGTCACCCTCACTGAGGATAAGAAGAACCGCGTAGTTATCATCACTGATGAGGAAAACGCAGATGAGCGTAAGTACACCATTCCGTTTGGCTATCGCGTAAGCGTTGCTCACGGCGATACTGTCAAGAAAGGTCAGCAGTTGACCGAAGGCTCTATTGCTCCTGCCGATATTCTTGCAACCACCGGCCCCGGTGCTGTTGAGGAGTATATTATAAAGGAAATTCAGAACGCATACCGTTCACAGGGTGTTGAGATTAACGATAAGCATATCGAGGTCATTATCCGCCAGATGATGCGTAAGTTCCGCATTGTTGATAACGGAAGTACCGACTTTATACCCAACACTATGGTTGACCGAGGCGAGGTCTATGAGGCTAACGATGCTATCCAGGCACGTATTGATGCAGGTGAGGAGGGTCTCTCCCTTGCCACCTATGAGTATACTCTGTTGGGTATCACCAAGGCATCTCTTGCCACCGAGTCGTTCCTCTCGGCCGCATCATTCCAGGAGACCACCAGAGTTCTTACCGATGCCGCTATCAAGGGCAAGGTTGATCCTTTGTTTGGACTGAAGGAGAATGTTATCATCGGTAAGCTTGTTCCTGCCGGTACTGGTATGAAATGTTATCACGATGATGACGAGGAAGAGGTTGAAGTTGCAACAGAGGAGGTTCCTTCTGCTAACATCGAAGAACCCACTGATTCAACCACTTCTGAGGAGCAAGTAACCGAATAATGCCTGAATTTTCAAAAAATTGGGGTATTTTTTAGAAAATACTTGACAAATATAGTGTTAAGGTGTTAAAATTTTCTAACGTGTGGGACCTTGGCCTAAAACAGTTATTGGGTTCCACCGCAACAACAATTTATATATTACGCAGGCAGGAGAAATTCTGCCTGCGTCGTATACATTATTTTCTTAAGGAGGTGTAATATGCCAACCTTTAACCAGTTAGTCCGTTCAGGTCGTGATACCCTCGAGAAGAAGGCTAAGGCTCCTGCGCTTTTGAAGGGTTATAACTCTATGAAGCGTCAGTTGACTGACAACGACTCTCCCCAGAAGAGAGGCGTTTGTACTGCTGTTAAAACCTCGACTCCTAAGAAACCTAACTCGGCTCTCCGTAAGATTGCCAGAGTACGTCTTTCCAACGGTATCGAAGTTTCTGCCTATATTCCCGGTATCGGCCACAACCTGCAGGAACACTCGGTCGTATTGATCCGTGGTGGACGTGTTAAGGACCTCCCTGGTGTGCGTTACCACATCATCAGAGGAACACTTGATGCCCAGGGTGTTGCAAACAGAATGCAGGGTCGTTCCAAGTACGGCGCAAAGCGTCCTAAGGCGGCCGCTAAGTAATCAAAAAGCCTTAAAATTAACCGACGAATCTTTTGTCGCATTTTCGCGGCGTTAATATATATACGCCTCGGAAGACACTAACGGGATTTGTCACTCGAGTACCTATGATATCATTATGTGAAGGAGGGAAGTTAAAGTGCCAAGAAGAGGTATAATCGCAAAACGTGATGTATTGCCCGATCCGCTTTACAATTCCAAAATCGTAACCCGTCTCATCAACAACGTTATGTTGGACGGTAAGAAGGGTGTTGCTCAGAAAATCGTTTACGGAGCATTCGACATTATTGCAGAGAAGTCTGGTAAGGACGCCCTTGAGGTTTTCGAGGCTGCTCTCGAGAATGTAATGCCCCAACTCGAATGTAAGGCTGTCCGTAAGGGCGGTGCAACCTATCAGGTACCTTTCGAGGTTCGCCCCGAAAGAAAGCAGACTCTGGCTCTGAGATGGTTGACCACTGCAAGCCGTGCTCGTTCTGAGGCTACCATGAAGGAGCGTCTCGCAAACGAGTTGCTTGATGCTACCAACGGTATGGGCAACGCTTTCAAAAAGAAAGAAGAAATGCACAGAACCGCAGAAGCCAACAAGGCTTTCGCACACTACAGATGGTAATTTTTACTTGTTTATAGGAGGATTATATGCCTAGAAAAGTATCTCTTGAAATGACAAGAAATATTGGTATTATGGCCCATATTGATGCAGGTAAAACCACCACAACCGAGCGTATTCTGTTCTACACCGGTAAAACTCATAAAATCGGTGAGACTCACGACGGAGACGCTACCATGGACTGGATGGCTCAGGAGCAGGAGAGAGGTATCACCATTACTTCTGCTGCTACCACCTGCTATTGGACCCATTCCGATTTACAGAACGATCCCGCACTGGCTGCTGCCAATCGCCACCGCATCAACATCATCGACACCCCCGGCCACGTTGACTTCACCGTTGAGGTAGAACGTTCTCTGCGTGTTCTGGACGGTTCTGTGACTGTTCTGTGCGCAAAGGGCGGCGTTGAGCCCCAGACTGAAACCGTTTGGCGTCAGGCTGACAAGTACAACGTTCCTCGTATGGTCTACGTCAACAAAATGGACATTATGGGTGCAAACTTCTATAATGAAGTC
>JAZNBS010000022.1:0-49037 GCA_045587185.1 Acutalibacteraceae bacterium
GATGGTGTCAACATCCTGGGACTTTATGCAGAGCGGGAAAGCGTCGACGTCACCGAAAGCCTTGAAGAGGACGCACTTGCCCTCCATAACGGGCATGCCGGCTTCGGGACCGATGTTTCCAAGACCTAAAACTGCGGAACCATCGGTAATAACGCCAATCAGATTCCAACGGCGAGTAAGCGCAAAAGACTTGTTATAATCTTTCTGAATTTCAAGACAAGGCTGTGCAACGCCGGGAGTATATGCCAAAGATAAATCTTCGGAAGACGCTACCTTCACCTTTGAGATAACCTCAATTTTTCCCTGCCAGTCATAATGTTTTTGTAATGATGCCTCTTTGGTATCCATTGTAAAAAGCCCCTTATTTATAACTACTTTTTTAGAAGCACGAAAATCAACGTTTCCTAAATATTTGAGATTCTTATAATTGGTATTTTATTATATATCTTACACAAATTCAACCGAAAAGACGAATTTCTTTCAATTTCGAACCTTTTACCGATTGGTGAAACGTTCGGGTTTGTTGTTTTCTTAAAAGATGTTAAATAGCCTTTGTTTGTGGCAGTACAGAGTGGTTTGCTCTGTACTGCCACTTCTTCGTTTCAAGGAATTACGTATATAAAGGAGATTTGAAATGAAGAACACAAAACACGGATTATTTTCCTTTCCATAGCACTTACATATAATCTAATATTGGGATTTTGTTTGAGAGACTTTCTTGTTCGCTCTATCGTTGACAGTGTTTGCGAATTCGCAGAGCCCACCGATGATAACGGAACTATTGATGCAGATGCACAGCCAGTTATCACCTCTATCACAATCAGAACCGAGTAATTAAAAAGAGTGTAGCGTCTTTCAGGACGCTACACTTCTATAAGGTGTTTCGTTGATTTTATTTTGAGGGGGAAAGGGAGGGTGTCGGAATCTACTACATCATCTGAATTAAAAAAATACCGATGTTGGATAAGCGAAAAGGAAAAAATTATTTCTTTCCATTTTGAAGATGGTTATGAACTTAAAGAATTTAATACATATAATGAGTTTCAAGATTTTTATTATCAAAAATCTATTGAAACAAAATATATATGGGACGGGTTTTACCCGTCCTTTTTTCTTCGAGGCTCAAGTTTTCAGTAATAATATATTTCAAATATTGCCATTGAAATGTAATTCTATTAGTCTTCCGTGCGTAGTTTTAACTGACATTTTAGCGCCAAAACACATATATCACAAAAAGTCAGAAAAGTCCATAAAAAATGAATAAAAGTGTATAGGAAAATTACGGGTTTAATTATATAATCAAAGTGTATATATGAATGTATTGTGGGTGATGAATTTTGGATAATTTAATATATATCGCTTCAAAAAACAAAAATGGCGGCATATACAAGTATGAATTTTCAAAAGGAAACGGATATATAAAAAAAGAATTTTTTCCTTTAGACAGTCCAATGTATATGATAATCAAAGATTATAAAATGCATATTTTATTGCGCTCGCCTTTTGAGAATAAACACAGCGGATATGTCAGTTGCAATGTTGATGGCAACGGTGATTTATCTTGCTTTTCTAAGATTGTCTCAACCAATGGTGAAATCGCTTGCCATTTGACTGAGTTTAAGGGAAAGGTATACTGTGTCAATTATACTTCGGGTGATGTGACAAAAGTTGACGAAAAGACGGTCAATCATAACTCTAAAGACTTGCCGGTATCACATCCCCATTTTGTTGGCTCAACACCTGACGGTAAATATCTTGCTGTTACAGATTTAGGGCAAAATTTGATATATATATATGACGAGGATTTGAATTGTATAAATCAGATAAATATGCCAACAGGTCATGGCGTTAGGCATTTGGCATTTTCAAATGACGGCAGATACGTTTTCACTGCAAATGAACTTAAGTCTACTGTTTCGGTTCTTGAATATAAACACGGTGATATGACTTTAATTGATACTATAAGTTGTCTGCCGAAAGATTACAGTGGAGAATCATTTGCATCAGCAATAAGATTACATAAAAATGACATTTATATCGCTAACAGAGGTCATAATTCAATTTCAAGAATATCCTTTGATGGGCAAAAACTCAAGTTTTTGGATGTTTTCGATTGTAAAGGCAAAACGCCGAGAGATTTTATATTCAACGAAAACAGAATAATCTGCGCTAATCAAGATAGTAATAATGTAACTATATTTGAAGAAGACTCAAATGGCAAATATAAATATATTCAGCAAATTGATATGGATGAACCAATCTGTGTAATTTGCGGTAAGGAGGAACAATAATGGAAAACAATTACTCGGAAAAATGGAAAAAAAGAGGCGACCGTACAGGTCTTTTGAGAAATGCCTTGCTCAAATCAATGGGTTATACCGACAAAGATATCGAAAAACCCATTGTTGGTATTATCAATACTTGGGCAGAGACCAATCCCGGTCACGTGCATTTCCGTCAACTCTCTGAAGCTATTAAAAGAGGTGTTTGGGCAGCGGGCGGTTTCCCGTTAGAAGTGAATACGCTTTCTATTTGCGAAGTCTTCTTTGATATTTCAAGTCTTGTCTATAGAAATCTTTTGTCCATAACAACCGAAGAACTTATAGCACGTCATCCCTTTGACGGTGTTGTACTTATAGGCGGTTGCGACAAAAACGTTCCCGCACAGTTAATGGCGGCGGTATCGGCTAATAAACCAACCATATATGTCCCCGGTGGCGCAATGCTTCCTGGTAATTACAAAGGACAGACCCTGGCTTGCGGAACAGATAGTTTTTACCTCTATAATGATTACACATCAGGTAAAATCACACTCGAAGAAATGACCAAACACGAAGGCTGTCTTTATGGCAGTGCAGGTGCTTGCCCAATTATGGGAACAGCAAACACTTGTCAAACTGTAACAGAAGCTCTGGGTATTGCTTTACCTGATTCCGCAGCTTGTCTCGGTGTTTCGGCAGAAAAACTCCGCATTTGTGAGGAGTCGGGAAGAAGAATAGTTGATCTTATCAAAGAAGATGTTAAATGCCTTGATATAATCAATAAGAAATCAATAGAAAATGCTATTAAGGTTTTAATGGCTTGCGGTGGTTCTACAAACTTAATAATTCACCTTATTGCAATCGCTCGAAGAGCCAATATCGATCTTAAATTAGAAGATTTTGAGCGTATAAGCGAACAAACTCCTGTTTTAGTAAATGTTAAACCTCACGGAACCGGAACTGTCGGCACAAGTTTCCACGATGCAGGCGGTGTTGCGGCACTTATGAAAGAACTTGAGGGAAGTTTGCATACAGATTGCCTTACTGTAACCGGAAAAACAGTAGGAGAGAACCTAAAGGAAGCAGATATGCCTTATAATACCGAAATTATAAGACCTTTGGATAATCCTCTTAACGAGAAAGGCGGAATTTCTGTATTGTTTGGAAATCTTGCACCCAAGGGCGCTGTAATTAAAAGAAGTGCTGCAAGTGAGCATCTTTTGAATCACAGAGGACCTGCTAAGGTGTTTGAAGATTTGGAAGAGTGTCAGAAGTATCTGCTTGATGAGAATTCTGATGTCACCAAGGATACAGTAATAGTACTCCGAGGATACGGTCCTGTAGGTGCGCCCGGAATGCCTGAAAACGGAAACTATATGCCATTGCCACCAAAACTTAACCGCGAAGGTGTAAAAGATTTTGTCCGCATTACTGATTCAAGAATGTCAGGAGGTTGTTTTGGCACACAGGTACTGCATGTGGCTCCCGAAAGTGCAGTTGGTGGTCCGTTGGCGGCGGTTAGAGACGGAGATATTATTCACCTTGATGTAGATAACAATTTAATCGAACTTGAAATAAGCGAAGAAGAAATGCAGAAAAGATTAGCCCAGGTTAAACCAAAAGAACACAAAGATATCAAGCGCGGTTTTGTTCGCAATTTCATAGACAATGTAACACAGGCTGACGAAGGCTGTGATTTGACTTATATGCAATATGTAGATTAGTGAGTAGTTGGATTATGAAAGAAATGATAAAAACTTTTAAAGAAAAACTTAATAATGATGGTGTCATAGGTACTTTTTCTAAAACTGCAGATCCTGCATTTATTGAATGCTTGGGCTTCAGCGGAATGGATTTTGTGATATTGGATTTAGAGCATGGTCCTAACTGTGTTCAAACCGTGCAGAATCTTATACGTGCAGCGCAAGTTTCAGGAGTATTTCCAATAGTTCGTGTTAAAGAAGATAATTTTTCTGTTATGGGCGAGGTATTGGACATAGGTGCCGGAGGTATTCAGGTACCTCAAATAACCTGTGTTGAAGATGCTTTAAAGGTTAAAAATCTAACAAAATTTGCTCCCGACGGTATGAGAGGCGTTTGCAGATTTGTCAGAGCTGCAGATTATAGTTGTAAAAACCGTTTTGAGTATTTTCAGGAAGCGAACAAAACGGTAACGATATTACAAATAGAAGGCAAAGATGGCATAGATAATTTGCAGGAAATTTTGGATGCTGAATGTGCAGATGTTTTGTTTATAGGACCGTATGACCTTTCTCAATCTCTCGGAGTACCGGGTGAAATCGATAATCCGTTAGTTGAGTCAGCAATGCTTGATATTGTTGGACAATGTAAACAACGGGGTGTGGCCGTAGGTGTGTTTACAGATACCATCCAAAATGCAAGAAAATGGAAAGAAAACGGTGTTAAGTATATTGCACATTCTGTGGATGTGGGAATTTTCTGCGATGCAGTCAAAAGTATTATAAAAGATACAAAATAAACACAACTTATGCTTTAATAAGCCGTGAAATTTGAGTAGGAGAAAATTATGGAAAAATACATACCTGTTGTTGTTATAAAAGAACTGTCAGAAACCGATAAAATTTTAACTGCGCTCAAAAACAATGGAATTAACTGTGCGGAAATTACTTTCCGTACCGCTTGTGCTAAAGAGGCCATTGAATATGCCGTAAAGAATTATCCTCAAATGTCTATCGGCGCAGGTACAGTTATAAATGCAAAGCAGTGTGAGGATGCTTTAGAAGCAGGCGCACAATTTATTGTATCACCCGGTCTTTCTGTTGCAGTTGCGCACATTTGCAATGAAAGAAATATACCATATTACCCCGGTTGTGTAACACCAACTGAAATTATGCAGGCATTAGAACTTGGAATTACAACAGTAAAATTCTTTCCTGCAAATGTTTATGGTGGCTTAAAGGCATTAAAGACTCTTTCTGCACCGTTCCCGCAGGTTAAGTTTATACCCACAGGCGGTGTGGACAGAAGTAATATCAACGAGTTTTTAGCCTTTGATAAAATTGCGGCTATAGGCGGCAGTTTCTTTGTAAAAGAATCGCTTGAAAAGATGGGGGAATAAAAAATGGCAAGAGTAGTTACTTTCGGTGAGTTAATGTTAAGACTTGCTCCTAACGGATATTACAGATTTTTCCAGAACGATCAGATGCAGGCAACCTTTGGCGGCGGAGAAGCAAATGTTGCGGTAAGCCTTGCAAATTATGGAATGGATAGTGTTTATGTAACAAAGTTACCTAAACACGCCATCGGTCAGGCGGCTGTGGATTCACTAAGGTATTTTGGTGTAGATACCTCCAAAATCGTTCGCGGTGGAGAAAGAGTTGGTATTTACTATCTTGAAAAAGGCGCGTCACAAAGAGGGTCTGTTTGTATCTATGACCGCAAGTATTCTGCAATCCAGCAGGCAACAACAGAGGATTTTGACTGGGATAGTATTTTTGATGGAGCAGATTGGTTCCACTTTACAGGAATTACTCCTGCCCTTGGTGAGAATGTAGTAGAAATCTGTAAAGAGGCTTGTAAGAAAGCTAAAGAAAAAGGTGTTAAGATTTCTTGTGATTTAAACTACAGAGGTAAACTCTGGACAAGACAAGAAGCAAACAAGGCTATGACCGAACTTTGCAAGTATGTTGATGTTTGCATTTCTAACGAAGAAGATGCAAAGGATGTATTCGGTATTGAGGCAGAGGGGACAGATATTTACGGCGGTAAATTGAACCACGAAGGATACAAATCTGTTGCAAAACAACTTGCAGACAAATTTGGTTTTGAAAAGGTTGCAATAACCCTTAGAACTTCAATTTCCGCTAACGATAACGACTGGGCAGGTATGCTTTACGATGGCGAGAATTACTATTTCTCAAAGTCATATCATTTACATATTGTTGACCGTGTTGGAGGCGGAGACTCTTTCGGCGGTGGACTTATTTATTCACTGCTTTCAGCTAAATCCTCACAGGAAACCATTGAATTTGCGGTTGCGGCTTCGGCTTTAAAGCATACCGTTGAGGGCGACTACAACCGTGTATCTGTGGCAGAGGTTGAAAAACTTGCAGGTGGAGATGGCTCGGGTAGAGTACAGAGATAAGTGATTTAATAATGGAGGATAATGAAATGAGCGAAATTAAAGGTATATGTCCTATAATCGCAACGCCTTTTCTTGATAATGGAGAAGTAGATTATGAAGGTCTTGACAGACTTGTAAAACATTTGATAAAAGGCGGTTGTCATGCTGTAACATTGTTTGGAATCGCAGGTGAGTATTATAAACTCTCTGATGATGAGCGCAAAAAGATGGTTGAGGTTACTGTAAAAGCCGCTAAAGAGGTTGGCGGAAAAACAATTATTTCGGTAACAGATCATGCAACAGAGGTGGCAGTCAAAACTGCAAAGTTCTTTGAAGAAGCGGGCGCGGATTGCTTGATGCTTTTGCCGCCGTTCTTCCTAAAACCCGGCGCTTCATATCTTTACGAGCACATGAAAGCCATAGCAAATGCTGTTAAAATCCCCATTATGGCACAGTATGCTCCGGAGCAGACTGGTGTTGCGATTGCACCTGATATATTCGTCAAATTAAAGAGCGAATGTCCTAATATGATTTATTATAAAATCGAATGCAAACCTGCAGGTCCGTATGTTACAAGCCTTATGGAACTTACAAACGGCGATATGGACATATTTGTCGGTAATGCAGGATTCCAACTTATTGAGTGTATGGATAGAGGCGCTATTGGTGCTATGCCCGGTTGCTCAATGTATGATGTTTATCTTGATATATACAACAAACACATATCTTCTGACAGAAAAGGCGCTATAGAGACGCATAATAAAATTCTGCCTATGCTTAATCATATAAGGCAGAATGTTGAGCAGATTATATTTTTTGAAAAGCGTATACTTAAGCGCAGAGGTATCATAGGCAGTGATTATTGCCGTAAGCCATCCTACAATACCGATAAGTATTTCGATAAGTTGTTCGATGATTTCTATGAAGAAATGGCAAAAGAGTATAATTGGTGATAAGTATGAGTACAAAAGAGAGAAAGGTTGCTTTTGTAACGGGCGGAGCCTCGGGTATTGGGAGAACAATAGCATTAACATTTGCTAAAAACGGTTATGATGTGGCATTTTCATATTTGGGCAGTGAAAATAGTGTAAATGAGGTTGAAACTCAAATAAAAGAAATGAACTGTAATGTCGTATCAATTAAAGCAGATTTAAGTAAATACGAAAACATTTGCAGTATGTTTAATGAATTCAAAAAACACTTTAACCGTCTAGATGTATTTATAAACAATGCAGGTATAACCGATAAATCAAACTTTTTAGATACAACCGAGGAACAGTTTGATAAAATGTGTGATGTTGATTTTAAAGGCGCTTATTTTTGTTCGCAAAAAGCCGCAAAAATAATGGTTGATAACAACATCGAGGGAAATATTATAATGATATCTTCCAATAATGCGTACGCCCATTTTGCCGATGTTTCAGTATACGGTTCCGTTAAAGCGGCGATGACAAAAATGGCAGAACATATTGCAATAGAACTCGCAAAGTACAAAATTCGTGTAAATACTATTGCCCCCGGTTGGACAGATACGGGTGCTGCAAGGCTTGGTGAAAAGTCAGAAACTTATTATAAAATTCCTCTTTGCAAATGGGTGGAGCCCACCGAAATAGCCGAAACAGCGTTGTATTTATCTTCTCCTGCTGCTAAATCAGTAACAGGCGCTACAATTCTTATGGATAACGGCGCGTTACTTGTGTCAGATAAAAGAGAAAGATATGGATTTTGATTTATAAAAGCGGTAGCAATTATGTATGATATTATTTTAAGCAATTTTGAAGACTTTATAATGCTAAAAGCAACTCTTAAAAAGTACAGCGCGCAATAGATTTTGCATAAAACTGTATCCTATGTATTGAAAAAGACGCACTTTTATCCGTAGATAAAAGTGCGTCTTTTGTTTGTTTGCTTTAAGAGAATAATGCAACCCTACCCCAAGGCAATTTCATCAATGGACCGCAATTCCTCGTCGCTGAATGTTGCGGAGCCGTTCGCTTTGATGTTATCAAGTATTTGTTGTGGTTTTGATGCACCGACGAGAACACTTGTGACAGCAGGGGAATGCAACACCCATTTCAGTGCCATTTCGGCCAAAGATTCTCCTCTTGCATTCGCAATTTCATCCAAAGCGCGAATCTTTTGCAACCTTTCTGTGGTCAGGGATGATTCTTTAAGGAAAATACCGCTACGCTTCACGCGGCTGTCGGCAGGTATATCCTTAAGGTATCGGTCAGTAAGCAGACCTTGCTCCAAGGGACTGAAAACGATAACACCTTTCTTCTCCTCCAGCGCGGCATTGAGAAGACCGTTTTTCTCAACGGTGCGGTTAAATATTGAGTACTTGTTCTGGTTGATTATAAACGGACAACGCATCTCACGAAGTATTGCCGCGGCCTTTTTCATTGTTTCGCCGTCATAATTTGAAAGACCTACATACAGGGCTTTGCCACTTTTGACTGCCGAGTCAAGTGCGCCCATAGTTTCTTCCAACGGAGTATTGGGGTCGGGTCGGTGGTGATAAAAAATATCGACATAATCAACACCCATTCGTTTAAGGCTTTGGTCAAGGCTCGAAAGCAGATATTTCCGACTGCCAAAGTCACCGTAAGGCCCGTCCCACATAAAGTAGCCTGCCTTGGTGCTGATTACCATTTCGTCACGGTAGGCCAAAAGGTCGTTGTGAAGTATTTTGCCGAAGTTTTTCTCGGCACTGCCCGAAAATGGCTGACCGTAATTATTTGCAAGGTCAAAATGCGTGATGCCGTTGTCAAACGCTGTGAAAAGTAACCGACGCATATTTTCAAAGTCGTCATTGTCACCGAAGTTGTGCCACAGTCCCAACGATACGCGAGGCAGTTTTAGACCGCTTTCACCGCATTTTTGGTAATTCATTTCAGAGTAACGGGTTGGCGATGCGTTGTAATCCATTACACAAAACCTCCAAAATCAGTTAAGATAAAATTCCTTCAGGTCGTCAAGGCGTAAAAGGGCAGGGGGATTGCCGTAAGGTACGCCAACATCAATATCTATCCATGTTTTTGTACGCAGTATTTTGCCTTTCATTTGATGGTCATAACTCATTGTCGGAGTGTGGCCGAAAACAGTGATTACATCATCAAAATATTCATCGTCAATTTTAGGCCATGCCCAGATAAAATCGTCGGCACTGTACTCGGAAAGTTTCTTCTCAGGCGTAAAATTATCAAGCCCCGAATGGCACAGAAGAAAATCCCGCCCTCCCACACTGACCGTTTCGTAAAGCGGCGCGTCGTGCAGGTAATCAAGAATATCGGCCACCGTTTCGGGGTCGCGCTGCAACAACTCACGCAAGGATTTCAATGTAACATCTCCGCCGTTTTGCGTGTAGTTCATCAGAAGTTCCATTTTGCTTTGGTCAAGACCTTTAACAGAGTCTTCGGTTATCTCGTCAAAAACGAACTCACAACTCACAAGCATTGCCTCGTGATTGCCGAGTATTAACTGGACATTTGGCTGTTCCAGTAACCACAACAAAATCTCAACTCCGCCGTCATTCTCACGGTCAATAACATCGCCCAAAATATACAGCCAGTCGCGGTCGCTGAAATTCACGCTTTTCAGTAAGTCTTTCAATTTACAAAGTTCCAACCCGTGCAGGTCAGAGGTCACATAGACAGCCATAAATCCGCCTTTCTTAAAATCAAAGTTTCTTGAGCAGTTCGGTCTCGGCAAGTGCTATTATATCACTATACTTGTCAGCAATATGGTGCGGAAGTCGTTTCCTCTCCTTGCCAAGGGCATTCAAATTTGCATAAATAACACTGACGGTGCCGTTGCAGATATCACGGTATTCATCACCGTCAAGTTGAAATGTGAAGAGGTTGCTTCTCGCTGCAGTGTCACAAAGTGAACGGGCCATGCGGTAACTTTCAACACGGGACACGCGGCACAAAAGGTCGTAGACTTGGTTGTTGTGCTCTTTGGAAATTTTCAAAATACTGTCAAGCGCAGCGGCTTCGGGCTCGATTTCATAAACTATCGGGTTTTTGATGGTGCTTTTGCCCAACAGATAATCACAACTTACCGAGTAATACTCTGATAGTCTTAACAAAAAATCAAGTCCGCATTCACGGATTCCGTTTTCATAATGAGATAGAAGGGCAGGTGAGATACCCAACTCATCAGCCGCTTTTTTCTGAGATATACCCTTGGAACGGCGCAGTTCAGATAAAATTTTCGGGAATTCACAAAGCATTTGTAAAACCTCTCTTGAAAATATATATAGATTATATTATAATAATTACAGCTGTAACAATTTGTAATGGAAGACTATTATACTACAAACAATACTATTTGTATAGGGGAATAATATACAAATAGTATAGCAACTTTTTGGCAATTTCTCAAAAAAATATCCTATTAGTACACTTATATAAGCGTTTTGGAGGCGTTTTATGAAAACATACAGAATACATTTCATCCGCCACGGATTGACCGACGGAAACTCAGACGGCAGATATATCGGTGTTACTGACCTTCCGCTTTCAGACAGCAGTATCGACGAATTGGAGTCCATAAGGGTCAAGGGTCAACTGCCTGATGCGGGTCTTGTGTTCACAAGTCCTTTAAAAAGGTGCCTTGAGACTTGTGAGGTCCTTTTCCCTGATGTTGAGCCTATTAAGGTGTCAGAACTCCGTGAGTTTGACTTTGGTGACTTTGAGAATAAAACTGCAACAGAGATTGAAAATGACCCTCAGTATATCGAGTGGATATCAGGTCGTGCCTGCCCTCCCAACGGCGAGGATTCTCAGGAGTTTGTTAAGCGTATTGCTTTGGGCCTTAATATCATGGTGCGCAAAATGATGGAGTTAGAAATATTTGAGGCAGTGGCAGTTATGCACGGCGGTGTTATGATGACGCTCTTTTCAACCTGCGCTTTACCGCAACGCAGGGCTATTGAGTGGTCAAGTCCTGTCGGCGGAGGTTACACTGCGCTTATCACACCGTCGCTCTACGGCCGAAGCGGAGTTATTGAGATAATTGATACTGTCCCATCCTCGGCCTCACCTACAGAGGAAGAATAATATATAAATTCTAAGCTTGAAAAAGTCGGTCGAAAAACGATTTTCAACAGATTATAACTTCCAACATAAGAAAGAATAAGGATAAAACAAAAGATTCCTCACCAAATTCGGGATAGCAGGCTTTGTTACCGAGCACTGTTGTTCCGATTGAATGTGGGGAATCTTTTGTTTTTATAATTTTTAGGATTTATTTATTATATGATGCAAGAAAGGCTTTGAGTCGGTCGGTTTTGGGATTGCCAAAGACCTCGTCGGGTGTGCCTTGTTCGGCAATCACCCCGCCGTCCATAAATATCACCCTGTCCGAAACATCTTTGGCAAAACTCATTTCATGGGTGACGACCACCATTGTCATATGACCGTCAGCAAGAGAGCGAATGACCTTCAAGACCTCTCCCGTAAGTTCAGGGTCAAGCGCCGAGGTCGGCTCGTCAAAGCAGAGTATTTCGGGGTCAAGCGCCAGAGCGCGTGCAATGGCAACACGCTGTTGCTGACCGCCGGAAAGTTGGCAAGGGTAACTTTCCGCCTTGTCTGAAAGTCCGACTTCGGCAAGCAGTTCGATTGCCTTTGCTTTTATGTTTTCGGGGGTATCCTTTTTCAAGAGGGTGGGAGCAAGCGTGATATTTTCAAGCACAGTGTACTGCGGAAAAAGGTTGAACGATTGAAAAACAAGTCCGAAATGCAGTCTTCTTTCGCGTAATTCTGTATCTGAACGTTTGGTCTTGCGGTCACCGTCAAAAATAACGGTATCGTTTACGGTGATGGTGCCTCTATCGGCAAATTCAAGTGAGTTCAGACAACGCAAAAGAGTGGTTTTACCCGAACCTGAAGAACCGATGATGGACAAAACCTGACCCTTTTCGAGTGAAAAATCGATACCTTTTAAGACCTCGGTCTTACCAAAGGATTTATATATATTTTTAACTTCCAAAACTGCCATTTTCCGTCACCTCAATCCTTAAAATAACTGAGTTTCTTTTCCATTCTGCCTAACACAATGGTAAGAAGACCGACGAACAGCAGATAGAATATACCCGTGTAGAACAATGGCCATATGAGCGCCTTGGTTGCGGCGAGTTCCTTTGCCTGCTTGATGATTTCAGGAATCATAATACAGTTGGCAAGCGCAGTGTCCTTAATGAGGGTGATTATCTCGTTGGACATCGGCGGAACAATGCGCTTTATGACCTGTTTCAAAACGATTTTTTTAAAGACCTGTGATTTTGACAGACCTAAAACATAACCTGCCTCATACTGCCCCTTGGAAATACTCTCAATTCCTCCGCGGTAGATTTCGGAAAAATAGCAAGCATAGTTGAGCGCAAAGGCAATAAATACCGCAAAAAGGCCACCTGCATTGGTCAGCAAAAGCTGTAACAGACTACCATCGTTCGGGATTTCAAAATTTCTTAATATGTAGCGGTCAATTTGGCTGAATATGGGGTTGCCGAACAAAAGACCCGGAACGTAGTAGATTATGAAAATTTGCAACATCAACGGGATTCCGCGAATAATCCACACAAATGTTTTGGCGACATATTTCACGGGTCTGAATCTGCTCATTGAACAGAACGCTATAGGTAACCCTAACGGCACAGCGCAGATAAGTGTCACTGCAAATATCAGCAATGACACAGCAAATCCGTTGGCAAGAAAGAGTGTTATTTCAGCAAAAGTCATTTTATTTACTCCAAATAAAAACGGTCTATACAACACGATTGCTGACGGGATGAAAATCCCGTCAGCCAAAGGTTTAAAAGTCTTAAATTTTTATCGAAATTATTCCTTAACGGTTTTCTGATCCGAAAAATCCTTGATAGCGGTGTTGGCACACTTGGGATATGCCTTGATAAGAGCGTCAATAGTGCCGTCCTGACCACACTTTTCAAGTTGCTCGTTTACCTTCTTGGTCAACTCGCTACCCTTTTTGAAACCGATTGCATAGAACTCAACATCGCTGGAAAGACCTTCAACGATAGTGAGGTTTGCATAGTCACCCTGACCGCAGTAACTCTTGGCAAGTTGCTCGTCAACAACTGCAAAGTCTGCAGTGCTTGCATTTACTTCCATAAGACCGTCCGTCTGCTTAATGACTCCCTTGTAGGAGATGCCTTCAAAGGCCTTTGCATATGATTCGCCGGCAGAACCGCTCTCAGCAACGGCAATCTTGCCCTTAAGGTCTTCAGCCTTGGAAATGTTGGTGCCGTTCTTTATAACTACAACCTGACGGTTTTCCATATAGTTGTAAGAGAAATCAACCTTGTCAGAACGGAGGATACCGTCATCATCAGCGGTGTTGCAGGTGAAACCGTTCCATACACAGTCGATAACACCTGAGTTAAGGTCTGTATATTTATTGTTCCAGTCAATCTCCTTGAAGATGACGTCATAACCGAGATTTCCGAAAACCTTTTTCGCAAGGTCGGTATCATAACCGATAAGTTTGCCCTCGGCATCAAGATAATTCATGGGCTCATAAATGGTGTAACCGACAACAACTGTAGGCTTTTTGTCGTCCTTAGCGTCATCACCGCACGCAGAGAAGCAGAACATACACATAAGTAACGCGAGCATAAGGCTCAAAAGTTTGATTGAGTTTTTCATAAATTTACCCTCTTTTGAAAAAAATTACAGCGTCAAAACGCTTTAGTGTGCTAACATATTACCACAATAATATACAAATGTCAAGGCTTTTATAGAAAAAGTATTGAAAATGGGGAAAATAATGCCGACAGGGATATTCTGTCGTCGAAAAAATGTTCCTAAAATTGTTTACATTTAAAATAAAATATTGTAAAATAATATAGAATAGATGTTTATTGATTTTTGCAGGAGTTTAAAATGACCGACAAAATTACCATCAGAGGTGCCAGAGAGCACAACCTTAAAAATATAGATGTTCAGATTCCGCGTGATAAACTAGTTGTTTTAACGGGACTTTCGGGTTCGGGCAAATCGTCATTGGCTTTCGACACATTGTATGCCGAGGGTCAGAGACGGTATGTCGAATCGCTGTCAAGTTACGCAAGGCAGTTTTTGGGTCAGATGGAAAAACCTGATGTTGACAGTATTGACGGACTTTCACCCGCCATTTCAATCGACCAAAAGACCACTTCCAAAAATCCGCGCTCAACGGTTGGAACGGTGACCGAGATATATGACTATCTGCGGTTGCTTTATGCTCACGTGGGTGTTCCGCATTGTCCGATTTGCGGGAGGGAGATAGTCAAGCAGTCGGTTGACCAGATTGTTGACCGAATTATGGAAAACGGTGAGGGTGACAAGATTCTCATAATGTCCCCCGTTATTCGTGCCAAAAAAGGCGAACACACAAAATTGCTTGAAAAGGCACGCAAGGATGGGTATGTCCGTGTGCGTGTCGACGGTGAGGTCTATGACCTTTCTGAAGAAATAAAACTTGAAAAAACCAAAAAGCACACTATCGAGACGGTTATCGACCGTCTTGTGCTTAAAGACGGCATCCAGAAAAGACTTACCGACAGTGTTGAAACCGCCCTGAAACTGTCGGGCGGAACCGTTACCGTTTCGGTCATTGGCGGTGAGGAATATACTTTTTCGGAAAATTATGCTTGTCCCGACCACGATGTAAGTATGCCTGAACTTGCGCCCAGAATGTTCTCTTTCAACAGTCCTTTCGGTGCATGCCCAATGTGTACGGGCCTTGGAATTTTTATGAAGGTAAACCCGCTTTTATTAGTGCCCGATGAGTCAAAATCATTGGCCGAGGGGTGTGTTCGTGCAAGCGGTTGGGGTACCACCAACTGGGGTGATAAGGAAGAGGGTACCATTGCTTTGATGTATTTCAAAGGACTTGGCGAGCATTACGGCTTTGATATCAACACACCTTACCGCGAACTGTCAGACGAGGTTAAAAATATTATAATGTACGGCACAAACGGTGAAAAGGTGACTTTCCACCGCAATTCTGCTTGGGCAGGCGGAAGTTTCACAGTGCCGTTTGAGGGCGTTATCAATAACCTTGAGCGTCGTTATAAAGAAACCACAAGCGACTATTCTCGCAATGAGATAGAGGCATTGATGTCGGAAAGTCCTTGTCCTGATTGCCACGGCGCACGTTTGAAATCCGAGATATTAAGCGTTACGGTCGGCGGACTTAACATCAAGGAATTGTGTGATTTGCAGATTGTCGATACTTTGAAATTCTTTGACCAACTTAAACTTGATGCACGTTCCCAAAGCATCGCCGAACCCATTGTTAAAGAGGTAAAGTCGCGTTTGTCGTTCCTTGTCAGCGTTGGTCTTGATTACCTCACGCTGTCACGCGCATCGGGCACTCTTTCGGGTGGTGAAAGTCAGCGAATCAGACTGGCAACGCAGATAGGTTCATCGCTTATGGGTGTGCTTTATATACTTGATGAACCCAGTATCGGTCTGCATCAACGCGATAATGAAAAATTGCTTGGAACATTGAAAAAATTGCGTGACCTCGGCAACACCGTGATTGTTGTTGAACATGATGAGGACACTATGCGTGCCGCGGATTTTATTGTCGATATCGGTCCCGGTGCGGGTATCCACGGCGGTCACGTTGTCTGTACGGGCACGCCACAAGAGATTTGCCGTTGCCGTGATTCGGTCACGGGTGATTACCTTTCGGGCCGAAAGAAAATTGAGGTACCCATTACCCGCCGTAAGGGTAACGGGAAAGCCTTGAAAATAGTTGGCGCTGCCGAGAATAATCTTAAAAATATAACCGTAAACTTCCCGTTGGGTAAGATGATAGGAGTCACGGGTGTGTCGGGCTCGGGAAAATCGTCATTGATAAACAGTGTCCTGTATCAGCGCCTTGCGTGTGAACTGAACGGAGCAAAACGCATTTGGGGTAAGCATAAGAGTATCGAAGGTCTTGAACATCTTGATAAGGTTATCGAGATAAGCCAGTCACCTATTGGCAGAACTCCGCGTTCCAACCCTGCCACCTACACAGGTGTTTTTAATGATATACGCGAACTTTTTGCTGCCACCAAGGATGCCAAAATGCGTGGTTACAGTGCGGGAAGATTTTCCTTTAATGTCCGCGGCGGCCGTTGCGAAGCCTGTGAGGGTGACGGTATAATAAAGATTGAAATGCACTTCTTGCCCGACATTTATGTTCCTTGTGACGTTTGTAAGGGCAGTCGTTACAACCGTGAGACTTTAGAGGTCAAGTACCGTGACAAGAGTATTTACGATGTGCTTGAAATGACGGTTGAGGAGGGTATGTATTTCTTTGAAAGCCACCCCAAGATATACCGCAAACTGAAAACTTTGTTTGATGTCGGCTTGGGATATGTCAAACTCGGCCAGCCTGCAACCACCCTTTCGGGCGGTGAGGCTCAACGTGTAAAACTTGCCACCGAACTTGCTAAACGTCCTACAGGCCGAACGGTCTATATACTTGACGAGCCCACAACGGGTCTGCACACTGCCGATGTGCACCGACTGATTGATGTGTTCAACCGCCTTGTGGACGCAGGCAACACAATGATAGTCATTGAGCATAATCTTGATGTCATAAAATCGGTAGACCATATCATTGACCTTGGTCCCGAGGGTGGTGGCCGAGGTGGTAACATTGTGGTTGAGGGCACCCCTGAACAGGTTGCCGGGTGCAAAGAGTCGTACACAGGTCAGTTTTTGAAAAAAATGCTTTAAAGTTTACAGGATATTAACTTATTCTGACATTTTGTGTGTCATAGTTAAGTTGATAATTGTAGTCATTATAAAGGCGGTGAACTTTTGTTTGGATATATCAGGGTCTTTAAACCCGAAATGAAGGTCAAGGAATTTGAAATTTACAATGCTGTTTACTGCGGTCTTTGCCGTGAAATGGGTAAAAGTTACGGCGTTTTGGCAAAATTCTGTCTGAGTTATGATATGGCTTTTATTTCGTTGCTGTCAAGTGCTTTGACCGACGGTTGTGACGGGTATGAACAAAAGAAATGCCGTGTCAATCCTTTAAAAAAATGCACCTATTGTAAAAATGACAGTCAAACGCAAAGTCTGTCCGCAGCAGCAGGTGTAGCACTGACCGACTTAAAGGTACTCGACAATATTAGTGACAGTGGATTTTTAAAGTCCGTGGGCTACCGCTTTCTGAGGATTTTCACTAAGCGATGGAGTCAAAAGGCTTATAAATTATATCCCGAACTGAAAGAAATCATCGGGCAATATGCAAAAGGCCAACAGGATGCCGAGAGTGACCGTGAATGCAGTCTTGACAAGGCGTGTGAGCCGACGGCTAAGGCAGTCAGCCGAATTCTGCAACTTGTTCCCACACAAGAAAAGTATAAATTTGTGTTGGAAAGAATGGGATATTGTCTGGGCAAATGGGTTTACCTTTGCGATGTTGCCGATGACCTATTAAAGGACATAAAAAGGCGTAATTTCAATCCGCTCATAAGGGAATTACCCCAGCATGACGAGCCTTTGAAATTCGCCGAGGAACGGTTGACGCCGATTATGAACACCTGCTTTTCGGAATGTGCTACATATTCCGAATTGTTGGAAATAAAGAAATACAAGCCGATACTGGATAATATTCTGTATCAGGGCTTGAAAGAAAGACAAAAACAAATTTTCCATAAGGAGAAGTGCTAATAATGAAAGACCCCTATGAGGTATTGGGTATCAGCCGTGATGCCACTGAAGAACAGGTGAAGGACGCTTATCGCGAGAAAGCGAGAAAGTTCCATCCCGACAATTTTGCCGACAACCCAGCCGCCGCCGAAATGGCGACCGAAAAAATGAAAGAAATAAACGAGGCTTATGACACCATCATAAAAAGCCGTAAATCGGGCGCGGGCAAAAAGACAGGTTACTCAAACAACTGGGGTGCAAACAACACCACCGCCGATTCCAATTTTAATGACGTGCGTCAGTTGATTGCTTCGGGACGTTATGAAGAAGCACAGGAGATTCTGGATGGTGTTCCGCCCGAATCAAGGGATGCTGAGTGGTATTTTTTAAATGGTTGCGTTTTGTACCGCAGAGGTTGGTTTGATGCCGCTTATACAAGTATGTCGGCCGCTGTGAGAATGGACCCCGAAAATGCCGAATACCGCGCCGCTTTAAACCGTATGCAACAGAGCAGAAACGGTTATTCACCTTATGGCAGAGGGTCCTACGGTGGCGGTGGCGTCGCCTGCTCACCTTGCGACTGTTGTGCGGGTCTTATGTGCGCAGATATGTGCTGTAACTGTATGTAAACTATGAAAAACACTGTAAAAATCACCGCTTGCGGTGTTATCTCAGCACTGGCAGTGGTGCTTATGCTTGGCACCAATATTCCCGTTATGCTTTACACCGTGCCCGCTTTAACGGGTATCCTTTTTATGATACCTGCCATTGAGTTTAATTCAAAATGGGCATTTTTGTGTTTTGGTGTTACAGCATTACTGTCGTTTATACTGCCCACCGAAAGGGAAGCATTTGTGATGTTTCTTGGTATTTTGGGCTATTACCCGATACTTAAAATGCTCATTGAACGTTTACCGTCAAGGGCGATTGGCAGTGCGCTTAAATTTATTGCGTTCAATGTGGCGTTGGCAGGTTGCTTTTTTGTTATTGTCAAGATTTTGGGACTGCCTGTTTTTGAAAATGACCGCTTTGGTTTCTGGTTAACAGTGGGCATAGTTTTTGTTATGGGTAATATTGCTTTCGTTATCTATGATTTCACTTTGTCAAGGCTTATAGGACTGTATTTTTTCAAATTCCGCAAAACAGTGCGAAGAACACTCGGAATAAAGGGCAAGTATTGACTGCTTGAACGCAGTGGAAAGTTTGTCAGTAAAACCAACACCGTCACGCTCGGTTATTATGGTTCACTGCAGAATATAGGGCTTATTGAGGTTCCTGATTTATAGCATATTAAATCCAAATTCAATTTTAGTTTTCATCTCTATCGGCATATTCAAATAGATATTGTCTTTTGTTAAAGTCATTTTTACGGAGGTTTCCTCATTAAACCTAAGAAAAACGACATAAATTTAACAAAAACCACTTTACAAATTTCCAAAATATGATATAATGAGCAGTAACAAAATAAAATTAGAAAGCGTGAAGAAAAATGAAGGATATTTTCACAGCCCCCTTTGTTGAGGAAATGAAAAAGGTCACTGCCAATATGTACCGTCTCGGTTGGGACGAGCGTAACGGCGGTAATATCAGTTATATGCTTGAAACCGAGCAGGTTGCTGAGTATCTTGACCTTGATAAAGTTATCCGCACCATTCCCATGGGATTTGATGCAACCGAACTTATCGGCAAGATTTTTATTGTTACCGGAACGGGTAAGTATTTCAAAAATGTTGAACATGACCCCGAGACTAATCTTGGTATCGTCCGTATTGCTAAGGACGGTGTTACTGCAGAACTTCTGTGGGGTTATAAGGATGGCGGCAAGTTTACAAGCGAGTTCCCTGCACATCTTATGAGCCATATGGCACGTTTGAAGAAAGACCCTCAGCACCGCATTGTTATGCACACCCATCCTACATATACGTTGGCAATGACCCATGTTCACGAGTTGGATGACAAGAAGTTCACTCACACCATTTGGGAGATGTGTACCGAGTGTATCGTTGTTTTCCCCGACGGTATTGGTGTTCTGCCTTGGATGGTTTGCGGAACTAACGAGATTGGTGAGGCAACCGCCAAGAAGATGGAAGAATTCCGCCTTGTTGTTTGGGGATTGCATGGTATCTACGGTGTAGGCCGTGATATGGATGAAACGTTTGGTCTTATCGAGACCGTTGAAAAGGCAGCACAACTTTATATGCTGACTGCTCATATGCCCCATGTCAACACCATTCTCGATACTGAACTTCGAGATGTTATCGAGGCATTTGGCTTCCCTTACAGAAAGGATTTCCTCAATCTGTAATTGATTTTTCAAACTGACCGACCCGAGAAATCGGGTCGGGTTTTTGTCATATCAAAAAGCAGGAAAAGATTCTTTACTTCGTTCAGAATGACAGGCGGCAAGTCAATTTTTCTATTCTGAGGAGCGCAACGACGAATTTTTCTAATATATTTAACTAAACTCTTGCATTGAATCTTAAATTGTAGTATAATATTTTAGAATATGGACAAGTATATCTTTTAGGAGATTTTTAAGGTTGGAAAACTTTGATTTCAATGTAAACAAGAGGCAGGAATTAGAGACTCAGTTTGGCTTTGCCGAGCGTGTTCGCGAGATGGTTTCTGCTAAATATACTAATAAGCCGTTGGCCTTTGTTCACACCTACGGATGTCAGCAAAACGTAAGTGATTCTGAACATTTGAAAGGTTATCTGGAACTTATGGGCTACGGTTTTACCGAAGACCTTAACGAGGCTGACCTCGTGCTTTACAACACCTGTGCAGTTCGTGAGCACGCAGAGTCAAGGGTGTTTGGCAATGTTGGAATTCTCAAAGCAAACAAGCGCGCCCGACCCGGTATGCTCATTTGTATGTGCGGATGTATGGCACAGCAGACCGAGGTTTCTGAAAAAATAAGAAAAAGTTATCCGTATGTTGATATTCTGTTCGGCACGCAGGTGCGCCACAAATTCCCTGAATTTGTTTACCGCAAGATGACAACCGGTAAACGCGTTTTTGAAAACCCGTGTGATGACAGCGGTATCTATGAGGGCATCCCCGTCCGCCGTGACGGCACTTTCAAAGCGTGGTTGCCAATAATGCAAGGTTGCAACAATTTCTGTACCTATTGCATTGTGCCGTACGTCAGAGGTCGCGAATTTTCACGCGAGCCCGAGGATATAATTGCCGAGGCCTGTGAAATAATAAAAGGCGGAGTCAAGGAGATAATGCTTTTAGGTCAAAACGTCAATTCCTACGGCAAAAACTGTAAGCACAAAATGACCTTTGCCGAGTTGCTTCGTGAGATAAACGCTTTGGAAGGCGATTTTAGAATCAGATTTATGACCTCGCACCCGAAAGATTGCTCAGAGGAACTCCTCAACGCAATGGCTGAATGTGGAAAGGTTGAAAAGCACCTGCATCTTCCCGTGCAGTGCGGTTCTGACCGTGTGCTGACCGCGATGAATCGCCGTTATACTGCCGAGCATTATATGAGCCTTGTTGAAAAGGCCAAACAACTGATGCCCGAAATACAGTTGACAAGTGATATTATCGTCGGGTTCCCCGGTGAAAACGAGGAAGATTTCCAAAAGACGTTGGAACTTATCAAAAAGGTTCGGTATTACTCGTTGTTTACCTTTATTTTTTCACCACGTCCCGGCACACCTGCCGAAAAAATGGACGACCCCGAATCAAAGGCCGATAAATCTTGCCGATTTGCCGAACTTTTACGGGTTCAGGAAGAAATTTCAAGAGAATTAAACGGGCAGGTTATCGGTCGAGAAGTCAGATTGCTTATTGAGGAATTTGACGGTGACTTACTTGTTGGACGTTCGTCTGAAAACCTTGTGGTAAGGGTTAAGGGCGATAGGGGGCTTTTAGGAGATTTTGTCAACGCAAAGATAACCGCTTTTGACGGTGTACTTTACGGAAATATATTTTGATTTCAAGGAGATTTTTATAATGGATATCATCGAAGCCGCAAGAAATTTAGGTGCTGTATTACAGCAGGATGAGAGATATAAAAGGTATATCGAGGCAAGAAAAGCCAACGATGCCGACCCCGAGTTGCAGAAGTTGGTTGGTGAGTTTAATCTTGCACGTATGCAGGTTGATAATGAGTTTCAAAAGGAAGAGTCAGAGCGTGACGGCGAAAAAATAAAAGAATTCAATATATCTATTCGTCAACTTTACGGTAAGATTATGTGCAACGACACAATGATGGAGTTTAACAAGGCTAAGGCCGATTTCGATGCCGTAATGCAGAGGGTAAACGGTATTATTGAACTTTCTGTTGAGGGTGAAGACCCAAAGACCTGTGAGCCTGCTTCTGGCTGTACGGGAAGTTGTGCAACCTGTTCGGGTTGCCATTAAGCGTAAATTCAAATCCTAACTTCGAGGTGGGAACTAATGGCCGAACTGTCACCCATGATGCGTCAGTATCTTGACATAAAAGAGCAGAATAAAGAAAGTCTCCTGTTTTTTAGAGTGGGTGACTTCTACGAACTATTTTTCGACGATGCCGTGACTGCATCCCGTGAACTTGAAATTGTGTTGACGGGCAAGGAATGTGGTCTTTCTGAACGCGCACCGATGTGCGGTGTGCCATACCATAGTTACGAGGGTTATGTTGCACGGCTTATCGAAAAAGGCTACCGCGTTGCCATCTGCGAGCAGACCGAGGACCCTGCAACTGCAAAAGGTCTCGTCCGCCGCGATATAGTGCGTGTCATCACGCCCGGTACCGTTTTGGAAGATAGTATGCTTGATGAGTCGCGCAATAATTACCTTGCGGCTTTGTTTTTCACCAAAAAGGAATACGGACTGTGCTTTATTGATGTTTCAACCGGTGCGGTCAGTGTGACCGAGGTTTCGGGGGCTGATGCCGACCAGCGTGTTATAGGTGAACTCGGACGTTTTAATCCCAAGGAAATAATTACTGTAAAACCCATTGTTGAGAAAAAGGAAATAGTCGCTTTTATCAAGGACCGTTTGAGTTGCTGTGTCACAATGATTGACGAGGAACGTTTTGACAGCGGAATTGCCGAGATTGCCGTTTGTGAGCATTTCAAGGTCCCCTCGGTGTCAGAAAAAGGTCTTGTGGCAGGCTCGCTTACCGTGAGGGTTTTGGGCGCTTCGCTTGACTATCTCAAAAAGACTCAGATGAGCGGAATGGAGCGCATTTCCGAGATTGATGTTTATACAGACAATCAGTTTATGCGTGTCGACGTTACCGCAATGCGCAATCTTGAACTGTGCGAAACGATGCGCAACAAGGAGAAGAAAGGTTCACTCCTGTGGGTTTTGGACAAGACCAGAACTGCCATGGGTAAACGACTGATAAGAAACTGGATAAGCAAGCCTTTAATGGACCGTATGGCTCTTGAAACCCGTTACAACGGCGTTGACGAACTTATGGGCAACACTGTGCTTTTGGGTGAGATAAGAGAACTTCTGTCTGGTGTTCACGATGTTGAGCGTCTTATGACCAGAATTGTTTACGGCACGGCAGGTGGCAGGGAACTGCGTTCTCTTTGTTACACAATGAAAAGCCTGCCTGCCATAAAGACACAGTTGTCCTCTTGCCGTTCAAGAATATTAACGGGTGCCAATGAGGGAATTGACCTTTGTGAGGACCTTTGTGACCTTATCGACCGTGCCATTGTTGATGAGCCACCGTTTTCGGTGCGTGAGGGCGGTATCATCCGAGAAGGCTATAACTCCGAGGTTGACCTGCTTCGTTCAGACCTTACGGGTGGTAAGGAGATAATTGCCAACATTGAGGCCGCTGAGCGTGAAAAGACAGGTATTAAGACCTTGAAAGTCCGATACAATAAGGTTTTCGGATATTATATCGAGGTTACCAATTCTTTTAAGGATATGGTGCCCGACTCTTACATAAGAAAGCAGACTCTTACCAACTGTGAGCGCTATATAACCGATGAACTTAAGAATATCGAGGCACGTGTACTGGGTGCCCGTGAACACGGTGCTCAACTTGAGTTCCAGATTTTTGACGGTATCCGCAAAACGGTTGCCGAGGCACTGCCAAGGATTCAGAAAACCGCCGATTCGTTAGCACTGATAGATGTGTTGACCTCGTTCTCGGAGGTTGCCGTCAAAAATAACTACTGCCGACCCACATTGAACACAACGGGCACTTTGAATGTTGTTGACGGACGTCATCCCGTTGTTGAAACTTTGAGTTCAATGCCTTTTGTTCCAAATGACACCGTGTTGGACAGTAATGCCAACCGTTGCGCTATAATTACAGGTCCTAATATGGCAGGTAAATCAACTTATATGCGTCAGGTTGCCATAATCGTACTGATGGCGCAGATTGGCTCGTTTGTTCCCGCGACATCGGCCGACATTTCGATAACCGATGCCATTTTCACACGTGTCGGCGCATCGGATGACCTCGCTTCGGGACAGTCTACTTTTATGGTGGAGATGAGTGAGGTTGCACATATTTTAAAAAATGCCACCAACAAAAGTCTTTTGATACTTGACGAAATCGGCCGAGGAACCTCAACCTACGACGGTATGGCCATAGCAAGGTCGGTTTTGGAATTCGTTTGCGACAAGAAAAAAATAGGAGCCAAGACACTGTTTGCGACCCACTACCACGAACTGACCGCTTTGGAAGGCCAACTTTCCGGCGTCAAGAACTATAACATTGCCGTCAAAAAGCGCGGTGACGATATTACTTTCTTGAGAAGAATTGTCCGTGGCGGGGCTGATGACAGTTACGGTGTCGAGGTTGCCAAACTTTCAGGAATCCCCAACGCGGTCATTGAGCGCGCTAAAGAAATTCTGCACACTCTTGAGACTGAGGGTGCGCCTTCTGCCTCAAAGTTTATGGGCGATGAGGCCGAAGCACAGATAACCTTTGAACTTCACGGCGCAAAGCAGTTGCTTCAGGAACTGCAGTTGCTGGACATAAATACATTGACCCCCATTGAATGTATGACCGCTCTGAACGGTTTTGTTCAAAAGGCACGGGAAATTAAATAAGGCAAGGTGAAACATATGAAAATTGGCGGAAGATACAAACTTATCGGCAAGAAAAAGCACGCAATACTTGATATGCCTTACGATGAGGTTCTGGATACTTTTGAAAACGCACTTTGTTCCGAAGACCCCGAATCCAGACTTTCAGGCAGTGTCAACCGTGAGACCGGAGTTTTCAAACTTGAATATAAGATTTCCAACCGCAAGAACGATTATTATGAGAACTATTGTCTGTTGGTTGAAATTACTGAGGCCGATGACGGTGACACCCGTATTGAATATGCCTTTGTTTATGACCGTCTTGTAAGTCTTTACACAAAATTCCTTTCGGTAATCTGCTTTCTTGTCCCATTGGTTGCTGCATTGTTTGTCTATTTCAAATTTGAACTTAAAGACCTTATACATTTGGCATTGTACATTCCGTTGTTGCTTATCTCGGCATTCGGTGTGTTCTCACTGTTTGGGTACAACGAGCGCAAAGATCAGGTTAAGCCAATGATAAAGGAATTTGAGCATCTGCTTATTTCATCGTTTGACGAATAATATTTTTTGAAAATCATTGAAGGGAGGTCGCCGGAAATGGCAGTTATAAACGTTTTACCAAAACAGGTTGCCGAACTTATTGCCGCGGGTGAGGTGGTTGAACGTCCGTCCTCGGTAATAAAGGAACTTGTTGAAAACTCAATAGACGCAGGCTCAACGCTGATAACAGTTGAGATAAAAAACGGCGGCGTCACCTTTATGCGTGTGACCGATAATGGGTGCGGTATCGAACGCGAGGATGTCACAACGGCTTTTATGCGTCACGCAACCAGTAAGGTCAGCACCGAAAATGACCTAAACAGCATTGCAACACTGGGTTTCAGAGGCGAGGCCTTGGCCGCCATTTCGTCGGTCTCCCGTGTTGATATGTTGACCAAAACGAAAAATTCTGATGTAGGTACCGCCTATTCTTCGGAAGGCTCAAGTCAGGTTGCAGTTAACGATGCAGGCTGTCCCGATGGCACTACAATTATCATTCGCGACCTATTTTTCAACACCCCTGCAAGAATGAAATTTCTGAAAAAGGATGTTGCAGAGGGCAACTCGGTTGCCGCTATCTTAGACCATATTGCAATGTCGCACCCCGAAATATCGTTCCGCTTTATCCGTGACGGAAAACAGGTTTTTGTCACCCCCGGTGACGGTAAATTGATTTCGGCAATTTATGCTGTTTGTGGACGTGAGTTTGCCTCAACGCTCATCCCCGTTGAGGGGGAAATGGGTGGCATAAAGGTGTCGGGTTATACCTGCAAACCCACCGCGTGCCGTCCAAAAAAGAATTCGCAGTTTGTGTTTTTGAATGGCCGTTATGTCCGTTCGGGAACCGTTGCTGCCGCATTGGACGCCGCTTATAAAAATATGGCGATGGTTGGCCGTTTCCCTGCCGCCGTTTTGCACCTCACGGTGCCTTACGGCGCGGTTGATATCAACGTCCACCCCGCCAAAACTGAGGTAAGATTTTCTGATGAACGCAGAATTTTTGACTGCGTTATGTTCAGTATCAAAAATGCACTTGCCAAAGGTGACGAGCGTCCTGAAATGTCACTCCCCAAACGCACAGGTCAGATAAGAATGACTACCGAGGAATTCAAGCAAACCGTGTTACCGGGAATGGATTCAAAACCCAAAGACCCACTTAAGGTTTATGAAAAACTCATAACCTCAACACAAAAATCGGAAGGAACGCTTGAATTCCGTCAACCAAGACCTGTTATAGGTCAAAAGATTGAGACCCCTGTTGTGAAAAAACCGCAGGAACAAACCAAACAGAGTTACTTCCCTTGGGATGACAATCAGGACCCCAAACCTAAACCGACCGTGACGGTTGAGCATATTGTAACCGAAACGGCGGTTAAAACAGAAGTTGACACCGTTGACAAGATAAAGACCGTAGAAACTGTGGCTCAAAAATGTGCTGTTTCGGAATCTGAAGTTGGATTAGCCCTTGAAACCGAGTATATCGGTGAAGCCTTTAAAACATATATAATTGTTCGCCGTGGGGAAAGCCTTTATCTTATTGATAAGCACGCCGCACATGAACGGATGCTGTTTAACAAACTGAAAACCGAGGCTCAAAGCAATCCTCAGTTGTTGCTTGCACCTCAGCAAGTTGTGTTGCGCAAGGACGAATACACGGTGATAATTGACAACCTTGAAACTCTGGAAAAAGCAGGGTTTGAAATTGAAGATTTCGGTGACAGTACGGTGCTTGTACGCACCGTGCCTGCGGCACTCTCTGGCGAGGGTGTTGAACAACTTGTGCTCCAGTTGGCCGCAAATCTGTCCGATAAAAATGCAGTGGAAATCGAGCGTCTTGAACGTATTTATGAGACGGTTGCCTGTCGCGCTGCCGTTAAGGCAGGTAATCTATCCTCGCCCGAGGAATTGAAAGTACTGGCGGAAACGGTACTTAGTTCAAAAGAAATAATGTATTGCCCTCACGGCCGTCCCGTTGCTATTGAACTTAAGAAAAAAGAAATTGAAAAACAGTTTGGAAGGATACAGTGATGTCCCAGAACAAACCGAATGTTATTGCAGTTGTGGGGCCTACCGCTTCAGGCAAAACGGCTTTAGGTGTTAAGATTGCCAAGGCCGTAAACGGTGAGGTTGTGTCCTCGGACTCAATGCAGATATACAACAGTATGCCCATCGCCTCGGCGGCACCGACGAAAGGGGAAACCGAAGGGATACCACACCATCTTGTAGGTTTCAAAGATGCTCTGGAAAAATTTTCAGTGGCAGATTTCGTTGCCCTTGCAAGTGCAAAAATTGAGGATATAATTTCCCGAAAAAAAACGCCAATCATCGTTGGCGGAACGGGTCTTTATGTCGATTCTCTTGTTTCGGGAATCGAATTTTCAAGCGAAGATTCGACCGAAGTGAGAAATAGACTTGAAAGCCTTGCAGACGAAATTGGAATGGCAAAAATGCTTGAAAAGTTGCGTCGCGTTGACCCTGAGACGGCAGATAAATATCACGTAAACGACCGAAAGCGAATTATCCGCGCGCTTGAGATTTTTGAAATACACGGCCGACCCAAATCGTTGCTTGACCGCGAGTCCAAACAGGGCGGGCAAAGGTATAATACTCTTTGGATAGGAATAACCTGCCGTGACCGTGAACTTTTGTATGACCGCATCAACAAAAGGGTTGATATTATGCTTCAAAACGGCCTTTTGATGGAGGCTGAAACAGCATTTTTAAGCGGTTCTGGGAAAACGGCGGTACAGGCTATCGGGCACAAGGAGTTTTTTCCTTATTTTAAGGGTGAGATATCGCTTGAAACCGCAGTTGACAACCTCAAAACCGAAACAAGGCGGTATGCCAAGCGCCAGTTGACATGGTTCCGCCGAAACAATGATATAAACTGGATATACAGTGACGAAACCCCCGATGTTTTTAGGGAAGCAGAAAGAATAATCCGTTCTTCACAACTTGAAATTTTATAAGAGAAAGGACAGTGGCGGTAAATTATGAGTAAACGTGTTGCGACAATTTTGAAATGGGCCGCCGTTGTTTTTGTGGCTATATATCTGATAGCGCAGGTTTATTCGGGACTAATCAATCCCGTTACAACCGACACGGTGTATATCCATTCATCCTACACGGGATATGACACCACAGGGTTTATAGTACGTAATGAGACAGTTATTTCCGACAGGGTTGACGGAATATTGAGTTACGAGGTATCGGACGGGGGCCGTGTTGCCAAAGGCGGAACCATTGCTATGTCTTATCCCAACTCACTTGCGGCCGATAACCGCATAAAGATTGAACAACTCGATAAACGTATTGCTACTCTTGAAAAAATACAGACCTATAACGACCTTAATGCCGCCGACCTCACCACGGTTAACAACAGCATCTACACTGCGCTAACTGAGATTGCCGCCAATACACAGGGGGGCAAGGTCAATGCCACCGAGCATTATGACATTTTGCTTGAAAGTATGGCAAGAAGGCAGATAATCACAGGCGAGGCGACTAATTTCAACTCGCTTTTAACGGTGTTGAAGGCGGAACGGGACAGCCTTAAAGCGATGGTCAGTGAATCAAGCGGAAAGGTCGTATCCCCAAATTCTGGTTATGTTATCTATACGGTTGACGGCTATGAGAACTCGTTGACCGTTGACGATATGAAAAGTCTGACGGCAGACAAACTTAAATCAGTAAAACCTGAGCAGGTATCACAGGACGCCGTTTGCAAAATTGTCAGTGATTATGAGTGGTATGTTGCTACCATCATCCCGTTTTCCGAGTCTTTGAATCTTAAAGCAGACAGCAAGGTCACTTTGAGAACATCTTTGCAGTCGGTTCCCGAACTTACGGCAACGGTCAAATATATCAATAAACAGTCGGTTGGCAGTGATGCGGTGGTCGTCTTTGCTTGCGATACAATGAATTTTGAACTTGCACAGACCAGAAATGTTGATATCACCGTTGTTTATAACCAATATGACGGTCTCAAGGTGGATAATCGCGCCATAAGAATTGTTGACGGGCAAAAGGGTGTCTATGTTTTGCTTGCCTCACAGGTTAGATTTGTGCCGATTGAGGTTATCTGGAGTGGTGAAAACTTTTCCATAGTCAAGCGAGAGGCTTCCGAGAAAAAGGTTCTCAGAATTTATGATGAGATTATCGTTAAAGGAAAGAATTTGTATGACGGAAAAATTATCGAATGAAATTTCGCAAAAATGTCGGTGGTTTGACCAAAATTATACCGACATCAAGCAAAGAATTGCCAAAGCCTGTAAAAAAGCGGGGAAGAGTGTTGACGATGTCATAATGCTGGCCGCCACCAAAACAGTTCCGGTTGAGGTTATAAATCACGCCATAGAATCAGGAATTGAATATATCGGTGAAAACCGCGTACAGGAACTGTTGTCAAAAAGGGACGGTCTGTTGCCCTCGGCACACCGCCATTTCATTGGCCATCTGCAGACCAACAAGGTCAAGGACATTGTCGGTGAGGTTGAAATGATTGAGTCGGTGCACTCGCTGAAATTAGCAGCCGAGATTGACAGGCAGTGCAATAAACTTGGGAAGACTATGGATGTTCTGGTTGAAGTCAACATAGGAAATGAGGATTCAAAATCGGGATTTTCCGAGTTTGATGTTGAGTCAGCGATAAGAGAAATGGCTCAAATGCCCAACATCAAGGTGATGGGATTGATGACCATACCCCCGATTTGTGAAAATTTGTCCGAAAGTGGGCAATATTTTGAAAAATTACGCAAACTGTTTATTGACATTGGCACTAAAAAAGTGGATAATGTAAGTATGGTATATCTTTCAATGGGGATGTCTGGAGATTTTGAAGAAGCCATTGCGCACGGAGCCAATATTGTGCGTATCGGTACCTCACTTTTCGGACCGAGAAATTATTCAAATTAAAATCGAAGGAGATTTTTGAAATGAGTTTTTGGGATAAAATTAAGGACATTGTTACCGCAAGTGACGAGGATGAAGTATACGAGGATAGCAAGACCGAGACCGCCTCGCGTGAGGTTCCTTCGGGCAACGATTATTACTCATCCAGCACAGGCAGAAGTTATGACCGTGAAAAGACCACACAGTTTCCCAGTGACCGCAAGTCGAAGTCGGGAGCAACTGCCGCAAAGGTCGGTTCTCAGTTACAGGTTGCACTTGTAAAGCCTGAAAGATTTGAGGACGCACCTGCCATTGCCGATCACCTTGCAGACGGCAGAACCGTAGTACTTAATCTTGAGGTTGCAAACCGTGAAACCCAGCGCAGATTGCTTGACTTTTTGAGCGGTACCGCTTATGCACACGGTGGCAGAATCAAAAAGGTTGCCAACAGCACCTATATCATCACACCTCACAATGTTGATGTGATGGGCGAACTTCTCATTGACGAACTAGAGGGCGCGGGCAGTTATCTTTAATGGATAATAAAGAACGCGGTATCAGGGATGCGAGGATAATCGACTGTATAAAGCAGTGCCGCGAACGAAGTGTGCCGAAATTTTTAGGATTTCTGGATGCTTGTGGCGCCACTTCGACGGCAGAACTTTGCAAAAGGGAAAATGCAAAATATATGCTTTTCGGCGGATATGATGATGCCGAAAGGGTGTATTTTGGTGTATTCCCTGAATGGTGCCAACCAAACAAAGAACAGTTCCCGATAGTGCGGCTTAAAATAAAAAATAAAAGCCAACGTGCGCTCTTGCACCGGGATGTGTTGGGTGCTTTGATGTCAGCAGGTATCGAACGTGACACGGTGGGGGATATTCTCGCAACAGGCGGCGACCCTGTTGTTTTCGTGGCAGAGAGTGTTGCACCTCACATAATCGCGCACATTGACCGTATTGCTTCGGCAGGGGTTGAAATTGTGCGTGACAGCGGTGAAGATTTGCCGCAATCAGGCGGTTTTTTGCAACTTGACGGCACCGTTGCGTCAATGAGGCTTGACTGTGTTGTGGCCGAGGTGGCAAATTGCTCACGCAATAAGGCCACAGAATTCATAACATCAGGAATGGTTGCGGTTAACGGTTTTGAAGCCGTTAAAGTCACTGCCGAAGTGAAAAACGGTGATAAGGTAACCGTACGCAAGGTTGGTAAGTTTATTATCGACAATGCTGACAGAATAACCAAAAAGGGCAGAATTGCCATTGAGTACAGAAAATATATTTAAATTCGAAGCGGAGGAAATTTTATGAAAACACCCGAGCAGATCCGTGGTATGGAATTTCAGAAATCTACAATGGGCGGATACAAGCAGAGTGATGTTGAACTTTTCTTGGAAGAAGTTGCATCGCAGATTGAGATACTTTTAAAACAAAAGAACGAGGCCGAGCGCAAACTCCAGGAATTAAGTAAAAAGGCACCTGAGGCCGCTTTGTCCACCGCCGGTATTCAGAGTGTTCTGGTAAATGCCCAAAGGGTTGCAGAGCAGGTTGTTGAGGATGCAAAGGCCAATGCCGAAAGCATTGAGAACGAGGCAAAAATCAAACTTAACGAGGCTGATGTAAGAGCAAAGGAAATTCTTGCCGAAGCCGAGAGTAAGGCTATACTTTTCGGTGAGACTGCTGAAATTGAGGCCGCAAAGATTATCGCCACCGCAAAAGCCGAGGCGGAGACCATCATTGCCGAGGCCAAGGAAAGCGTTGAACTTGAGCAGAAACTCTATGACCGTATGAAGATTGAGATAGCCGATTTCCGCAAAAAGGCCGCCGCACAGTGCGGTGCTTTGGTGGAACTTATCAATCAGTTGCCTGATGAGATCCCTTTTAATATTGAGCGTTCAAAGACCGTTCTTTCAACCGATTTCAGTGACCCCGCCCAACTGTTGAAAGCCGCTGTTGAGGCAAGACTTGCTAAAGAAATTGTCGAAAAACAGTCCGAATCCGAAGTGGCGGTTGCCGAGGACGAACCCGATGTGGAACAACCTGCGGTTGAAGAACCTGTCACCGAACTCACAATGGAAAAAATCATTCCCGACGAGCCAAAAGAGGATGCTGTGGTTATTGCCCCTGCCATAGACGATGTTGAGTTTGCAGATGAGCAGTTGTCTTTTGGAAATATTGCTTCAACAGAAGAGCCGTCCGAAGACGATGAACCCGAAGAGGACGAGGAAGAGGTCATTCCTTTCTCGGCTGCCGAGGAGGAGCCCGTACCGACTGTAAAGCCCAAGAGCCGTATCAGTTTCGGTGAAGATGATGACGATGATGACGACGACGAAGACGACGAGCCCAGACTTTTTTTCCGCCGCAAGAAAAAATAAAAAGATAAAAAACTTCTCACGGTGCAGATTTTGTGCCGTGAGAATGTGCCGTTAAAAAGGGTTTATAATTTTGACGGCAATATATAGAAATTTATAGCATTTAGCATAGATTGGAGATTTTGAAATGGATTACAATCAGACCCTTAACCTGCCTCAAACCGAATTCCCTATGAGAGCAGGTCTGCCCGCCCGTGAGCCTGAGGCTTTGAAGGAATGGCAGGATAATGACATTTATGGAGAACTTATGAAGAAGAATGAGGGGAAACCGGCCTACATTCTGCACGACGGCCCTCCGTATGCCAACGGTGTTATCCATATGGGTACCGCTTTGAATAAATCTTTGAAGGATTTTGTTCTCCGTTACAAGAATATGACGGGTTTCAAAGCACCTTATGTTCCCGGTTATGACACCCATGGTCTTCCCACCGAACTCAAGGCCCGTAAGAAGGCGGGAGTTGGTTCGGCTGCTCAAGTTTCGGCTTTGGAACTCCGCAAGATCTGCCGTGATTTTGCTTTAGGCTTTGTTGATGACCAAAGAAAACAGTTTGAGCGTCTTGGAATTTTGGGTGATTGGGCTGATCCTTATCTTACTTTGAAACCTGCATATGTTGCTAAGCAGGTTGAAATTTTCGGTAAAATGGCCGAAAAGGGTTACATTTATAAGGGACTTAAACCGGTTTACTGGTGTCCCGAATGTCAGACTGCCCTTGCCGAGGCCGAGATCGAGTATGCCGAAGACCCATGCCACTCCATCTATGTGAAGTTCAATGTTACCGATGATAAGGGCGTTTTGTCCAAACTCGGCGCTGAACTTGATAAAACCTATTTCGTAATCTGGACAACCACTACTTGGACTTTGCCTGCAAACCTTGCCATTTGCGTAGGTCCTGACTATGACTACGGCGTTTATAAGGCAAACGGCGAGTACTATGTAATGGCAACCGAACTTGCCGCCAACTCGTTCAAGGCTGCAAAGATTGAAGAGTTTGAATTGCTTGGTACTGTCCGTGGCTCTGAACTTGAGTATATTAAGTGCGCTCATCCCTTTATCGACCGTGTTTCTTTGGTTATCGTCGGTAACCACGTTACTCTTGAAAGCGGTACAGGTTGTGTTCACACCGCACCCGGTCACGGTGTTGATGACTTTGAGGTCTGCCGTAACTACCCAGAGGTCGGTATGGTTGTCCCCGTTGACCATAAGGGCATTATGACTGCTGAAGCAGGCGAGTTTAAGGGCCTTACCACCGATCAGGCGAACAAGGCTATTGCTATTAAACTTGACGAAACAGGAAATCTGTTCGCTCTTGAGAAGATAATTCACCAGTATCCCCATTGTTGGCGTTGTAAGTCACCCATTCTTTTCCGCGCTACCGAGCAGTGGTTCTGCTCTATTTCCGCCTTTGCCGATAAGGCTATTGAGGAAATCAAGAAGGTTAAGTGGATCCCCGGTTGGGGTGAAGACCGTATCACAGGTATGATTCGTGATAGAAGTGACTGGTGTATCTCCCGTCAGCGCACCTGGGGTGTCCCCATTCCGATTTTCTACTGTGAGGAATGCGGCAAAGAGGCCATCACTCCCGAAACTATTGCTAAAGTAGTTGACACTTTCCGTGCCGAGGGTGCCGACGCTTGGTATGCAAAGGAAGCAAAGGAACTTATGCCCGCCGGCTTTAAGTGTTCCTGCGGTTGCACTTCTTTCAAGAAAGAAACCGATATTATGGACGTTTGGTTTGACTCAGGAGTTTCCCACGCCGCCGTTTTGGACGAGCGTGACGAACTGTCTTCCCCTGCCGACCTTTACTTAGAGGGTGCAGACCAGTATCGCGGTTGGTTCCAGTCTTCACTATTGACGAGTGTTGCCGCTTACGGCAGAACACCCTACAAGACCGTTGTTACCCACGGTTGGGTTGTTGACGGAGAGGGAAAGAAGATGTCCAAGTCTATCGGCAACACCATCAATCCTGATGAAATTGTCGGTCAGTACGGTGCGGATATTCTCCGTCTTTGGGTTGCGTCGTCTGACTATCACGCTGATATCCGTATATCCAAGGATATTCTCAAGCAGTTGTCCGAAATCTACCGAAAGATTCGTAATACAGCTAGATTTATCTTGGGTTGTATCAGTGACTTTGACCCTGATAAGGATTCGGTTTCTGATGATAAACTTCACGAGATGGACAAGTTCGCTTTGATGCGTCTTGACCAACTTGTTTCTGATTGCCGTGAGGCTTATGAGAATTTTGAATATCACCTCATTTTCCACGCAATCCACAACTTCTGCGTGTTGGATATGTCCAACTTCTACCTCGATGCCGCTAAGGACAGACTTTATGTTGAGGGACAGAGTTCAGAGACCCGCCGTGCAGCACAGACCACTATCTATAAGGTACTGCATACTCTGACACGTCTTATTGCTCCTATTTTGTCGTTCACTTCGGACGAAATCTGGAAGTTTATGCCTCACTATGCATCGGATGATGTCAGAAACGTTGTCCTTAACGATTTCCCTGAGGTTTCGGGAAAGGTTGATAATGCCTTTATCGAACGTTGGGAGAAAATTCACGCCATTCGCGACGATGTTAAAAAGGCTCTGGAAGTTGCCCGTACCGATAAGGTTATCGGCGCTTCGCTTGAGGGTGCTGTTAAACTTTATGCGACAGGCGAAACCCTTGAGTTCCTGAAGTCCTGTGAGGATATTCTTGCGCTCTGTTTCATCGTTTCATCTGTTGAAATTGTTGATGGTGACGGCGGTCAACATAAGGGTGATAGCGGTATCGGTGTTACTGTTACCCACGCAGAAGGCGAGAAGTGTGAACGCTGTTGGAGTTTCTCCAAGACTGTTGGTGAGAATTCTGAGCATCCCACCCTTTGTGCACGTTGCCGCGCTATTATTTTAAAATAATATTTAGGAGTAATTATGTCTGCTGTTTTAGCCATAATTTGTGGTCTTTTGGTCACAGGTGTTGACCAACTAACCAAATACCTTGTCACGGTCAATATGGACTTGAATGAGGTCATCCCTGTGATTCCGGGGTTGATAAATTTCAACCGAATCCCTCCCAATGCAGGTGCGGCATTCGGAATGTTTCAAGGTCAGACATGGTTTCTGATAACCGTGACGGGAGTGGTTATGATAATCTGCATCGCAATGCTGATAAGAAAAACCTTTGACAGCAAGTTGATGTTCTGGGCGCTTTGTTTAGTGCTTGGCGGCGGTGTAGGCAATCTTATCGACCGAATTTTCCGCGGCGGCAGTGTTGTTGATTTTTTGGAATTCGGCTTTTTTGAGTTCCCTGTGTTCAACGTTGCTGATATTGCGGTGTGCATCGGCGCAGGACTTATTGTGCTGTATTTTATAATGGATTTTATTAAGGATGCCCGTAGCAAAAACACTAATATAGGCAAGATAAATGCCGAGGAAGACAGTGTGATTGAGCAGGAAAATGCCAATGTGGGCAAAGAGACCGATGGAAACTAAGGTTACGGTCTGTGAAGAAAACGGTATAAGACTTGATGCCTTTGTGTCGGCGCAGTGTGGTATTTCAAGATCTTTGGCGGCCGATGTAATCGACCAAGGATTGGTTACCGTTAACGGCAAAGTTTCGAAAAAAAGCGCAAAATTGTCGTTTGGCGATAATGTTGAGGTTCAAATGCCTGATTTAACCGAACCTGATGCCGTACCGCAGAATATTCCCCTCGATATTGTATATGAGGATGCCGATTTGCTTGTGATCAATAAGCCGAAAGGTATGGTCGTCCACCCAGCACCCGGCAATCCCGACGGAACGTTGGTTAATGCACTGTTGTTCCATTGCAAAGGCAGTTTGTCGGGCATAAACGGTGTCTTGCGACCCGGTATCGTACATAGGATAGACAAGGACACAAGCGGTCTTTTGATTGTTGCTAAGAACGATAAGTCGCATAACCACCTTGCCGAACAGATAAAGGAACACAGTTTTACCCGTGAGTACCGTGCAGTTGTTTACGGCAACGTGAAGAACGATGTAGGCACTGTTGATGCGCCTATTGGTCGCGACCCCAAAAACCGTCAGCGGATGGCGGTGGTGTATGTTAATTCCAAGCCTGCCGTTACCCATTATGAGGTCTTGAAGCGGTATGAGGGCTTCACCTTAATGAAATTCCGCCTTGAGACAGGCCGAACACATCAGATAAGGGTTCATATGGCATCAATAGGTCATCCGTTGGCAGGTGACCCTGTTTACGGGCCCAAAAAGGTCATAACAAGCCTTGAGGGGCAATGTCTTCACGCGGGGCTTATCGGTTTCACACATCCCAAAACGGGTAAATATATGGAATTTTCAAGTGAAATTCCTCAATATTTCATTGAATATATAAAAACTTTAAAAGAAGTTTAGGATTATTTCAGGAGGTTTAAAATGAACGAGCAGAGGAAGAAAGAACTCAAGAAGTACTCTCTTGAGGCAAGAAAGCAGATTATTATAGGTACCAACAATGCCAAGTCGGGTCATCCGGGTGGTTCTCTATCCTGTACCGATATACTCACCTATTTGTATTTCGATAAAATGAATATAGACCCCAAGAATCCCGATATGCCTGACCGTGACCGCCTTGTGCTTTCCAAAGGTCATGCCGCACCCGCACTTTACAGTGTTCTGGCAGTCCGCGGTTTCTTCTCTACAGATGAAATCAAGAAACTCAGAAAACCTTATGCTATTCTTCAGGGTCATCCTGACAAGAAGCACATCCCCGGTGTGGATATGTCATCAGGCTCTTTGGGTCAGGGCATTTCAGCCGCCGCAGGTATGGCTCTCTCGGCTAAGCATTTTGGCGATAATTACCGCGTATACGCTATCATCGGTGACGGTGAATCGGAAGAGGGTCAGGTTTGGGAGGCCGCAATGTTCGCCGCCCACAAGAAACTCAACAACCTTACCGTTTTTGTTGACTTGAACGGATTGCAGATTGACGGTACTATTGAAGATGTCAACTCTCCTCTGCCGCTTGACAAAAAGTTTGAAGCATTCAACTGGAATGTTATCGTAATCGACGGACACAATTTTGACGAGATTGAGGCTGCTGTTGCCGCCGCCGAGAAGTGTACCGACCGTCCTACCGCAATCATCGCCAATACCGTTAAGGGTAAGGACGTTTCCTTTATGGAAAACCAAATCAGTTGGCACGGTTCGGCTCCTAACGATGAGCAGACCGCACAGGCTCTGGCAGAACTCGATGCAAAGATTGCCGCACTTTAATAGAGGAGGACGAACTAATGGCTGAAGTTAAGAATATTGCAACCAGAGACGCATACGGTGCCGCCCTGTGCGAACTCGCAGAAAAAACAGAAGATTTTGTTGTTTTGGACGCTGACCTTGCCGCCGCAACCAAGACAGGTGTATTTAAAAAGGCATATCCTGAGCGTTTTTATAACTGCGGTATCGCTGAACAGAATTTGATGAGTGTTGCTGCAGGTTTTGCCGCAACAGGTAAAACCGTTTTCGCAAGTTCTTTTGCTATGTTTGCCGCAGGTCGCGCTTTTGAACAGGTCAGAAACTCTATCGGCTACCCCCATCTCAATGTAAAGATTGGCGCAACCCACGCGGGCATCTCGGTCGGTGAGGACGGTGCAACCCATCAGTGTTGTGAGGATATCGCATTGATGAGAACTATTCCCGGCATGACCATTATAAATCCTGCTGATGCTGTTGAGGCTCGACAGGCTGTTCTTGCCGCTGCAGAGATGGATGGTCCTGTTTATATGCGATTTGGCCGTCTTGCTGTGCCTGTTGTTTTTGATGATGATTATAAGTTCGAAATCGGCAAGGGTGTTGAGCTTAAAAGCGGTACCGATGTTACGGTTATTGCAACAGGACTTATGGTAAAAGAGGCTTTGGAGGCTTACGAGCTTTTGGCCGCCGAGGGCATTAGTGCTAGAATTGTTAACATGGCTACCATTAAGCCAATCGACCGCGATATCATTATAAAGGCTGCAAAGGAAACCGGTGCTATTGTTACCGCTGAGGAGCATTCCGTTATCGGTGGTCTTGGCTCTGCTGTGGCTGAGGTCGTTTGTGAGGAGTGCCCTGTTCCTGTAGTTAAGGTTGGTGTTCAGGATACCTTTGGTATGTCGGGTCCTGCAAATGAACTGCTTGATATCTTTGGACTCCGTGCTAAAGACATTGTAGAAAAGGCAAAGCAGGCTATTGCTAAGAAAAAATAATGTAATTATGAAAATAATAAAAAGCTGTCGCAAGTGATTTTTCACGCGCGACAGCTTTTTTTAAAAAAATAAAGCTATCTATAATGACTGCGACTGTAGTCTAAAAAATTATATATTATTTTTTTGGGAAATGTTGCATTTGGCTTAACTGAAAACTTATATTAGTAGCAGTGGTAAATCGGAGGTGATAAAGTGAAAAACAATCCGATTAATAATTCGGAATTAGAGAAGTACATTAAGCGTATTTCGATAGGCGACCAAAACGCATTACGACAACTATATGAAGTTTATAAAACACCTATTTATCTTTTTGCTATGTCAATAACGAAAAATAATCAATTTGCCGAAGATGCTATGCAGGACACATTTATAAATATTATGACATATGCCAAAAGCTATCAAGCGGGTACAAATCCAAAGGCTTGGATTTTCACAATTTGTAAACATGCAAGTTTGAAGGTTATAAGAAATTCTCATCAAAATAATACCGTTAATATCGAAAACTTTGAAAATAATCTTTATTCCACTTGTATAAACACAATTGAAGACTCAATAGACAGTATCGAGTCTCTGAAGGTATTAGATTATGTCGAACTGCAAATCGTATTACTGTATTTATATGGAGGATTAAAACAAACCGAGATAGCCTCAACGTTAGAACTCCCCTACCTTAAAATCAGGTCTAAATACTATTGTGCGATTCGTAAATTGAAACAATATTATAAAGAAAGGAACAAACTTTATGACAAACCAGAGCATGTGGAACAATCTTAAATCAGATATATCAATTATTACCGTACCGGATGTTTGGGACAAAATCAAAGACATCAAAACAAAAGAAAATTTTTCAGTTGACCTTGTTCCTTACAAGGCGAAAAGATACTGGGCTGTGATTACTGCCTCGGTTACCATTGTGGTTTTTGCTGTTGCTTTTCTTATAAATTACAATTATTCAGGTGACCAATCATCACCCATGTATACTATAAGCAACCAAGAAAGTTCTCTAAATGTCGAAACGCTATATGTTTTAAAGAACAAAAAATTTCACGGCGAGCTTAACAAAACACAAAAGTCATCCAACACAATTAAAGCTGTTTTACTGACATATACCGATGCTGACAATATTGAAAATATTTATGAAGATAACAAATATTTATATCATTTTAACAATGATGGTGAAGTTATCGAAATGGCATCAATAAGCAATAAAAACTCAGACAAAGAATATGCAGACCGAAGCACTATTTCAACAATAGTTGCGCAAATTTTTGAACAATATTTGCCTAATGCAAAACAAAGCGATTACGTTGTTAACATTGAGGAAAATGAAAATTCTTATCCCCAATGGACTGTTACTGCTAAGTTGATGAAGAATGACATTTGTGTTTCAAAAATCTTTATGACATTTAATTCTAAAGGTGATTTATTACAACTGATTTTACCGAGCACGCCTTTAGAAGAATTAAATCAAGCGGGAATGACACGAATGATTGAAATAGGTATTAACGAAGCTGTAAAAGATAAGTACGGTTTATCATCTGACCGTAACGATTATAAAAATATAAGCATGGAAATCAAAAACTCTGCTGAAAATGGCGCATATTGTAATATTAAATTTGATTATGTACCGTTAAAGGCGTATCCTCAATGCACATCAGCATTTGCGCTGGATATTAATATTTCTACCGGTGAAATATTAGAGGTTTATATGTATAAATAGCAAAAAGCCACACTTCACTCCTTAATTTCGAAGTGTGGCATTATGTAGTTTAAAGAGAGGAGGCTGTAGATTTAAATGCTCTTAGTTAAAGTAAATAAATCCAATAAATAATAGCTCCGTTAAAATTCAGTAAAAAAATCATGACTATCGGTATAACCGGTAGTCATGATTTTTTTACTGCAATAACATTTTCCGTTGCTCTCCTTTGACAACGTTGTGACTATTTAAATATTTTTTATAGTTTGGATGGTTAAGATCCTTGACCAATTGCTTATTCATATAAATTTACTTTTCTTGCAAGTTTTTTCTTTAGGGGAATCATCACCATATCCATAAATTACACCTTAATTGTTTGTATTTGCTTCCTCGTGATATTCTTTTTCGGTGTTGACGATCCAGATATTTGTCTTGTCGGTCACACCGTTTTTTATGTTGTTGACCGCTTCAAAGGCGGTAGCCATTGAGTGGTCCATATTATTGTATCGGTGTTGTCCGTTTCGGCCGATGCAATAAAGGTTTTCGTATGTGTTGAGATGCTCAATAATGCTGTCCATTTCGGAATAGGTATCAAAATAGGCAGGATATGCTTTTTTGATAAGTTCTCGGTGGCTGTCAAGCACGTCTTCACGGTCAATGACACCGATTTTAACAAGCTCACTTATTGCGAGTTCAACAGCATCTTCATCGGTCATGTTCCAAAGCTCGTCACCCTCGCGGCAGAAATACTCCAAACCGACCCAAACTGTGTTTTCGGGGTCTTTTACAAGATACGGCGACCAGTTGTTGAATACCTGAATACGACCTAACTTGACCGAGGTGTCCTGAACGTAAATCCAACAGTCGGGAACAATGTTACCCAAGGTTTTGTAGTTGGTCTTGTTTTGCAGATTGGTCTTTTTAAGCAACAGCCCAACCGTCATAAAATCACGGAAAGGCAGACCCTTTGCGGCTTTTTTTATATTATCGGGAACACTGTTACCAAGACCGCCAACAAGTTCGTTTACAGGCATTGTTGAAATAACAATATCGCCCGAAACAATCTGTTTTTCACCGTTTTGGTCGGTATACGTTACCGATTTTATATTGCCGTCGTCAACCTCAAAATCGGTGACCTTGCAGTTCATTAAAACATTAACGCCATTATTTTTGGCTTTGTTTAAGGCCAATTCCCACAACTGACCGGGACCAAACTTTGGGTATGAGAAACTTTCAATCAATGAGGTTTCGGTTGCTTTTTTGTTTCTGCCGAAAATTTTACGGAACATATCCTTAGTAACGGCAGTAATCGACAGCCCTTTAACTCGCTGTGCACCCCAATCAGCCGATATTTCACTTGGGTGTCTGCCCCAAAGTTTTTCGGTATAACCTTCAAAAAACATTGAGTACAAAACCTTGCCAAAGCGGTTAATGTAAAAATTTTCAAGCGAATTTTCTGGACGCTTGCGTATCTTGGCACCGATATACGAAAATCCTGCCTTGACGGTAGTGATGAGCCCCATATTTTTTAAAGTATCCCATTTTAAAGAAACGGGGTAGTCGAAAAAATGATTTTTATAGTAAATTCTCGAAATGCGGTCACGTAAAAGCATAACCTCGTCGGATGTTTCGGGGTCAGGTCCGTTTTCTGCAAAATCCTTTTTGCGGTTGAAAGCAATGTCGTCCTTAGAGGGGGAGCCTTGCAAGGGCAACATCTCCTGCCACCAATCACGCACACGGGCATCCTTCGAGAAAAAACGGTGACCGCCGATGTCCATTCGGTTTCCCTTGTAGTTGACGGTCTGAGAAATTCCGCCAATTCGGTCGGTACATTCAAGCACAGTTATCTCATATTCGCCCGATTTGGAGAGTTCATATGCAGCGGTGATTCCTGCGGGGCCTGCACCGATTATAGTTACTTTTTTCAATCGTCGTCACGCTTTCTGTAAAGGATAATCTTTTTTGAACCGAAGTTCCATACAAACACGGTTGCAGTTGTCAGAATTTTTGCCAACATATAATGTATACCAAACACACCGTCAAACAACAGCATAAGCAATTCAGTCAACATAAGGCCAATCAGTCCGACACAAAGGTAAACGGGGAATTTCACATGATGCTTTTTGTCCTTGGCGATGCCGACAAAAACGAAATGGCTTGAAAGTATGTAATTTGTAAAAAGACCGCACAAAAACGCCATAGCAACTGAATAATATTCAAAAATTCCGAGTTTTTGGTAGAAAAACCAAAGAAAACTCATATCCACCACGCTTGACAGTCCGCCGACAAAAAGATAACGGAAAAACTGAATAAACGTGTTGTGGGTCTTGGCCATAAAAAGCGCTTTAATCTTACCGTGTTTTACAAGTCGGATAAGTTCGTGCATTTTAACATCCTCTCAGTGTTTGTGGAAATATTATAACACAAATCGTCTTAATATGGTACAATAAATTGCAAAATATATGGATTTAGGGTGATATTAACGGAAATGATTTAAAAATCGTGTGCAAAGCAACAGTTATCTGTTATAGATGGTTATTTATGAAATGGGTGTTATATACAAAACAAATCCAAGACCCAAGGGCAAATACCCTTGGGTCTTGGATTTGGCAATAAAAGAAAGGAAGTGATGATAAAAGAATATACTTTCAAGCGCAGTTGCGGTCATCAAAACGACGTGAAGACTCGTGACGGTAAATATTGCGTTTTTTGTGGGATGCTCTAATTTTTTTCTTGAAGTAAGTGATAATTTTGTCTTCAAATCTTATCAAAGTTTTTTCGTTAAAAAGCCCCCATATGATGAAAGTGGCAACGGCGATTTCCAAAACTGTGTGTAACATAAATCCAAACATAACTCTCGTCTCCTTTATCGAACATTTGTTCGATATATTTATTTTAGCACAAGGTGGGCTGTTTGTCAAGGGTTTTTGAAAACTTTTTATATATGTTTTTTAAAATTTCACTCACGCTTTTCTCACCTTGTACCTATATAATACCGCAAGCCAAGTACCAAAAAAGGGACTTGAACAAAAAATATATGAATTCTTATATATTTTTTTAAATCTAATACTAACCCGAATGAATTAATGCCACCATTACAACAATTTTACAAAGTAATATGAATCCAAAAGCCAAGAGATATTTGTTTAGTAACCTTTTAAACAGTACAAATGCAAGCAAAATGGTGCGGGCATAATTTTCAAAATCAAATCATACTATTGATTAGACTTTTTAGGAGTTGATAGTATGAGGAACGAGGTAGAGTCCAGAGCGACTGTTTTGGGAGAGTACATAATCGAAAACGATGCCACTGTCAGGGCCGCGGCTAAGGTGTTCAAAATCAGTAAATCAACGGTACAAACGGAAGTAACAAAATGGAATGGTTTGTGTGGATGGTGAGGTGATAATATAAAAGGTGCTTTTTCATAACAGTAAAACTCTCGCGTAAAAGTGAGGGTTTTATTTTTGGTTAAAATTTATAACAAATACAAGTTTTTCACAATTTTCTGCATTTTTTCTCGTTGACATAAATGTTTTAAAGTGGTAAAATACTTTATGTATGTAGAGTAGATTGGTGATATTATATTTATATGTATTTGAGGTGCGAAATCGAGGTTAAAAAACGTATTTTAATAAGAATTTGATATCATTTCTTGGTTTTAATTGTGATGTTTGGCGAAGAAATGACCTCGTATTTGGCTTATATTCATGGATTAACTCAAATGTAGAGGTCTGTCAAATTTGAAAACTTATGCATATGCAACCAGTCTTTAAGGAAAATGATTCCATAAGAGTTTTGTATACATCGGTAGTTGAGCAGATTTTTAAACGCGGTTTTTGCCTGCTGAGGGATGTTAAAACGACCGATGAGGAACAGGATATTATAATCGAAATAATCAAAAGTATGTTTTAAGGGGTTACATAAATGTACGCAAGATACATAAAGCGTCCGATGGACTTTTTCTTGTCGCTGTGTGCGATAATAGTGCTGTCGCCAATATTTCTTGTTTTAATAATTTTAGGTGCAATAATGATGAAAGGGAATCCCTTTTTTACTCAATTACGCCCTGGTAAGGATGAAAAGATTTTCAGGCTTATTAAATTCCGCACAATGACCTGCGAAAAAGATGAAAAAGGTAATCTGCTTCCCGATGATAAAAGGCTTACAAAGTACGGCAAATTTCTTCGTTCAACTAGCCTTGACGAACTCCCAGAACTGTTCAACATTTTAAAGGGAGATATGGCGATTGTGGGACCTAGACCTTTATTAGTTAGATATTTAGAAAGATATAACGAACAGCAAAGAAGAAGGCACGATGTTCGCCCAGGGCTTACAGGGTATGCCCAGGCATACGGAAGAAATTCTTTAACTTGGGAAGAAAAATTTGAAAAAGATGTTTATTATATTGAAAATGTTTCGTTATGGTTTGATATTAAGATAATTTTTGAAACAATAGCATCGGTTTTTAAAAGAGATGGTATTTCTTCTGAAACTTCTGCAACAATGGAAGAATTTTACGGTCCAAAAGAACCTGCTTTAAGTAAACATGAATAAGGAATAAAATTTATGAAAAAAGAAATTAAAATTCTGTTTACAAGCGTTGGAAGGCGAGTAGAGTTGATTCAAGAATTTAAATCTGCTTCTAAAATGCTTGGTATAAATTTAGAAATTTATGGTGCTGATATAACTAAAACGGCCCCTGCATTAAGCTTTTGTGACCAAATTGTAATTGTTCCGCGAATTAATGACGATTTATACATACCGACTTTGCTGAAATGTTGCAAGGAAAATCACATTGATGCTCTTATTCCGACAATTGATACCGACCTTTTGATTTTGGCTAAAAATAAAAAGGTGTTTAAGGAAATTGGAACTGAGATTTTAGTCGGCGAAGAAGAAAAAATCGCGATATGCAGAGATAAAAGACTAACTTCTTCTTATTTTGAGTCAGTAGGCTTATTAGCCCCATATCCTGTTGATGATTATAAAAAATATTCAGCAGGTTTTCCGGCTTTTATAAAACCGAAAGACGGAAGCTCCAGTATTTTTGCTTATAAGGTGAATGATGAAAGGGAACTTGGAACTTTTGCTTCGCAGGTGCCGGATTATATTATTCAACCGTTTATTGAAGGAACAGAATATACAGTTGATGTTTTTTGTGATTTTGAGGGTAATCCAATTTATATAACTCCTCGAATTAGGCTTGCTGTGAGAGCGGGCGAAGTTTTAAAAACTAAAATTGCTCAAGATGATATAATTATTGAAGAAATCAAAAAATTGCTTGATGATTATAAACCTTGCGGTGCGATTACTGTTCAACTTATTCGTCAAAATGAAACTGGCAAGAATTATTATATCGAGATAAATCCTCGTTTTGGCGGCGGAGCTCCTCTTACTATGAAAGCAGGTGCAAATTCGGCAATAGCAGTTTTAAAACTTTTAAGCGGTGAAAATATAGGATATGAGCCAAAGGCAGCGGAACACGGTGCAATCTATTGCCGATTTGACCAGAGCATAAGGGTGATGGAATAGTGCTAGAAATAAACAAACTTTGCGATGCGAAAGATTTTCTTCTTCAAAATAAAGTTGTTATCTTTGATTTGGATGATACTTTATATCCTGAAAAAGAATATGTGAGAAGCGGTTATGCGGAAATTGCTCGAAATTTTAAAAAAATTGATGCAATGGAAGAAAAGCTATGGACTGCTTTTGAAAACAAAGAGCCAGCAATAAACTATGTTTTAGAGCAAGAGGGAATGCTTACCGATGAAGCGGTAAATTTTTGTTTGAATATTTATAGAAACCATAGTCCTAATATAGCACTTTATCCTGAGGCTGAAATACTTCTTGCATTATTAAAAGAAAAGGGTATACGCCTTGGTATGATTACGGACGGTAGACCTGAAGGCCAACGAGCAAAAATTAAGGCATTAGGGATTGAACAATATTTTGAAAAAATTATTATAACTGATGAACTTGGCGGTGTTCAATTCAGAAAGCCTAATATAATGGCTTTTGTGAAAATGCATGATTACTTTAATGTTCCATATAAAGCGATGGTTTATGTTGGTGATAATACTCAAAAAGATTTTATTGCTCCGAAGTTATTAGGAATGAACAGTGTGTATTTTAAAAATTTTGAGGGTTTATATTAGATTTTTGTAGGGAAGTGAATAATATAAATATTTTATTTTTATCTTTGTTAGATTTTGATTCCTTAGAGGAAAGAAATATATATACTGATTTATTGCGAACTTTTCATAAGAACGGACACAATTTATATGTTATTTCTCCTGTTGAAAAAAGAAAAAATCAACCAACGTATATAGTTGAAAATAATAATATTTCAATATTAAAACTTCGAATTGGTAATACACAAAAGACTAATATTATCGAAAAAGGTATTTCTACACTTGCTCTTGAATCTTTAATTAAAAGAGGCATAAAAAAATATTACTCGAATATAAAGTTTGATTTAGTTTTGTATTCAACTCCTCCGATAACATTTGCAAATGTTATTGAGTATATTAAAAAAAGAGATAATGCAAAGAGTTATCTTTTGCTTAAAGATATATTTCCTCAAAATGCTGTGGATATCGGGATGCTTACTAAGAGCGGACCTAAATCTATACTATATAAGTTTTTTAGAAAAAAAGAGAAAAAATTATATCGCTTATCAGATTATATCGGGTGTATGTCTCAGGCAAATGTTGATTATTTAATAAAGCATAATCCTGATATTGATAAATCAAAACTGCATATTAATCCTAATAGCTTTGAAGTTCAGGATTTTAAATTAGATAAACAAAAAAAGGAAGAAATTTATAAAAAGTATTCTATACCTGATAATGCCACAACATTTTTATACGGCGGAAATTTGGGTAAACCGCAGGATGTGCCGTTTATCATAAAATGCTTGAAAAATAATATTGATAAAGATGATAGATATTTTATAATTTGCGGAAACGGAACGGAATTTGGAAGTCTTGAAAGGTTCGTCGAAGAAAATAATCCGAAGAATATATTGTTATTAAATTGGTTGCCTCGCGCAGAATATGAAGATTTTATTCGTGTATTTGATGTTGGCTTGATTTTTCTCGATAATAGGTTCACAATTCCGAATTTTCCATCAAGAATACTTTCTTATATGCAAGCTAAAATGCCTGTTTTGGCTTGTACTGATAGGAATACTGACATGGGAGAGATTATCCAATCGGGTGAATTCGGTTGGTGGTGCGAGAGTAATGATGAAATAGATTTCACTCAAAAGGTAGATGAAGCGATAAATTCAAATTTAACTGTTTTGGGAGAAAACGCTTTTTCTTATCTTTCAAAGCATTATACGGTTAATTTGAGTTACGAGAAAATCATTGATTGTTTTCCAAAGGAGAAAATTTGATGAAGGTTTTGCAAATTAATTCTGTATGCGGTATTCGAAGTACGGGAAGAATTTGTGCAGATATTGCAGAAGTGTTAGAAAAAGAGGGGCATGACTGCAAGATAGCTTACGGTAGAGAAACTGTTCCAGAGAAATATAAGAAATATGCTGTTAGAATCGGTTCTGATTTGAGTAATAAATTAGATGCTGTGAAAACCCGTATATTAGATAATGCAGGGTTTAATTCCTACAGAGAAACCGAAAAGTTTTTAAAGTGGGTTAAAGAATATAATCCTGATATTATTCATTTGCATAATATCCATGGCTATTATATAAATATTGAATTGCTTTTTAAGTTTTTAAAAGAATTTAATAAACCTGTTGTTTGGACCTTGCATGACTGCTGGGCATTTACAGGACATTGTGCGCACTATGATTTTGCGGGTTGCAAAAAATGGAAAACCTTATGTTATGATTGCAAATTTACAAAAGATTATCCCACGGGTTATGTTTTTGATAGGTCTAAGAAAAACTATCAAAAAAAATCAGAAGTTTTCAATTCGTTGGATAAATTATTTTTTGTTGCAGTATCAAATTGGATTGCAAATCAGCAAAAGCAGTCTTTTGTGAAAGAAAATCCTGTAACAGTTATTCATAACGGAATTGATTTAAAACAGTTTAAACCAACAAAAAGCAAATTTAGAGAAAAATATAAAATTTCAGATAAAAGGGCATATCTCGGGGTTGCGACCTTTTGGAACGACCGAAAAGGATTTGATACTTTTTTAGAGCTTTCTAAAATGATTAATGAAAATGAAGTTATTGTTATGGTTGGTGTTACCAAAGAACAAATGAAGCTTCTGCCTCAAAATATAATTGGAATTGAGCGAACTAATAATATCAGTGGATTAGCCGAGATTTATACCGCTTG
>JAZNBS010000023.1:0-29435 GCA_045587185.1 Acutalibacteraceae bacterium
ACCTTTTCAAAGCTTTGTCGCTTTTCTCAGAAATTACACTTGCGTGTTCTTCCTTTATTACTTTGAGTTTTCTCAAAAAAATTTTAGGGTCCTAAATGTTCATATCGTTGTTTAATTTTCAAGGTCCGCCGCGCTCCCCCCCTTTTGAGGGCGCCCGATTATATTAACACAACACTTCCTGTTTGTCAACACTTTTTTTCAAGTTTTTTGACATTTTTTTAATATTTTGAATTGTGTTTCGCATTGGTGGAAAATGTGCTTAGATTGTGGACAAGAAGCCGATTGATTTATAAAATTTTCGCATATTTACACGATTTTGTCTTTAACAACTGCAGAACCTTCTCGTTAGAATAATATTTAATTCTTGCATTTTGCTCTTCACTTTGTTAATATATATAGTAAGTTTAACGATTTTGTTTTAGGAGTAGCTTATGCCTATTAAAATACCTAACGAACTTCCAGCCTACAAAACTCTTGAAAATGAGAATGTTTTTATGATGACCGAGGAGAGGGCTATTCATCAGGACATCCGTCCTTTGAAAATTGCCATTGTCAACATTATGCCGACCAAGATTGAGACCGAAACGCAGTTGTTAAGACTGCTTGGAAACTCTCCACTACAGGTTGAGGTTGAACTTATCCAAATGGCAAGCCACGTTTCCAAAAACACCTCTGCCGAGCATCTTTTGAAGTTCTACAAAACTTTTGAGGACATAAAAAGCGACCGTTTTGACGGTCTTATCATTACGGGTGCGCCTGTTGAACTTATGCCGTTTGAAGAGGTTACATATTGGGACGAACTTTGCACCATTATGGACTGGGCCAAGACCAACGTTTACTCAACACTTTACATCTGTTGGGGTTCACAGGCAGGTCTTTATCACAAATACGGCATCGACAAGCGTGAATTACCTAAGAAACTCAGCGGTATATACTGGCATGAGCGTCTTGATTTCCGTCATCCTTTGACACGCGGTTTTGATGATTTCTTTCTCGCACCCCATTCAAGATACACCGAGTCGGTGACCGAAGATATTCGCAAAAACCCTGAATTGATGATTCTTGCCGAATCTGAAGATGCGGGTCCGTTCATCATTGCCGACCGAGACTGCCGAAACATCTTCATTTCCGGTCACGCGGAGTATAGCCGTCACACTTTGATGAAAGAATATGAGCGTGATGTTAAAAAAGGCATCGACCCCGCAATTCCCTGCAACTATTTTCCTAATGACAATCCCGATAAAGAGCCTGTTTTCCGTTGGCGTTCCCACGCAAATATGCTGTTTGCCAACTGGCTAAATCATATTGTCTATCTCCACACTCCGTACGATTTGTCTGAGTTGTAATATTAACTGAAAACCGCACCCGATTTCACAATCGGGTGCGGTTTTTGTTTTACTTCTTTTTTAACTTTTGCGGTTCGGGAATATAGGTCCACTGAACAAAATGGTAACTGTCAAGAATCTGAAAATATCTTGCCAGACGTTCATACAATGGCTCGGCATTTTCACCAAAATTTTCTTTGACCTTTTGGCCTATGGCAGTAATGTCCTGCTCGCCGTCCATCAAAGGCCACACGAAACTTCCCATCTCATCCAGATGGACAAAACTGACTTTGGGCCTTCTGAACAGTTTTTGTGCGATTCGGTTTGCCCAACCTACATTCTGTATCTCCAAAGTAACCTTGCCCTCTGTCGAGGTTTTCCAATTAATATCGGGGTGACGTTTCGGTTTTCTGTCAAGATAGTTTGCAGCGATTACTATTTTCTTTTTCTTCATAATCAATTAGACTTTTTGTCCTTTTTAAGAACGCCGAACACAACAAAACTCAAGATAATAATGCCGAACATTGCTATTCCGCTGAGATTTGAAGCCCATGCAGGCAAATTGGAAATCAATCCTGAAAGGTCTACTTTATCACTAATGCCGACAACTGCAAGGATTGCCAACAACAGACCTACAATACCCTCACCTGCAATCATACCTGAACTAAAGAGGATACCGTTGTTGACGGCATTCTTTTTCTTGTCCTCATTCTTAATGCGGTCAACAAACAGACGGATAATACCGCCAACCATAATACAGGCATTGAGTTGAACAGGCAGATAAACACCGATTGCAAAGGGCAAAACAGGGATTCCGACAAGTTCAACAACAATGGCAATAAACACACCAATGAGGATAAGACCCCAAGGCAGATTTCCACCCATAATACCCTCAATGACCATCTTCATCATACCGGCCTGTGGTGCGGGGATTTCTTTTGAACCAAATCCCCAAGCATCATCAAGAAGATAAAGGGTTGCACCAATGGCCAAAGCCGAAGCAACAACACCAATAATTTCACCAATCTGCTGTTTCTTGGGAGTTGCGCCAAGCAGATAGCCTGTTTTAAGGTCCTGCGAAGTATCACCAGCGATAGCGGCAACTATACAAATAATGGAACCGATGGCAATAGCGGCCTGCATACCTGTAGCGCCAACTTCACCCGTAAGTTTCAGGATAAGGGTTGCAATAAGCAGAGTTGCAATGGCCATACCCGAAACGGGGTTGTTACTGCTACCAACGATACCGACCATACGGGACGAAACTGTTGCAAAAAAGAAACCGAAGATAACAACGATAACAGCGCCGATTAAAGATACCGGCACTGCAGGAACAAGCCATACAGCCAGTGTCAAAACAAGGATAGCAAGAAGAACTATCTTCATATTGATGTCCTTTTCAGTACGGAGAGTACCTGAACCGCCGACCGAGAAGCCCTTCATTGCGCCGACAAAGGTCGTGACTATCAAAGGAAGGTTTTTGATAAGACTGATGATACCGCCTGCGGCCAATGCGCCTGCGCCGATATAACGGGTGTAGGTACTCCAAACACCTGCGGCACCGTCGGACGCGAACACTTCACCGATGGTGGCACCGCCTGCAAGACCCTCAGTAAAGAAATTTGCACCAAACAGTACAAACATAGGAATAAGGACACACCAATTAAGCACACCGCCTGCGAACATATAGGAAGAAATCCTCGGTCCGCAGATGTAACCAACGCTCATAACGGCAGGATACACTTGGGTTCCAATGGCACCGGGATAAAGTCTGGGTCCCTGATAGGTGACCTCACCGGGGACTATCTTCAATCCATCAATAATGAACTTAAAGGCTGCGGCAAAGCCCATACCTGCAAAAACTGTTGAGGCTTTGGAACCGCCCTCCTCACCTGCAAGCATAACCTCGGCACAGGCCTGTCCTTCAGGGTAAGGCAAGGTTCCGTGCTCGCGAACGATAAGCGCATTGCGGAGAGGAATCATAAAAAACACGCCAAGCAAACCGCCCAGAAGTGCGATAACAGTAATAGTAATCATACTGGGTTTTTCAATTCCGGTGGTGGGATCATTTGCCCAAATGAAAAGTGCAGGCAAGGTGAAAATGGCACCTGCGGCCAAGGATTCGCCTGCCGAACCGATAGTCTGGACAATGTTGGACTCCAAAATAGAATTCTTTCTCATGATAACACGAATAACACCCATTGCGATAACGGCCGCAGGAATGGATGCTGAAACGGTCATACCAACACGAAGACCAAGATAAGCGTTCGCAGCACCGAAAATCACCGCCAACAAAACACCCATAATGATGGAGGTCACGGTCAACTCGGGTGTAACCCTGTCGGCGGCAATATACGGTTTAAAGTTGTTTTGCTTTTCCATAATATACCCCTTATAATATTTTTGGATGCGATAATTTTAAACATATTACCGCAGTTTATTCCAATTATGGAGTATACCACATTTTTTGTATTCAGTCAAGCAATAAAAACACCGACAGAGGATTTCTGCCGGTGAACTGCTTCGAGTTAATTTATAAATTTGAATTTTCCTTTTTATACACGAAAGGTGTAACACCGAAATGTTTACGAAAATTTTTGATAAAGTTCGAATTATCTTTAAACCCAACGTCAAATCCTGTCTTTATGACAGAATTCCCGTTTCTAAGCAAACCAGCAGCCATTGTGAGCCGTTTTTTCCGGATATATTCGCTCGGCTTTAAATCAAGATACTGTTTGAATTTTCTCGTAAATGTGCTCTCACTTACGAATGCTGCACGTGCAACATCAGCAACTGTTATATCCTCAAAAAAATGCCGATCGATAAACTCAAGTGCAAGACTGATTTCATCAGGTAATATATTTTGAGATTCGTTTTTGCTGTACGCTCCACTTTTGACCAATTCTAAAGCCCTAAAAATTTTACAGTATTTATCTATTTCAGAAAGTTCTCCCGACAAAAGATTATTGCATGCAGCAATAATGATTTTGTCGATTCTAATTATAAATTTCGACGGTCAAAAATTATCCTTTAAATGCACCGCCCTTTGCATTACGGTTTTTGTGCTTTCGGGATGCCTCAGCATTTTTTCTAAGGAATATGCACTTAGTCCGTCGGCTGTATCAACCATAGACTTTATTATACTGACTTCTTTAGCTAAAATACTCTTGTGTGGCGGTTATTTATGTTTTCCGTTTGGTAAAACAAAACATCCAGTGCCTGAAAAGTCAAGCACAAGCAAAACCAAATTATTATTATTTGCATTAATATTTTTTGGCACAGCCCTCATCACAGGAATAGCGTATATGTTGCAGCTTATATGTGCCGTCAAGGTACCTGCCACCGTTCTATACCCGATAATAACAGGAGGCACCGTTGTCTTTACTGCAATAGCCGCAAGAATTTTCTTTGGAGAAAAGTTTACTGTAAAATGTACAATAGCCGTAGTGCTTTGCGTAATAAGTACTTGTTTATTTCTATAGTAAAACTGCCGACAGAGTTGCCTCTGTCGGCAGTTTGTTATATATTTGGCTTGAAACTTGGCATAAGTTGTAATTTGAAAAGATTCATTTTATGCTTGCGGTCGATTATGGCCTTTTTCTCAGGGTCGTCGATAATACCCTCGCGGATATATCGGTCAAGTTCTGCGTAGGTAAACCCAAGGTTATCCTCGTCGGTCTTACCGCAAAGCCCGTCAATAGGCACCTTGTCCACCAACACATCGGGCAACCCCAATTCACGGCCGATTGCTTTAACCTCCTGTACTGTGAGGTTGGACATTGGACTGAAATCCCCTGCCGCGTCACCGTAGCGTGTAGAATAACCGACCCAATCCTCGGACAGATTGCAGGTATTTACCACACGTCCGTTAAAACATTGTGAAACAGCATAAACGGTTGCCATTCTGATTCTTGGCGGCAGATTTATCTTGCTCTGATTTGACAGTTCAAACGGGAAACTGTCTGTGAGACCCTCAACCGCATTCTTAATATTAACAACATAATGCCTTATACCAAGGTGGTTTACAAGCAGTTGGGCCATATCAATATCGTGCTGAACTCCGCAAGGCATCATAACACCGATAACACGGTCTTTACCCAATGCCTCAACACACAGTGCGGCGGCCACCGATGAGTCCTTACCCCCCGAAATGCCCAAAACTGCATTGCAGTCGGGTCCGTTTTCGCGGAAAAACCGCCTTATCCATTCAACACATTCATCTTTTACTTTTTTGGCATTAAAATTATACATAGTTTTCCCTCACTTTACGTCTATATGACACATTTTCATTGTACACAGTGACGCATTATGGCTATTAACCGTAACACCTGCGCAACATTTTGAATCCACCGAAATTTGAGCTTCGGGGAAACTGGATTTAAGCAATAAAGCGTTTGAAACCACGCATATATCCGTGCAAAGTCCGATAAGTTCAACTGAAAATTCCTCGTTCCCTGCCATTTTCGTTATAATTTCAGGCAGTTTTACAGAACCGAAAGTTGGCTTTTCAACCGAAGTGAATTTTTTGTTGTTTAAGGCCTGTTGAACATTGTCATCAAGCGTCCAACCGTCGGTACCCTTTATGCAGTGAGGTACGGGAAGATTTTTGCCCTCAGATGTTTCCATATAATTGTCAAAATGTGTGTCATAGGTCACAACTATTTCACCGTCAAAAGAATCTATCTTTTCAACAACATCAGGCACAATTTTAACAGCCTCGGGCGTTCCCAAAGCGCCGTCAACAAAGTCCTTTTGCATATCCACAACTATCAAAAACTTCTTCATACCCTTCACCTTCTGTTGCTTGTTAAATGTATTATACCAAATCAAAAGTGAATTTCAAGTAAAACTATGAAAAAAGGAGGCGGTAAGCCTCCTTTACGCCAACATCTGTCGCATTTTTGATAGAATAACCCTTTCTCTGCGTGAAACCTGTACCTGAGTCATTCCAAGCAGCGATGCCGTTTCGGTCTGGGTTTTTGATTTGTAATACCTTAAAATTATCAGTTCACGGTCGTTGTCGGGTAGGGTTGCCAAAACCTCTTTCAGCGAAATATGCTCAAGTAACTTTTCGTTTTCTCCCTCGACCGCAATATCATATTCGCTGATTCCGTCCTCGTTTTCCACGGTCAGTGACATCGTGGGTTGTGCGGCGCACAAGGCCTCTGAAACGCCTTCAGGAGTCACTTTAAGACTGTCGGCAATTTCGTTCACGGTAGGTTCCCTGCCCAGAACTTTTGAAAGCCGTTCGTTTTCACGCACGACCTTTAAGGATAACTCCTTTAAAGTTCTGCCGACCTTAACACTACCGCCGTCGCGGAACATCCGCTTTATCTCACCCAAGATAACGGGCACAGCATATGTTGAAAACATCAATCCCCGTGACTCATCAAAACCTTCGGTTGCTTTGATAAGCCCCATACACCCTGCCTGAAAAAGGTCATCATATTCGATACCTCTGCCCTTAAACTTTCCACAGCACGAATGCACCAAGCCTAAATTCTTAGCAATAAATTCATTTCTTTCTGTCATATTTTGCGCTTATCTTCTTCTGCATTGTTATGGTGGTTCCCTTGCCCACCGCTGAACGCACCGTGAGTTTATCGGTAAAACTTTCCATAACCGCAAACCCAAGACCTGCGCGTTCTTCTCCACCGGTGGTGAAAAGCGGTTCCTTTGCCTTTTTTATGTCGGCAATTCCGCAACCACGGTCACGAATTCTTACTTTGACCGTTTCACCGTCGGCGCTGACCGTTATGTAGATAAGCCCGATTGTTTCTTTATATGCGTGTACAATGCAGTTGGTAACCGCCTCTGATACTGCGGTTTTTATGTCATTTAATTCGTCCAGTGTTGGGTCAAGCCGTGCAACAAAGGCTCCGACTGCCACACGTGCAAAACTTTCATTCTGTGACCTTGACGGAATTACAATCTTTACTTCGTCTTTCATATTTTCACTCCTATTTATCCATTTTTGCCAATCGGTCAAGCCCTGCCAGTTTCATAACCTTGCCTATATGTGGCGATGTGTTGGTGACGTGAAGTTCGGCTCCCAAGGGTTTCAGCACCTTATACCGCCCCATAACAAGACCAATCCCCGAACTGTCCATAAAACTCACATCCCTGAAATCCAACACAAGCATCGTGGGGATATTTTTTTCAACCGCCGCATCAATCTCGTTTCGCATAACACTTGCAGTATGGTGGTCTATCTCCCCGTCAAGATAAGCGGTGACAACCTCACCGCTGACCGTAATTTTTACTGACATATAACTCCTCCAAGCATAAAAAATCCGCTATCTATTATGATAGCGGATGGTTTTTGAAAAATTTGTCACAGTCTGTGCAATTATTTAATTGTTTTTTGTCTGAAAATGTTCGGGCAACAAGGGTCTTATATCCCCTGCAAGATACAGAGAGCCGAAAACCACGATTTGGTCATCGGTTTTGGCGATATTTATGGCTTCCTCATAGTTATTTGCCACAACCACGTCGTCACATATTGATTGGCACACGGTTTTGAGTTCTTCGGCCGTCATTGTGCGCGGGTTTGACTGAACCTTGACGGCTATCATTCTCCTAAACTTGCCTTTTAGCAGATTCAAAGCGTCCGAAACATCCTTATCGGCCATAAACCCGACGATTGCGGTGGCATTTGTCACCCCTGTTTTGTCCAGAAGTTCTGCCAAAGCGCCCGTTCCGTTGGGGTTGTGCGAACCGTCCAAAATAACAAGCGGTTGCTTTGATACAACCTCACACCTTGCGGGGAAAACGGTGGTACTCAAACCTTGCTTTATTTCTTGTACCGTTATTTTCGGGAAGGCAATCTTTACGGCCGTCACGGCATTCAAAGCGTTGCTTATCTGATGTTGACCTGGGAGTGAAATACAGTAATCTTGTCCCTGCCACAAAATATGACTTCCGAAAATATCGGCCGACAAAATGACCGCATCGTTACGGTTGCTGATTTCAAGTTCACAACCGCGCTCTTTGGCGGTATTTCGGATAACATTTAAAGCCCCTTCGCTATTATCGGCAGTAGTAACAACAGGACATCCCTTTTTTATGATACCGCATTTTTCAAAAGCGATTTTCTCTTCGGTATTGCCCAAAATTGATGTGTGGTCAAGGGCTATTCTGGCAATAACCGATACTTTGGGCTTGGAAATGGTGTTGGTGGCATCCAACCTACCGCCAAGGCCAACTTCCAATACAACGGCATCGCACCCCTGCTCCAAAAAATAGAGGAATGCCACTGCGGTTATAAACTCAAACTCGGTTATGGGACAACTGTCATCAAAACTTATGTCCACAACCGCTTTTACTTTTTCGGTGTAAACGGCAAGGTCTTTGTCGGAGATCGGTTGACCGTTTATCTGTATACGTTCGTTGAAAGCAGTGACAAACGGCGAAATATAAAGTCCGGTTTTCTTGCCCGATGCGCGCAGTATATTGCTCAAAAAGGTACAGGTTGAGCCTTTGCCGTTGGTACCCGCAACATGGATTATATTAAGTTTTTCCTGAGGGTCGCCCAAGCGGTGCAAAAGGTCAGAAATGCGGTCAAGACCAGGTCTTGACCCAAACCTCATAAGAGAATGTATGTAGTTTAAACATTCGGTATAATTCATCAGTTTCCTCATTAAAAATCGTAGGGGCGTTCTGCGAACGCCCGCGGGCGAACGCAGTTCGCCCCTACGTCAGCTTCAAACAAAATATCAATTACATTTTTGCCTTGATGTCGGCAATGCTGGCCTCCAAAAGGGTTATCTTATCAACCGCCTTTTTGTAAGACTCACGCTGTGCCTCAACAACCTGTGCAGGCGCCTTGGAAACAAATGCTTCATTGTTAAGTTTTGCTCCAAGGAAGTCTCTATCCTTCTCAGCGGCGGCAAGTTCCTTGTTAAGACGTTCAAGTTCTTTTGTAAAGTCAACCAACTCTGTTATAGGAATCTGAACAACTGCATCGGTGGTTACAACACGGACTGCACCCTCAACATCAACATTATCAACAACTTCGACATCGGAAGCCGAGGCAAGACGGCTCATAAATACCGCGCACTTATTAAAGGTGTCCTTTTCCTCGGTGCTGATGTAAAGTTTTGCCTTTTTAGAGGGAGGTACATTCATTTCGGCACGGCGATTACGCACAGCCTTGATAACATCCATAACCTTTTCAAACTGAACCTCTTCTGCCGAGAAATCAAGGCACTCAGAGGCGGTGGGCCAACTTGAAACCATAATTGTCTCACCCTCGTGAGGCAAAGCCTGCCAGATTTCCTCTGTGATGAACGGCATAAAGGGATGCAACAACTTCAACGTGTTGGAAAGCACGTATACAAGAACACCTCTTGCAGTGGATGCCTTTTGGGCATCGTCACCGTTAAGACGGACCTTACAAAGTTCAATATACCAGTCACAGTATACATCCCATATAAAGTCATACAGTTTTGAAACCGCAAGTCCAATCTCAAACTTGTCAAGATTTTCGGTAACCTCTTTAACAACATTATTGAATTTGGAAAGTACCCATTTATCCTCAAGTTCAAGGTCTTCGGGGATATAGGGTGCGGGCTCGTCATCGTTAAGATTCATCAAAACAAAACGTGCAGCGTTCCAAAGTTTGTTGGCAAAGTTACGGCTTGCCTCAACACGCTCGGCAGAATATCTCATATCATTACCGGGGGTGTTACCTGTAGCAAGAGTAAAACGCAAAGCGTCGGCGCCGTACTTTTCAATTTCCTCCAACGGGTCAATACCGTTGCCCAGAGACTTGGACATCTTTCTGCCCTGAGCATCACGCACAATACCGTGGAACAGGACGGTGTTGAACGGTGCTTTTCCTGTATACTCAAGACCCGAGAAAATCATACGCGCAACCCAGAAGAAGATAATATCATAACCCGTGACAAGGGTGCTTGTGGGATAGAAATATTTAAGGTCAAGGGTATTGTCTGGCCAGCCAAGGGTCGAGAAAGGCCAAAGAGCCGATGAGAACCACGTATCAAGGGTATCTTCATCCATTCTTACCTTACCGCCACACTTGGGGCACACATCAATATCGGCACGGCTTACGGTCATTTCGCCGCAATCGTCACAATACCATGCAGGGATTCTGTGACCCCACCAAAGTTGACGGGAGATACACCAGTCTTTAATATTCTCCATCCAGTTGTAATAGGTTTTTTCAAAACGAGAAGGAATAAGTTTAATCTCACCTTTTTTTACAACGTCAATAGCAGGCTCGGCCAAAGGTTGCATCTTAACAAACCACTGCTTGGAAATGCGAGGCTCAACAACGGTAGAGCAACGGTAGCAAGAGCCAACATTGTGCTTCATTGGCTCGACCTTGACAAGGAATCCGCCCTCTTCAAGATCGGCAACTATTGCCTTTCTTGCCTCATAACGGTCCATACCGCAATATTTACCGCCAAGTTCATTGATATGAGCATCGTCGGTCATAACATTGATAACCTCAAGGTTGTGACGCAGTCCCACCTCGAAGTCATTCGGGTCGTGTGCAGGGGTAATCTTAACAACGCCCGTACCGAAGTCCATTTCAACATAGGTATCGGCAACAACGGGAATCTCACGTCCCACAAGCGGTAAGGTTACGGTCTTGCCGATAATGTCCTTATAACGCTCATCATCGGGATGAACCGCAACAGCGGTATCACCGAGAAGTGTTTCGGGACGGGTGGTGGCAAGTTCGATATACCCGCTACCGTCGGTAATGGGGTAACGCAAATGCCAGAAGTTGCCGTCCTTTTCCGAATAATCAACCTCAGCATCCGAAATTGAAGTCAAACAATGGGGACACCAGTTGATAATACGCTCACCGCGGTAGATAAGCCCCTTTTCATAAAGACGTACAAAAACCTCACGAACAGCCTTTGAACAACCCTCATCAAGGGTAAATCTTTCTCTTTCCCAGTCACAGGATGTACCGAGTTTCTTCAACTGCTCGATAATTCTGCCCCCGAACTTCTCTTTCCATGCCCAAGCGCGCTCCAAAAATCCGTCACGTCCGAGGTCATCTTTTGAAACACCCTCTTTACGCATTGCTTCAACGATTTTAGCCTCGGTTGCAATGGATGCGTGGTCTGTACCGGGAAGCCAAAGTGCAGAATAGCCCTGCATTCTCTTCCAACGGATGAGAATATCCTGCAGGGTCTCATCCAAAGCGTGTCCCATATGAAGTTGACCCGTGATGTTGGGTGGCGGAATCACGATGGTATAAGGCTGTTTTTTCTGATCAACCTCTGCGTGAAAATATTTTCCTTTAAGCCAGAAGTCATAAGTCCTGTCCTCAACTGCGGACGGATTATAGACCTTTTCAAGTTCTTTCTTCATTACTTCAAGTCCTTTCGGAAAACTATTGAATTAACTTTTAAGTTTATATATGATATATCAAATCTTTTAAAAAGTCAACTATTACAGTATTTTCCTTTGTTATTTTTAAAAGTGTGACACAAAATAACATCGTCAGTATGAATTAAACGCTTGCATTCAGACTGACCTGCACTCCGAAAACATTCGGAGTGCATTTGTTTTTTACAGTTTCAACTGTTCACCCTGTTCTTCGGCTGAAGGAAGGCTTCCCGCGGCAGGCAGAGTCCTTGTTCTGTAACGGTGGGGTTTTTGGAACATACCGTCCCGATACGGCACAACCTCAAACAGACGCTGACCCTTTTTCTGAGTCATAACGGCTACACCGCCATTATCCTTGGTAGCCTTAACCTGCAAAGCGCCTGTGTGAAGCAACAACATTCTGCCGTTCGATGACTTGAGCAACAGTTCGGTATCTTCCTTTATATGCATTATCTGACAAAGTTCAAACTTGTCGCTATATGCCGAAATAAGTTTTTTACGGTTAGTCTTGGTGGCATAAGCCGAAAGTGCAACCTTTGAAACCCGTCCGTTAGAGAAGAAGAACATCATAAAACCCGTGTAATCGGTGGTGACTATCATCGCAACGGGCTTTTCGCCCTCATCAAAATCAAGTTTCGACGGTACGTAATCACCCAAAACGCTCGCCTTGGTGTCCTCAAAATCGTTGGTCCTTGACTTATAGACCTGACATTTATCAGTAAAGAACAACAACTCGGTGGCATTGGTTGTTTCAACGGTGGTGACTATCTCGTCACCTTCTTTAAGTTTGTGTTCACCGCTCATTCTGAGTGACTGCGGTGTTATCTTCTTAAAGTAACCGTCCTTAGTAAAAAACAGCGTTACAGGATAATCGGGTACCTTTTCTTCCTCAATCTCTATCTTGTTCTCTTCGGCGGAAATTATCTTGGTTTTTCTTTCCTGACCGTATTTTTTGGCAACCTCTTCAAGTTCTTTTATGATAATATTCATAACCCTTCTGCGGGATTTCAGAATATCCTCAAGGTCGGCAATTTCTTTTTCGAGTGCCTCAACATCCTCCAAACGCTTTAAAATATACTCGCGGTTCAAATGACGGAGTTTGATTTCGGCAACATATTCGGCCTGAACCTCATCAATACCGAACCCAATCATCAAGTTGGGCACAACGTCCTTTTCCTCGGCGGTTTCGCGTACAATTTTAATCGCCTTATCAATGTCGAGCAGTATTTTTTGCAAGCCTTTCAAAAGGTGATACTTTTCCTTGGCTTTGGCGAGGTTAAAATAGACTCTGCGTTTAACACATTCTTCCCTGAATGCCGTCCACTCGGTCAGTATCTCTTTAACACCCATTACCTTTGGGGTGTTGCCGACAAGAATATTAAAGTTGCAAGAGAAATTATCCTGCAACGGGGTCATTTTGAAGACCTTTTGCATAAACTTCTCGGGGTCAACACCTCGTTTTAGGTCAATAGTAATTTTCAGGCCGTTAAGGTCGGTCTCGTCACGGACATCGTTAATCTCGGTTATTTTTTTGAGTTTAACAAGGTCTATTATTTTTTCGATAATAGCCTCAATGGTGGTGGTCGGCGGAATCTGTGTTATATCAATACAGTTGGCCGATTTATCATAGTTATAAACGCCCCTTACCTTGATGCTTCCGCGGCCCGTACGGTATACATTTTCGATTTCTGCACGGTCATATAGCAGTTCGCCGCCACCGGGGAAATCCGGTGCCGTAAGGTAATCTGCAACGTTAATATCCTCATCCTTGATGAACTCTATCTCGGTTTTGCATACCTCGGCAAGGTTAAACGGACATATGGAACTTGCCATACCAACGGCAATACCCGTGTTGGCATTAACCAAAACCGACGGGAATGACACCGGAAAAAGTGTCGGTTCCAACATGGTTGCGTCATAGTTGTCAACCATATCAACGGTATCTCGGTCAATATCGTTAAACAGTTCGGCAGCAATAGGTGCCAACTTTGCTTCGGTATAACGCGATGCGGCATAAGCCATATCACGCGAATAGGCTTTGCCCATATTACCCTTAGACTCAACATACGGGTGAAGTAATGCCTCGTTACCCTCAGTAAGTCGGACCATTGTTTCATAAATTGCAGCATCACCGTGAGGATTCAGACGCATTGTCTGACCTGCGATGTTGGCAGATTTGGTTTTAGGTCCTTTCAAAAGGCCCATATTGTACATTGTATACAGTAGTTTTCTGTGCGATGGCTTGAAACCGTCAATCTCCGGTATAGCGCGGGACAGAATAACACTCATCGCATAAGGCATATAATTGGTCTCAAGCGTTTCGGTTATAGGCTGTTCAACAACCAAACCTGCGCCTGCAATATAGGCATTGGCAATAGGTGCCGAAGGCTTTATTTCCTGTTGTTTCTTCTTTTTCGGAGGCATATTTTTACTCCTTATCAATTTCTTTAATCACACAAAATCGGCATTAACTCAAATCCGCGTTGGCGATATACATATATCCCTTTTCGGTGATAATTTCCTTACGTCCGTCAATATTGTCACCCAAAAGTATGTCGAACATATGTGCAGTTGCCTCGGCATCCTCGGGACTTACTTTGATAAGCCGTCTTGTATCGGGATTCATTGTGGTGAGGCTCATCATATCGGCTTGGTTTTCACCAAGACCTTTTGAACGCTGAACGGTACACTTATTGTCCCCCACCATATTGGCCATAATTTCTGCCTTTTCTCTTTCGTCATAGGCAAAATAGGTCTTTTCCTTGGTGGTTATTTCATAAAGAGGTGTTTCGGCAATATAAACCTTGCCTGCCTCAATCAATGTCGGCACAAGGCGGTATATCATAGTGAGGATAAGCGTTCTTATCTGGAAACCGTCTTCGTCAGCATCGGTACAGATAATGACCTTATTCCAACGCAAAGCGTCAAGATTAAAGTTAGAGATATCCTTATTTGCCTTGGACTTGACCTCAACACCGCACCCCAAAACTTTGATAAGATTAGTGATTATCTCCGACTTGAAGATACGCTCATATTCGGCCTTAAGGCAGTTGAGTATTTTACCGCGAACGGGAATAACAGCCTGAAATTCTGCATTTCTTGCCATCTTGACCGAACCCAAGGCCGAGTCACCCTCAACAATAAACAGTTCGCGCTCTTTGGGGTCTTTTGAACGGCAGTCAACGAATTTTTCAATTCGGCTCAGTAAGTCATTGCCTGTTGATAACGTCTTTTTGATGTTAAGACGCTCTCGTTCAGACCTCTCACGGCTACGTTTGTTAATAAGCACCTGATTGACGATTTTCTCGGCATCGTCCTTATTCTCGATAAAATAAACCTCAAGTTGATGACGGAAAAAGTCAGTCATTGCGTCACCAATAAATTTGTTGGTAACCGCTTTTTTGGTCTGGTTTGCGTATGACGTCATTGACGCTGTGGAAAAACCCGAAGTACACAAGACCAAGCATTCCTCAACATCCTGAAAGGTTATCTTGGACTCATTTTTGGAATATTTGTTGTTATCCTTGATATATTTGTCAATCTGATAAACAAAAGCGTTCTTGACTGCACGGTCGGGCGAACCGCCAAGTTCAAGCCAACTTGAGTTGTGATAATACTCTTTGAGTTGAACTCGGTTTGAGAAACATACCGCCGCGCTGACCTTAACCTTATAGTCAGGCAAATCTTCACGGTCGCGACCCTTTTTTTCGGTCTGCCAGAACTGCATCGGAGTGAGTCCCTTATCGCCCACAACCTCGGCAACATAATCTTTGATGCCTGCAGGATAGCAGAATTCATAGGTTTCAAACTTATTGCCGTTCCCAATCTGGTTACGCAACACCATTGTAATATTGTCATTGGCAATCGCCTGACGCCTTAGTATATCAAGATAATACTCAAGCGGAATATCTATATCGGTAAAAACCTTTGTATCGGGTTTCCAACGTGTTTTGGTGCCGGTATCTTTACCCGAATAAGGCTCTTTTTTCAGTCCGCCGACATTCTCTCCCTTTTCAAAATGAAGATTATAAATATAACCGTCACGCTTTATTTCAACATCCATATATTCCGAAGAATACTGGGTTGAGCAAAGTCCAAGACCGTTCATACCCAAAGAAAACTCATAACTGTCTCCGTCGGCAGTGTCGTACTTTCCGCCTGCATACATTTCACAGTAAAGAAGTTCCCAGTTAAAGCAGTTTTCTTTAGTATTGAAATCAACCGGTGCGCCTCGTCCAAAATCCTGCACCTCAATGGAATGATCTGCATAACGGGTGACAACGATTCTTTTGCCGTGACCTTCACGGGCTTCGTCAATAGAGTTTGAAATGATTTCAAAAACAGAATGCTCGCAACCGATAATATCGTTTGAGCCAAATATTACCGCGGGTCTCTTTCGCACACGGTCTGCGCCCTTTAAAGACGAAATGCTTTCATTACCGTACTCAGGCTTTTTAGCCATATCTTTACCATCCTTATACATTATAATTTACATTCTTGTATCATTGCATAATTTATCCATTATCTATCAAATTATATACCATATCTTGTGTTTCGTCAAGTGTTTTTAAACAAAATAAAAGGCTAACAGCGTTTAAACTGTCAGCCGATTAAATCATTTATTCACCTTTTACAAACAAAACGTCTTCTTATTTTTCAAAATTCCCCTACTGTTCAATAAGCCGTTCAAGGTTTTCAAAAATGGCACCGTTTTTAACATCGTCATTGTCTGCAAAAACTGTGACAACACCCAATGTGTTATATTTTTCAACCAAGCGGTTATCATTGTCGTTGCGGTTGGCACAAACAAATACAGGTGTTGCGTTGATGCCGATATTGCGGTGTGTGTTGAGCAGTTTTTCATAAACAGACTCACAAAGACCTTCAACACTGCATTCAATTATCAGTGAGCGGAAACCCTTTATAAGTATGGTGTCAAACGGGAATTCCCTTGTCGACTTGTGCGTTTCGGTATCAAAAACACCGATAACATCGTCAAAACGGCCCGATTCCAAAGCGCCTCGGCAAACTGAAAGTCCCAAAACAAGTTCAGAATTGGTAAGCATCAGTTTTTCGCTGAGTGACGGGAAACAGAAATTAATACCCTCTGTGTCACTTTCAAGGTTCAGTATATAACCGTCCAAAGCCAATTTTTCCAGTGTTTTCAAAGCCCTGTCAGCCAGTTCACGTTCACTGCTGTCTGAATCAAGTTTGAACCCTTTAACAGCGAGTGACGAGCCAAAAACCTTGACTGTTTTGCCATCTGATACAGCACGTGCCGATTGCGCGCCAAAAAGAAGATGTTGCACCGACGCAAGTTTTTTCAAACCTTGTATAACCCCTACATTGCCCGATATTTTAAGTTTGAGAACCGAAGGACTGCACGGTTGGAACGCATACGAACAAATAGCCGACGGCACGGTTTCACCGAGGTGCACAAGCAAACTTTCAATCTTTTCACTTGAGTGCATCGGGACAAAAAACTCCTGAGTTGAATTGGGGTCGCTGACACTGAATTCAAACAAGGTGTCCGCTTTTTCGGTATGCTGTTTCAAAGCATCACATAAGAAACACCATGCGTTACTTTTGGTCTTAGAATCTGCAAATCTGCTGAAGATATTCCAAAAGTATTCGTAATCAATGCAAAATCCGTTATCTGATGTATCGGTTACTTTAACGTTTTGCATATCATCCGATTTCAAACACTGACCGCGGTCAATATATGTGAGATAATCGCATTCCTTGTCTGTGACAAACCTCTTGTCATCCGAGCAAAACCTGAACTTCGGCAACAGTTCCAAAACCCGTGCCGACTTTAACTTCGCAAACGCAGAACCGTCGCATTCCCTTAAAGCAATTCTGGGCTTTTTGCCGTCTGCGAAATACCGTTCCAGACTGTTTTTACTACAATCCTGCAGGAATTCAATATTGCCAAACCTTTGAGACATTTGCTTTAAATCGTGTTTCAGTTGAACACTGTCAGCACAAAAATGTGCGCAATCAAGAAACAATACATTGAATTTTGCTTGCAGATTACGGATATCCGCCGTTTTCACAACATATAACAACCCATTTAATAAGGCTTTTGTTTGGTTTACCGATTGCGCATCAACCACAAACGTAACCGTCTTTGGGTCAACGGCGATTATAGGTGACACAAGGTCAAACCATTTGTTTTGCGCAGACGGATAAGATACATCGGGGACCTCAACGGGCAGTACAAGGCAAATATCGGTACTGTGCGTGAGAATAAACGGAACACCCTCAACCAAGGTGCTGTCAAACATTTTGTAATCGGTATACTTAAGACTTTGCAAAACAGGATAAAAAGTATCTTCCACTGCTTCAAGATTGTTGGCAACACTTTGTGCTACGGCGGGAGTAAGTCTTTTCAACTCTTTTTTGAAAACATCACGGTAATGAGCATATAATCTGACCTGACGCTTTCTTCTGTCAGCAACCCCGTTAATACATAACACGAACTGCTCAAAAGCCTTTAAAGCCTTTGTATGACCTCTTAATGCAAAACGTATCTGCTCAATATCGGTCTTATAATTAGACACCTTTAACCTCTTTTCGGCCTCAGCCTTAAAGTGGCGGTGCATCACAACCGAAACGCGGTCAAGTTCATCTAATTGGGCGAGTTCGCCGTCACTAGCGTTATCCCACTTCTTGTGGTCATCAGATAACCATTCCTTTGAGTTTAAAACACGCCCGGCCTTGCTTGAAACAACACACGGGTGCAGTCTTTTCCTGCGGTCACGGGTATCGTTGCCGAGCGTTGTATAGTCGGTCAGTGTATCCCACCCGTTGCACACCGATTCAACAAGCCATCTGCGGTGTTCAAACATTGCAAGACGGTCAACGGTTTCACTGTCATTTTCCAACACCTCAAAAAACCGTCTGGCGGCCTCGTATTTATCAACGGTATCATCAATTCCCACGCTGTGAAGTTTGTATTTCACCGACAAGACATTGCTTAAACTTGAACTGAAGTTGTAAGGCTTCATAAATTCGGCCCTCAACTTCTTAATACCGATATTCAACGAGCCATTCCATAGACAATGACAGTTAAAGGCCATTCTTTTCAGTTCGTCATACTCGTCCGAGAATGATATCACGTCATTAACATATACGGGGTGACAGTTTTCAACTTCGCCTGTATGTTTATACTGAACAAAATGTACACCGCAACAATCCGAAAGCAGACCGTCACACATACGGCAGTTTTCGGCAACCGTACCGTTAAGTCGGTCATCGCCCAGAGCAATAAAGCAATATGAAAAGCCCTTCACTTTTTGCTTGATTGCCTTAAGCAATGTAAGATTGAGTGTCCTGTCACTGTAGCTGAATTTTTGTCCTTTAAATGTTGGTAGAAACTCAATCTCACCAAGCGAAATTTTTTCGGGTAAGATGCCGTCTACCGTAAAGAACTTTGAAAATGCGGGTCTTGAACATAAATAACGGTCACGGTCGGTCTCAATATTGTCCGAAACCACCGTTACAGAAGGACGGCAACCGTTATTTTGGGCAACTGCAAACGCAGCGTCGATAAATCTTTGAGCGTATGTACCGCCGCCTAAAACCAAGACTTTTATCTCACCGTTTTGTGAGAAATTGTACAACGGATGCTCATATAAAAGCCTTTGAACCGCGCCCAAAGCACCCGCTTTTATATCTGAGTCAAGATGTTCCTCAATATTGACAATCCTTATCTCCTTCCCCAACTCGGTCAAAGCGTTTTTTACCTCAAACGGCAACAAAAATGCACGCGCCTTGGCAAGGTCGTCAACGAGATACGAACAAGCCTTATAACGCTTGTCGGGGTGATGCGCAAGACTCATTTTAAAAATTCTTACAAGTATATCGTGCAGTGCAGAATTTGAATTTCTGTCAGAACTCTTTAAAATGACTGCGTTGCTGACAAGACTTTCGAGTCTTTGGTAATACTCGTCGCGGTAAATACCGTCACCGCCGTCCCACACAAAAATCGCATTAAAAAGGGTTGCGCCGATTGAATAAATGTCCGACCGACTGCCACCGCGTCCAAACGCCACCTCAGGTGCCCTGAATCCAACGGTGCCTGCCGTGTGGGTAAAACCGCTGTTGGCAGAATAGACAGTATTGACATCAAAAAGCGAAATGTTACTTGAGTCAACCGAGCCGTTTTCGTCCAATGCTACTCCGAAGTTGGCCGGCTTAATGTCCATATGCAAAAGGTCTGCGGTGTGAAGCGCGCGCACACATTTTGCAAGTGTGAGAACTGAATTCAGAATATTAAAAAGGTGGCGTTCGAAATTTTTTCCTTTTTCAAGATCTGCCCTAACATCGGCAATATAACGGTCAAACGGTTTTATTCGTTTGTCATGTCTTGTCCAAACATAAATACTCTTGAATTCGGAGCCCTCACACGGAATGCCTTCATAAAGTTCAAACGGTGGGATGTAATTGTTAAGAACTGCGCCAAACTCAAGGTTTTGGGCCTTTGCCAAACTGCAATAAGCGTTTTTAAAATCCTCACGCGCCGTCTGGTATGCTTTGGTTGTACTGTCGGCATAAATGAGAGTGGTCAGTTGGTTGCGCCGACCGCGTTCGATTGAAAAAACCACCCCTTTTTCAGGCATATCAACAGGGTAAAATTCTTTCAGTCTTCCATGAGTACCATCGCTATCACAACAGGCCTCATAGCAAACCGAAGACCCGCCCTCACCAATTTTGGAAAGGACGGTAAACTCCACAGATTCCCCTGAAACGGTCTTGCCTGTACGCATATTTATTTTATTGAGCACAATGGTGTCCCCGTGCAACAAAAACTGTCGGTTATCGGTTGGCATTACAGCACCCCCTTAAAAAGACATCATTAAAACACTGGAATCATCATCACAGTTTTGGTTTTCAAAATGTTGACAGAACACATCAAAATCAGCCGTTTTGGACGATTTTACAAGAAACGGCAACATCGAACCGTTTTGGTACATCGACCTCCATGCACCGTCAGAACAAAGCATAACTCCAAAACAGTTTTCAGCAGAAAATGTTGTCAAATTTGCGAAACTTTCGGCATCCTCAGAAACTGTAAACCTCGTGTCGCCACGGTTGTTCGAGTAAAAAAGTTCACACGCTTTTTCAGAAAACAGATAGATATTACTGTCACCCAAACTGAAAAGCATCACTTTTTTGCTCGATTTTTGGAACAGCGCAAAACAAAGTGTTGAGGCAAATTCTTCAATGTCTCTGTCTCCCGCCTTTTGTTTCAATGCCATCAATACCTCGTTAATAATAATAGTTTTGGCAGTGTCAACTTCAAGCAACATAAATCTGTTGCCGTTTCTCATCAGAAATTCGGCAACCGTTTTGACGGCTGTCTTAGCCCCATCACCGCCGTTTTCGGCAGACGAAACCCCGTCTGCCAACACCGCTACAGTAAGGTCTTCACTTTCAACAAACTTTATGACATCCTGATTGGGAATACCTTTGTCACGGTGAAACCGTCCAACGGTTGAATTGCTGTAAACGAGTTTTATAACGCTCACTCCTGCAAATTAGTTGTCAAATTTATACTTCTTGAATGCCATGAATATAATCAGCATATCAAACAAATTTTTAGGGTCAACAGGTTGATAACCCGCCTCCATAAGGCAGGTGTTGAGACCGTAATAAGAATCGTCACCTATGTAAAGTTCAAAATCTTCACAGAATTCATCATAAAATCCTTTGAAGCCACTGAAATCAAGTTTTGACAAAGCACCCTCTGCGCGATATGTCAACACAAAGACATAGTAATAAAGCACGATTAACTTGCTTCGGGTAACAAACTGACTCACATCACCGTCGGGCATAAAGGTCGACTCGACGGCTTCTTTTATATTGTGTTTATCTTTGATTTTAAGTTTGTGCTCTATTTTTTTGACAAGTTCACGGAATTCTTCATTATCGCAGAGTTCGACCGTATCAAACGCGGCAAGATTTTTAAGCAGAGGGAAAATATTTTCTTTCACAATGTTTTCGCGAATGCTTCTCCTCCACTCCTCGGGCTTGCGCGATTCGGTTACATATTCAGCATAAAATCCTCGGCAATCTTGCTCATAATAAGGGCATTCTTTATACAGTTTTTCACTGTTTTCCTTTTTTCGTCTTGAACAACCCTGACAGCGGATTTCCTCATAATATTTCTTTTCAAGCAACGAATATATAACGTCATTCGACACTCTGCAACTGTCTGAGAGTTCGGTAACCAACTGGGACAAACACTCAAAAAGGCCGTTGTAAACACTGGCAGCCGAAAGATTTTTCTCTGCCACGCGGATAACGTTGACACCCTTTTGTCCAAGAATATAGTTTTCCTTTATAAACTGATAGAACTCGTCCTCATCCATATTCATAACACCCGACAAAATCGGTGTCATATAATACTGCGTGCTTTTCGACGAATGTTTCTTCTCCTGTAACGCAATGTCATCAGCATTATTGGTCTCGCATTTCTTGATCATTTTTTCAGCGAGTAAAAGTTTCTCATTAGTCGAAAGACCGTTTTTGTGCAGATAATAAAGGTATATTACCTCAACAAAATTCTTATAGTTTATGCCGTGACCCGAAGGTTCTTTGTCACGTCCTGACGTTTTTTTGCCACCGTTCAGAATACTGTCAAGCAGGTTGTCCGAATAATAGTCACTGAAAAGATTCTTTTCAATATCGCTTGACTCATCAAACACCTCATCAACGGCGCCCGTATTATAGGTCATACCGAAGACTATGGCAAAAATATATAACTTACGGCGTATGGTATGCTGATTGTCAAAATTAGCATTTGCAAGGTCGTCTGCCCAGATAAGCCACTCCCATTTTTCTTTGAAATCCTTTTGTGCATCCTTGCCTTTTTCGGGCATTTCGGAGAGTTTTTCAAAGACACTGTCATCCAATTTGGCAATTTCTTGCACTGTTGCAACCCTTGACTGCTTACCTGCCTTAAGGTCACAACCCATTTTTTCCAGCACAAAGGCCGCAAAAGCACGCGAAAAGTGCTCGGTATTCTTGGGGAAGTCAACAGAAATTAAAAACTGCTTTAAAATGAGCACGCGTGCCGAATCGTTTTCACCCAACAATTCCGGACAAAGTGCATTCAAACGGCTCCTTACAATGCGTTCCATATAATCCACAGACGGGCGGAAGTTTTGCAACATATCGCAGAGTTCGGCAAGAAACAGACCGTCAACATCATCGTCCTTGGGGAGTTTTGCGGCATATTTTCTATACTCATGGGCTGCGTTCCTAACCTTTTCATCGCTTGTTCTGTCATCGCAAAGGAGTTGATTTTTGTTGGCCGTAAAATAGCCCGTGTATTTATCGCTTTCGGCAAGAATTTGTACAATACTGCGTTCAATATCACCCCTACCGTCGGCAGGCACTGTAACAAAGTCGTCGATAAGTGTGCATACCTCTTCCTCCGAATGAAGATTCTTGAATCTCTCATCCATTTCACGCTTGACCGACCTTGACATTTCGGTAAAATTATAGCCGTTGTTTTCGTTGTTCAACACCATAACCCTTACTCCTTTATAAAAATCCCCAATGTTAATTATGCAACAAAAAGACCTGATACTTAAACCGTTTTGTCAGGTCTCTTTTGATTTATATAAGTTTTAAAACAAACATAAAACCGGTAAGTACTATTAAAAATCCAAAATTAAAGATTGAAAACATACCGATATAATATCCCGTTTTATCGGGATTGTTTTTCGTATATTCGCGGAATGTGATAAGACATGCCAATGATGAAATCAATGTGCCCACACCGCCGATATTTACACCAACAAGCAAATCGGCATAGTTGCCCGTAAACTGTGAAAGCAGAATGGCCGACGGAACATTACTGATAATTTGGCAAGAAACAACGCTGAACAAAAGCGTACTTTTTTCAAGCAATGTTGAAAAAAGTTCCCTGACGGCGTCTATCCTTGCCATATTCCCCGCAAAAATGAAGAAAAACACAAAGGTGAACAAAAGGCCATAATCCACCATTTTAAGTGCCTTGCAGTCAACAAAAATTAAAACGGAAGGAATTATAATAAGGCCAATCCAATACGGAATCCCCCTGAAAATTATGGCTATCGACAGTGCAAAAAGCAAAAGATACAGCACCGTTCTCTTGGGGTCAAGCGAGATTTTTTCATCATCAAGGCTAAGTGGTTCGGGCTTAACAAATATAATACAACACACCGTTATCAACAAAACCGACAGAATAAACGGCGGTGCCATGATAGCCATAAACTCCAAATTCGGGATTTCGAACTTGGAGTAAAGGTAAAGATTCTGAGGATTGCCAAACGGCGTAAGCATTCCGCCAAGGTTAGCTGCAATGTTTTGCATTATAAATGTGAACGCCATATATTTATTCTTGTTAGTAGTGGTCAGCACAAGATAACCCAACGGCAAAAAGGTTAATAATGCCATATCATTGGCAATCAGCATCGAGCCGATAAAGGTTATGTAGACAAGTGCCAAGACACTCATCCTTGCATTTTAAACAGTTGAACGACCTTTCTTGCCAACATATAGAAAAATCGCATATTTTTCAATGCACACACAACCGCCAGAACACAAAACAGACAGGTTAATGTTTTATAATCAAAATATCCTATATACTCTTTGTCAATCGGTACAATTACACTTGTGACAACCGCCGCAACAAACGCGATACACATAACAGCGTTCTTTTTTATGAATGAAATGCATCCATACCAAAAAATCGGGCCTACCCCTGCTGTACTAATCGGCCGTTTTTCTTTTAATACATTCATTTTCTCTTATCAATCGTCGTCTTTTACCTGCTCTTTTAAAGGCAACATGTCGAACGGCACAAGACAGTGGTGCGTTTTGGCCATATCATCACGCACAGGGGCATAAACATAGCCCTCTGAACGCATATATGCGTTCCAACGGCAATGCTCAAGTTTTCTGAGACTCCAGAGTTCGTCTTCAGAACGTTCCGACGGTTTCTTGAATACACCGGGAATGCCGCATTTTTTCTTCATTTTGGTGTGGATAGCCGAAGCAACAGAGGATTTATAATTATATCCGTATTTCCAGAAATCGTCCTCCTCACCCCATTTGAGGTGCCTTTCCAAAGCCAAATCCTCTACGTCCGAATCAAGTATAACATCCTCTGAATATGAGGTTTCCAAATCTCCGATAAAATCAATGTCAAACGGCTGACCTTTGAAGTTTGTAATACCGTCAAGCGCGTGACATTTATCAGAATCATAAACAACCGCCTGAATAACGGGTTTTATTCCCATCTTTTTAAACAGACTTCTCAGTTTGACGGCAGTTTCAATATTAAGACCGTCGTCACCCAAAGCGACAAAAACATAAGAAACGGGCGGTAGGGCGGCAACAGCACTGTCAAACTCACTGCTCTTGACATCGAGATTATTGTGCACGGTTATCTTGCATCTTTGCTCACCGTCTATATCATAATGTCCGTTAAGTTGGGGGTCCATCAATCCGGGACAGGTGGAAGCAAAGACTGAATCGGCATTGGGAGCCATATCAAACGCGTTTATTTCAAGTTGGTATCCGTCCATCTGGCAGAACCATGAAAGCGCTTTTGCCATTTCGGTTCCGTGGAGGCCCATACCTGTCAGCATAACGGAAATTTCCTTATACCCCTTATCAGTGTCAATGGCCGATTCAAAAATCTTTTCAAATCCCTGCTCAAAAAGGGTTCTGAAAACAAGCGACTGAACCTCATTGACACGGCGCACCTTTATACGGCGCTCGGTATCATCCTGCTTGTGGAAAGCAGCCGCCAACAGCATTTCGGCCTCAACCTCGGTAGAAAATACATACAGGTGCGTGTTATCACGGCTTTTGAATTTTGTGATAAGTTTCAAAGCGTGGCTCACGTTATCGTCGTGATTTTCACCAATGGTGAAAAAATTGAGTTCACTGTTCTTTCCGTGGAACGAAAAATCAATCGAGTTAATGTCCTTTTTAAAGCAGACCGCACCAAGTTCAAGTGCTTGCTCAACCAATTCATAACTTTTATCATCTTCGTTGGTGAAAACATCGGTAAACACAAAGAACCTGTGCTTTGCGGTATTCTTGCTGAGCGACCTTGCCAAAGCCAAGGACTTTTCATTAAGTTCCGAGAAAATAAACACATCCGACTTATAATGCGTAAAATATTGGGTGTATGCCGAAAGGTTTTTAAAAAACGATAACACGAAACTGAATGTCAGAATAGGAGCGAGGACAAAGTAGACCGAAAGCAGACCTGAATAGGCTATCCTGAGCCATTTTTGAGATGCCGCAATGCCTGCAATTGTTTCTGGCAGGTCGGCATCAACGACAAACAGTTTTATCATTTTGTGGATAGGAATAAGGAAATACTCCCACCACACCTTGCCGCCGTTGGAAATATCACTAAGGCTTATCGGAATAAGCAAAAGAAGTGATGCCACAGCAATTCCGGCAAACAGAATTTTTGTCCAATCCAAAAAATCGCCGATTTTATGCTTTGACCGTGTTTTTTTTATTGCCCAGAGTATCGACAGCGCGAAACACGCTGCTGAAAGAACAAAAAAGATTAACCATTCCATTAAAAGTCACCTCATTATAATCAAACCGTCAAAAGATTTTTTACCATGCGTTCAAAACCCTCATATTCAAGTTCGTGAACACCCTCAATAAGTGTTATGTTCATATCCTTTGCGCGTTGTCTGAAATAATCCATACTTTGTGCCTTTTTTCCAAGATATGTGGCTATAAGCACCCGTCTCACGTGTTGCGAGCCAAAGCGCCTTGAAACTGCATCAAGTTTGTACAACTCATCATCGTCAACCTGACCGTTTTTACAGGAGATGAACACAGGCACAACACCGCGCATGAGAATAACATCTATTTCATTTTCAGTATCCTTGTCCTCATCACCCAACTCGTGCTCGTCACCGTCCCAATCAATAAAAACACCGCTTAAAGCATCGGTATAATAAGGATCGCCCGATTTATCGGTAACGTCACCCGCCGTAACCAGAACTTTAAGTTCAAGTATGTTTCCCGCCTTGGTAAGGCATTTTTTGACCTGATGGTTTTTATATCTAAAATACAAGTGCTCCTCGGTGGCAAAAAGGTCGGCAATAACTTCGCTTGAATAAAGTTCAATAAGCATCTCGAACACCGAAACATACGGCACACCGATATTTTCAAGATGAGCTTCAATCACCGAAACATCGACCGACACCTCAAGCGAATTTTCAAACGAAAAATCATCCAACGCCGCAAGTACATTCAACTGCGTGTTCCAAAGCCCTGGGTTTCTTCGACATATCTCCCACATCAGTTCAATATCGGTCTTGAAATCTTCGGTAAGGTCCCAATTATTGACACGGGCATCACTTTCAGGACTTCTCACCGAACCTCCGTGAAGTATTATGTTCTCTTCAACCGAAATATGCGGAACACCGTCGTAAATAACCGTTCCGTCATCATCGCAGTCTGTGACAACGCCGTTGCGGACGTTAAACCGTTGCATCTGAATGTTTTTAGTATCCTTATAGTTGTGGTAAACAATACCCATTGCAACCAATGCAAGGTCATCACCGCCCGTAAGGTCAAAAACGCACTCGTCCTCTTCCTCAATTATATCTGAAAGCACCCCAACAATATTGTTAAGGTCGTGACGGTTGACACTTTTATAAACAACCTCGGTTCCAAGTCCGCGTTTGTCAAGAAAATTGCGGAAAGATTTATCAAACTTCCGCATTGTTTTGCCGTCACCTATAAATATTATCTTGTCGGGAACTGTGGTAATGGAACTTATCACGTTTTCTATCGGAGTGCGGTCATAAAACTCAACAGCCGTCAATTTTCTGGCCTCCTTTTAAAAAGAAAAACACTGACCCTATTGTCAAAATTATACTGCATTCAACAAAAGATGTCAATACACACACAACAATTCAAATACAATGCGTATTTGTTTCGCACTTTGAGTATACCACAAAAACCGTCACTAAAAAAAAGGGGGATAAAACTTTTAAATCGGCTGAATTTTCACCAATCAAAACTGTAAGATCAACAGTAGGTTTATTCCCACGCGTAAAGGCAATAAGTAAAAATCCCGCGCACTTGCGTGAACGGGATTTTTGGGTAGTTTGAACTTAATGACACGAATAAAATGTGCCTGAAAACCGTTATTTTTCTTGTTTTATGTTTTTGAAATATTTTTACACATAAATAGCTTAAATACTATACTCCACATTAAAGCATTTATTATCATAAATAACAATCCACATATCAATAGTAAAAGCATTGTCCCAACAACTAATGGCAGCAAAGGTGTGTTTTCAACTATCGCTATAGACACAAAAAACGGCAGAAGTAAAGAAATAACTGCTAGTGTATGAACTATGTTATCTCTTGATTTAATTATGCTGAAAAAAGTAAGATTATTTAATGTATCTGTTTCGTAATGCAAACTTTTATATCGCATTATGCAAACAATTACAAAATTCAAAACAAGTGCTAATATTGCGTGTATCAAGGTAGAGACCAATTCGGAAAAAGTATTTCTTAAAACTAAATTCCAAACAAACGCTATTATAAATACTAATAAAAAGTAATTGGCTATAAAACCAAACGTAACTAATATCTTTTTAAAATATAATTTAGTCATAATCTCACCGCCTCTTTGTGCATTATAGCATAAAAGCGGCAGGGGTGCAATACTTATTACTTCTTACCTATTACTTATTACTTCCCAAAGCCCCAAGGACGTTTGAGGTAAGAGTGAAGAGGTAATAGGTAAGAAGTAAGCCCCAAGAACTTATCGTCCTTGGGGCTTTGGGAGTTTTGAACTTAATGGCACGAATGAAAAGTGCCTGAAAACTGAAGATTTTCTTAGATTTGTTTAAATTTATTGTAAGTTATACAATTTACACAATTTTCATCATATTTTTTAAAACTTCTAAAAATACCATTATCCAACCCCTCATCACCAAGAGGATTTCCCTTGAGAACAAAAAGAGTATTCAAAACTTTTGCATCAAATTTATAAATCGGTATTCTATCACCATATTGCCTTCCTGCACCTCGAGGAAAGCGAGGAATTTGCTCCCAACAAATAGTATTATCAACAAAATGAATTATAGTTTTGTTATTGGCTCTTTTCTTAGGAATAATGATTGTATACACTTTTTCATCACATTTTACAGAATAAACATTTACAAATTCTGTTTGGTTAATAAGTTGTTTGTTTTCCTTAAAAGAATTAAATAATTTCATATAATTCACCTCTTGAATACATTATAGCATAAAATCAGTGAAAAATCAACGGCTTGACGTTGTATATCATCAATTCCGTAGGAATTGCATATCATCAAAACTTTAGTTTTGTATATCATCAAGCCGACACGAATACACACTTCGTGTGATGATATACGCCTACGGCGATGATATACACGACTTTGTCGTGATGATATGCCAAGCCTGTCGGCTTGGATAAAAAAACTCTCGTTCAAAAGAACGAGAGTTTTTTTGGCTCCCCCAACTGGGCTCGAACCAGTGACATCATGATTAACAGTCATGCGCTCTACCGACTGAGCTATGGAGGAATATCGGTATATTAGTTTGTATAAAGCCGTTTAAGAAGGACTTAAACGGCTTTATTTGTGTCGGCATTACCTATTTTCCCGGGCCGTCACCAGCCAAGTATCTTCAGCGCAAATGAGCTTAACTTCCGTGTTC
>JAZNBS010000024.1:0-20353 GCA_045587185.1 Acutalibacteraceae bacterium
CAAACTCTCTGAAAAATTATATCTCAAGCACCACAACGTGCTTAAAACCTTTTCAAAGCTTTGTCGCTTTTCTCAGAAATTACACTTGCGTGTTCTTCCTTTATTACTTTGAGTTTTCTCAAAAAAATTTTAGGGTCCTAATTGTTCATATCGTTGTTTAATTTTCAAGGTCCGCCGCGCTCCCCCCTTTTGAGGGCGCCCGATTATATTAACACAACACTTCCTGTTTGTCAACACTTTTTTTCAAGAAATTTCAAAAATTTTTTGAACTTCTTTTTTATTAAACTACTCTTGTGTTTGACGGGTTTAACGACAACAAAATATAGCGTTTAAATCAACGGCGCGGTGTATACAATATTACCACTCTTTGTCACTTTTATACATTCTTGTACACATTATTGTAATTTTGTATTTCGGCGTGCCGCACGTCCTTATAAAACCGATGCGTTTCGACCACCGCGCTATATATAATGTAAGGCATAGCAACTCAACAGTTAAATCTCGAATACAATAACGGTTTATGCAAATTTCGATAACTTTGAAATAAATCGGCTGTCGCAATAAGGCTTTTGCCTGTTTGGGGATAAAAATAGTGTTTATAAATTTCAAAGGCAAAAAGAAATTTTAAAAAAACTCTTGACAAATTGATAACATCATATTATAATATCGTGGCACAGTTCCCAATATCGAACAGATGGCGGTATAGCTCAGTTGGCTAGAGCACTCGGTTCATACCCGATTTGTCGTTGGTTCAAATCCGACTACCGCTACCACAAACAATCCGCACCGATAGTGCGGATTTATAAGGCCCGGTGGTCAAGCGGTTAAGACACCGCCCTTTCACGGCGGTAACACGAGTTCGATTCTCGTCCGGGTCACCAAAAGAAAGCACCTATCGTAGGATGGGTGCTTTTGTTTTGGGACGGGAACAACCACAAAATGACACCCGATGTGCGTTTCCAAGGTGGATTGCGGCAATGTAAACCAAACTTGTCATCGCCTTGCGTTTTCGCAATCCGTGAGCGTTTGACAAACAATAGGCCCTTGTGTTGTAACGTTCCATTTGCAAGGTTTTTGTTTAATATAGTTGCTTGACAAAATAATTTGTATTTGCTATATTTTAGTTAAAAGACCAAATAATTTAAAGTGGGGTTTTTGTTATGAAAAAGCAGAGAAAAATCGTTGCCGTTGTTGAAAACCATTTTGATCAGATCTGGCGCAGATGCTTCAAACGGGATTTGGTTTGGAATGGTAAAAATTTTGTTTCTTATGCCAAGATACAGGGGTATTATATTGATAAAAACCTTGAATTTACCGAGAAGTTCCCCGGGTATAAATTTCAGATAGAAACCCCTTGCGTTGTTGAAACCTTTATCGAACGTTTCCCCGAAAAAGAGGAAATTTTGAAAAAGCTATACGCCGACGGGGTTATAAAAACCACCAATACCGGCTACGTTATTCTTGACAGTAACTTTGTTCACCCCGAAGCAATTATCAGGAATTATCTCATCTCCGATGCTTTCTTTAAGAAATACATGGGCAAAACACCAAAGATCGCAAACAGAAGTGATGCATTTGGAAACAGTGCCCAAATGCCACAGATATTGAAACAATTCGGAACAGATTACGTTACGCAAATATCCTACAATCCTTTTGACGATGACGTATGGGTCGGACTTGACAAGAGCGCTGTCTGCGTCAAGGATAACGGCAACCAAGGCTGTGGCGGCGGCTGGGCAAAATACCCACCCTGCAAAACCTGTAACGGATTCGGAAAGGACGGCGACGGTGTTTGCCCCACCTGTAACGGAATGGGCATCGATCGCAGTATTACGGATAGACTGTGGTACAACTTCGGTGTCAAAGAATACCTGGATACGAGTGGCATAACAAGAATCGGCGGAGAGGAATTTATGCCGTCGGAGGACACTCCGCGCCTTATTGAGGCCATTCGCAAGGAAAAAGGCATAGATGTATCTCTCGGACATTGGGACTTCTTGCTCGAAGTGTTTGAGGAAGAAATCAAGAAGGTCAACAACGGAGATTTTACCGGACTCAAGGTCAGAACAAGCCCTGAGTTTAACCCCAATACCACGGGTGGATACACCTCGCGAATAAAGATAAAGCAGGAGCTGTGCGATAAAGAGAACAAGCTGCTGGCCGGCGAAATCATTGAAGCAATGCGGGCAATTTTGGGAGAAAAGCCATATTCCTATGACAAAATCTGGAGAAATTATCTCCTTGGCGGATTCCACGATTCAGCATGCGGCACCATTGTTGATCAGGGATACGACGAAATAATGGATATATTTGCCGAGGTAGACGATGTTGTGAAGGAGGTTTATCTTGCCGACGACACATCTGATGAGGTTTGTCTCTTTAACCCCACCTCCACCAAGTTCAACGGAGTTTACGAGAGCAGTGACGGTCGAATTGCTTTGGTTGGCGAAATCGCCCCCTATTCTTCGAAGAAGGTAAAGTATGAGCCTGCTCCCGAAAGATTGAACCAGGCACCCAAAGAGCGCGCCGTGTTGACCGAAACGATTTTCACGGGAAAAGAGGAAAGAGTTGTCCGTGAAAGCGACGGTGAAATTATTGTGATTGAGAATGAATATTTCACTATCGAGGCAGACAACAAGGGAATCAGAAAGATTGTCGACAAGAGATACGGAACTGTTTGTGATACTCTTGACGGCAACAGACCTTGTGAGTGGATTCTTGAAAGCGACAACGGTTCGGCATGGGCCAGACTTGAAGCCCCGTATAAAACAACTCCTTTGAGTGAAAACACAACTTTCCTTCAATTTGAAAAGGGAGAAAAATACAGGAAACTTTGCTTTAAAACCAATTTCACTATGCACGGAGTAAATAGTATTGCTCTAAGGCCGATAATGTATTGGTCGGTAACCCTGTTTGACGGATACGACCGCGTGAGACTGAACGCAAATTTACATTGGGTAGCCGCAAACGTAAGATTGATGACCTGCTTCCCAATTCCTATAGAGAACGGCAAGGATATTTACGGTATCCCCGGAGGACATCTTGAAAGGCAACCTTATACCCCCGACTACTCGTGGAACGGTGCTGACGGTGATTATCCTGCTTATAAGTATGCCGGAGTCGAGAGCGACAATCTGAGCGTCGCCGTATTCAACAGAGGCACGCCTGCATACAAGATACTTCCTGCCGAAGGCGGACGAAAGATGTATGTCACTGTACTCAGAAGCCCAACTATGCCTGTTTATTTGCACGAGCCCGACTCATATACCATGACGGAATATGACGGAATGAGAGACGAAGGAGACCACCGTTTTATGTTCGAATTGGCGGCCTACGGAACGGCTTTGGCCAATTCAAGCGTTGAAACGGATTCCGAGCATTTTTACAGAAGACTGCTTCCCGTTGCCGAGACACTTCAAACTGTTGAGCTTCCCACAGTAGTAAGCGGAACGGCCACCGTTACCCACACAAAAGTAGCGGAAGACGGAAACGGAATTATCGTCCGTGTGTCCGAGCAATCGGGTGTTGACGGTGTTGTTGAGGTAAGCGTACCCGAGTGGGCAAAAAGGGTCGTTATTACCGATATGCCCGAAACAAAATCGGAAAACGTGCAGTTTGACAAAACCGTCAAGTTAAACCTCAGAGCGTTTGAACTTGCAACCCTCAGATTTTGTAAATAATTCGCCGTATAGCCTGTTCCGTTAGGCACAAAACGGCATCTTTTCATGGTTTGTCCATATATTTTATAAAAGCAGAAGCGGTGTGCCTTTGGCACACTGCTTCTGCTTTTATCTTCCGTAAATAAACTTTTCGGTATAATAATTTGATGATTTTGCAAGTTCATCAGAGAAATTTTCTGTGCCCATTTCCTCGGCCAAGGTCTTTTTGTCTGAAAAAAGATTGGTGCCGAGACCCAAGCGGTCGCCTTCCACGGTGCAACCCATTGCCGCAAGCGTTGTGGGAAACATATCCATTGCCGAAAAATGTCGGTTTTTGGTGTTCTCGGTGTCTGTGTAGGAATTGAGAATGCAGTTATAGACCGTGCGTTCAAAGTCGCTTTGCACGTTTCGGGAAATGTATCCCTCATCCATCGTGGGGTGGTCACCACATATCACAACGGTGGTGTTTTCATAAAACTCCTGACCGCGCAACCACTCGATAAAAGCGTTCAACTGACGGCTCGCACAGGAAATCACGTTCTGATAATGCTCCGGATGTTGATTTTGGCAATACTCACACATATATCCGCCAATATGATGTGTGTCAACCGTCAGCATCGTGAATGCAAACGGCATATCACCTGTTGCGATTTCGGAAAGTTCCTGTTTGGCGTACTCATAAAGGTACTTGTCTTCCATCCCCCACCAGACATAATAATCTTCAGGGATGATTCCGTCGTCCTTGGCGGTAAAATAGTCATATATCTTGTCAATTCCATGGGTGTTATAATAAACTGCGCGGTTAGCAAACGACGCATCCGAGCCGACCATCAATGCCTGATAATACCCATTGTTTTTGAGCACATTCATCAGAGTGTTGGCTCCCGGCAAAAACGCGTCTTCACCGTATGTATTGTCAGCAAATCCCATAGGCACCTTTAAGGGCAGACCTGCCGTGTGCGCCACCATTGCGCCTGCCGTCCATGTTGTGCCCGAAACAGCCGAATAACCGCCGACGCCTGACGTTTTCGAAAAATTCACATTGTTTTTTGCAAGCTCATAAAGTTCAGGCATCAGTTCCTCTTTGGAGGCACCGCCGTGCATTTCGGAAAAATAGGTAGTTTCAAGCGATTCAACTAAAATATATATCAAATTGCGCTTTTGTTCAGGGAATTGGATATTGACCGAGAGAGGGTCAATGTAAGTTTGCTCGAAAATTACGGTCGAGTCAAACTGGCAACGGATATATTGGAAAAATCGGACGCTGTTAAGACCCGTAACGGTCAGTACCAGTGTCAGCAAAAATGCTGTTCCAACTTTTGCGTTGCGACGCAACGGGTAAAGGCGAAATTTCAGTTTGTTGAAAAGCGTGACGGTGATTTTCTTTTTTGCAGTAAAGAAAATCACAAAACAAAATACCGCAAAAAGCCCAAGCGCAGGCAAAAGTCCGTAAACCAGATAGTCACCCACAAGGCCCGACTGAACACCGTTGAGCCCCGAAAACAGGGTGAATAATATCGACTCAAATCCAAGGTCGCCGTAGGTCGTTATGTACCACTTGGCGGCGAAAAACACCAAAAACCCAAGCAACAGAAAAACTGCCGAAAGGACTGACAGAATTTTAACCCAAACGCCTTTTTTAGAAGTGTTTTTACTCATCCTTTTCTTTGCCGTCCTCTTGTTGGTCGGTTTCAACCGTCACCTTCAAAAATTTGGGCAACAACGCGCTGATGACCGCCACTGCTATCGCCACAGGTAACGCCATCACAACATAACGGATGGCCACCTCAGGCACCATATCGGCACCCGGCATTGCAAGAAATTCATTTGACGTGTGCGAAACGAATTTTTTCAAAAGAAAGACCGCCATATTTGTGATGAGGGCATTGACTGTGAAGTGATATATCCATCCTTTAAGGTCTAGTTTTGTTTTGGATATTGCCTCAAATACCCATACCGCAACAACGGCAGGAAAAAACATACACATAAATTGAATCATTCTGCATCCTCTTTTCATTTAGGACTTAATTTTCCTTATACATTATAACAAAATCGAAAAAAATGTCAACACCGGGTGAATTTTGGCAAAAATGGTTAAGCCCATAACATAAAAACCTGCTAAGCACATTAGTGTTTAGCAGGTTGGATGAGATTAAACCAGTTCTTCGGCAATACTCTGTGCAGTATACAATTCATAATATCTGCCTTTTCGGGCAAGCAATTCATCGTGAGTACCGTATTCTGCAATTCCGCCATCGGCGATGAACATTATGCAATCACAGTTCTGAATGGTGGAAAGTCGATGTGCGACAATGAAACTTGTGCGACCCTCCATCAATTTATCCACCGCCTCTTGCAAAAGTTGTTCAGTCTTGGCATCAACGCTGGATGTTGCCTCGTCAAGCACAAGTATTGCGGGGTTGTTTACCAACGTTCTTGCCAACGAAATCAACTGCTTCTGCCCCTGTGACAGACCGCTTCCGCGTTCGCGGATCACGGTTTGATATCCGTTTTCCATGCCCATTATAAAATCGTGTGCACGGACCGCCTTGGCGGCGACAATTATTTCTTCGTTTGTAGCATCAAGTTTGCCGTAGCGTATGTTATCCTCAACCGTGCCTGAGAATATAAACGGGTCCTGAAGCATTATGCCCATTTGTCTTCGCAGTGAGGCAATGGTAACATCACTCACGCTATATCCGTCAACGGTTACCGAACCGTCATCTATATCGTAAAAACGGCTGATAAGACTAACGATGGTGGATTTACCCGCGCCCGTTGGACCGACGAGTGCCACCGACTGCCCCGCCTTGACCTTGAAAGACACGTTTTTAAGCACTTTTATGGTGGGGTCATACCCGAAGACGACATTCTTGAACTCAACCTCGCCCTTGATAGGCGGCAGTTCGACAGCGTCGGGCTTATCATCAATATCAATGGGGGTGTCCATCGTTTCAAAAATACGTTCGAGATAAGCCATATTGGTGACAAGAGTGCTGTAAATTGTTGCAAGATTGGAAATCGGCGTCCAAAATCTCGATGCATAACTTGCCATTGCAATAATTACACCCACACCGATACCCTCAACACCAAAAAGGAAGAATGCCAGAACATAGACCCCCATCTGCGCCCAACAAGTGATGTTTTCGGTGGCAATCGGAATTATGGCCGATATGCGGATGGTGCGTATCCACGCGTTGGAGTCCTCATTGGTAAGCCTGCGGTAGACCTCTTGGTTCTTTTCTTCTCGGTCAAACATTTCGGTTACGCGTACACCCTCAATATTCTCACAGGTGTAGGCAGTGAGGTTGGAACGCTTGTTGGACATAACCTGATGCGACTTTCTCTGTGCGGGTTTGATGATGAACAGCACAAGTAAAAGAATAGGCAGTCCGCACAGTACGGGCAAAGTGAGTTCAACGCTTGTGGTTATCATAAATATAAGAATGATAACCAACGTCACAACGTCTATTATCGCGTTGACTATACCGTTGGACAAAAGGTCTGAAACAGAGGCAACATAACTTGTTACGCGCACCAAAATCTTGCCTTGCGGACGGGAGTCATAGTAAGAAAACGGGAGTTTTTGCAGGTGATGGAAAAGGTCTTTTCGGATATCTAGCACGATATACTGACCGACCTTGGTGACCATGTAGGTGCGGATGCCCGTCAAAACCGCCGACACAAGCATACACGCAAGATAAATACCTGCGAGCGTGAACAGATACTTAAGGTCGCCGTAATGGCTTCCGCCACTGGTCATTCCCTCGTCAATGGCGGCACTGATAATCTGGGGCCCTATAAGCAATATAACGGTCGAACTCAGTGCCAGACACAAAGCCAGAATCAACTGCCATGCATACTTTTTGACATAGATAACACTCCGTTTAAGGTGCGACGCGTCAAACTCTTTTTCCAGTTTTTCGTCTACCGCATAGGTGTTGCGCTCTATCTTTTTATTGTTTTTAAGTTCTGCCATCAGTTGCCGCCCCCTTTCTCTTCGGGGATTTCGGGAAGGTCGGGAATGTTTTGCAACTTGCATATCTCACGGTAGTAACCCGTGTTTCTGACAAGTTGGTCGTGGGTGCCTATCTGCAGTCCGCCACCGTTGAGAATGAATATCCTGTCAGCACGGCGGACTGAAGAGATACGTTGTGCAACGATTATTTTTGTACAGGAAAAGTCCAACTTTTCAAGTTGGTCCTGAATATGTTTTTCGGTTTCCATATCAACGGCCGATGTGGTATCGTCAAGCACGAGTATGGGCGGTCGCACCGCCAAAGCGCGTGCCAGAGAAATTCTCTGCCTCTGACCGCCCGAAAGGCCGACACCGCGTTCACCTACCACCGTGTCATATTGGTCATCCATTCTTTTGATGAAGCCGTCAGCATCGGCAACCTTTGAATAAACTTCAATCTCATTTTTCGGCATTTCTGGGTTACCGTACGCAATGTTGTCCTTAATAGTGTCTGAGAACAGAAAAACATCCTGCATTGCAACACCGATGGAACTGTGGAGTTTCGACAGTTTCCACATATGAACGTCGATACCGTCAACGTAAATCTGACCTTCATCGGGGTCATACATACGGCAAAGCAAATTTATCAACGTTGTCTTGCCCGAACCCGTGGGGCCCATTATCGCTATAGTTTCATTGGGCGCAATTTCGAAACTAATATTTTTAAGAACCTGTTTGTCCTTGAAGCCGAATGAAACATTCTGAAACTTTATGGCACCTTTGATACGCTCGTTTGTATCATAGCAGTCATTTCGGTCAACTATTAACGGTTGGTCATAATATATCTCCATTACCTTGTCGGCCGAGGCGAAGAACTGTTGAAGTTGATTGACACCCGTGGACAGAGTTTGCAACGGCGTTGCCAGCATATAACGCATACTTGAAAAGGCGGCAAGTTCGCCCAATGTCAACTGCCATATACCCGTGTTTTTAGTGGTGGTGACGACAAAATATCCCCCCACCGCAATAAGTATAAAGCCAAGAAATTCGGTTAGAAAGCCGATAACACGGCCAAAAAGATTCTGCTTTATGGCGAGATTGAGGTTATAATCAACATAATCCTCACAGCACTCTCCAAAACGCTTTTCTTCAAAATTCTCACGCGAAAAAGCCTTTACGATACGGTTGCCGGCAATATTTTCCTGTACAACCGTATTGATGTCCGCGCTCTTGTTACGCAGTTCAACATATTTCGGGCGAATATATTTTGAGTAGCGTCTTATTATTATAAAAATTATGGGTGTTATAATAAGCATCGACACCGTAAGACCTATATGCATTGTGCTGAGCATCACAATAGCACTAAGTAACAGCACAACGGCATCGGTAAAATCCCTTGCCGTTCCCGCAACAACGTGTCTTATGTACTGCAGGTCCCCCGTGGCACGTGTTATAATGTCACCTGTGCGGTTACGGTCAAAAAAATCCGGGTCCTGAGTCACAAGTTTGGCAAACATACTACGTTCGATGGTGACAAGTACCTTTTGTGAGGCTATTTCCATAAAACAACACATCACATAACGGCCCACGGTACGGACCAACTTTATTCCCACAACGGCGGCAACAATCTTGACAAAAAATGCCGCATCGCCCTTGCCCTTAAAGACCTCATCAATAAGAACCTGTGTGAGCTTGGGTGTTGCTATCTGAATGATTGAGGTGAAGACCACCAAAATCATCCCGAAAACGAAATAAACCCGCTTCCCTGCCATGTTTTTCCATACCCATTTTAACTGAAGCATGTTATGCACCTCTTTTTTGCGACCCGAAAACTCGGAGTAAGGTGGTTTGTGGACTGCAATGAAAAAGTCTATGCTTTTCTCACTTACATTGTAACCGTTTTGGCGAAAAAGTAAACCCCAAACACCAAAAAACATTACCAATTTTGAGGTGCTGTTTTAGTGACAATTAACAATATTTTCTATATATTGCCGAACATTGGATATTGTGATTGATTTTTATTTCTATCGTGATATAATTGTCTGTTATTTTAGTTTTTGAGAATGAAAAACCGCCCGAAACAAACGAGTTTCGGGCGGTTTGCTACTGTGTTTTTTATTGATAAACAAAACCTTCTCGGTTAAGCATTTCGTCACACATTGTTAGATAATACAAACGATAGTCACCGTCTGCATAATTTGGACTGTAATCCTGTGTCTCAAGATACTCCTCAATAAGTTGTTTTGCATTATCGTTGTTATCGAGTTGTGAAAAACTGTACTCAATATACATAACATTATTTTTAACCGTAACATCGGTAGATGCGAAGGCCAAATCCTTGACCTCTTCCTTGGAATCGGTCTTTATTTCTTCGATATAATCACGCAACTCTGAATCGCCGAACTCGTAATCCGAGATATCAAGCAACACGGTCATTTCAAAACCACACACAATATCGTCGCTCTTGCGGTAATGCAGGTCAACCTGAATGCTATAACCCTCGCCATCGTCATCGGGCAACAACAGTGTTTTGCTCCTCATTTCGTTTGAAGTGCCGTTACCGCCGGAGGACACCCCGACCACCACTCCGATAATAACTGTCAACACAATTACTGCCGCAACTATAATTATCGGCAGTCTGAAAGAACGGATGGACGGTTTAGTCGGTCTGTCGGGTCGGTAACCGATGGGCGGCATAGGTGCGGGGATGGGTGTTATTGTTGGCGGTGCCGCCGACGGTGTTTGGGCAGGGGTTTCAACCACAGAGGTGGGTGTGGGTTCAGGTGTTGCAATCGGTTCTGCCGTGACTGTTTCGGCAACATTCTCAGACTCACGGCAACACTGCAACATTTTAGCCTTGCATATTTCGGTGATAAAATCGCCGTCAGTTTTGGCACGGTATTTGAACATTGCCTGCAAGGTGTTAAGTTGCAGTTTCAGTCCCGACGATAACTGAACTTCCTCAAGATAAACAACCAAAGGCTCTTTGTTAATGTCAATGGCATAGTTTATCTCCCTACGGCAGTTTTTGGACTCAACCGCGGCGTTCGACATAAAGACAATGACATTTTCTGCCGAGTCCAGATGTTCGGCAATGAACTCAGGCCACTCGGTGCCGGCCTCAATGCCTTGGTCAAACCAAATTCTGAAACCGTTTTTCTGCATGGCATCAATGATGGGTAAAACCTCGTCCGAATCCTTATGCGCGTAACTTATAAATATGTACGGTTTGTCACCGCTGTATGTTTCCAGTCTCATATCCAACCCCACAAAATGTCTTTTTTCGTATGATAACACATCGTTTACGGCAATGTCAAGCCGTCAGACCTATTGTCTTACGGCTCCGCCTTTAACAAGAACATCCGACATTTTTTCAAAACTCATCAAATAATTATCCCCAACCGCATCAATGCAACAGTCATAGGTGCCGAAAAACTTTTTGGCGGCCACCATTGCGTTCTCGTTATTGTCAATTTCAGACAGATGAACGGTGCAGTTCAAATCGTTTCCGTAAATATTGAACTCGGTGCTGACAAAATCTGCATTTTCAAGTTCCGATATCTTTTTCTTTGAATATTCCTTTCGCTCCTCAATAAGTTGTTGCCTTTTCTCAGGACTGCTTATAGCCTGAGGGTCCTTGGAAAGATCGTAAACATAGGTAATATCCATAGCATAAACAAGACCGTCACTCTTGCGGTAATATACATCGGAAATGCAGTTGTAATCTTTTGTTTCAAATTTAAACACCGCGTGTTGGCGGTCTCCTGCGGTTTCTTCAAAAGACGTTGTCGACTGCATGGGCAGACCGTCAAGTCTGAAGCCAAGAAACTGCCAACCGCAGAATTTGTATAAAACAAAAAACAGGGCGATTACAATAAATATCGGCAAAACAATATCAAAAATCCGTGCCGCTTTTTCAGAGCGTGTGGGTTGTGTATCTTCCTCGGTTTCCCGACAGTTTTGCAACATTTCGGTTTCACAAAGCCTTTCGGCAATCTGTTCCACGTTTTCAAGGTTGTATCCCATCAATGCGTGCAGATTTCCAATCATTAACTTCTGTCCCGCCGAAAGTTCCACCTCTTCAAGGTAAACTATCATTGGGTCAACTTCCCTTTCCACTGCAAGCAGCAATTCCTGACGGCAGTTTTTTGACTGATTGGCCGCATTCGACATAAAAACAATAACGTTTTCAGCATTTTCAAGACGTTCTGCGATAAACTGTGGCCATTCGGCGCCCACCTCAACGCCCTGATCAAACCAAACTCTGAAACCCTGCTCCTGCATTTTGGCAACAATCGGCAAAACCCTTTCGCTGTCAGCGTGGGCGTAACTCACAAAAATATAAGGCTCGTTTCCTTTAAAGGCTACAGGTTTCATCTGTTTCACCGTTCCGTCACATATCCAGAATGTTGTTTTATTTATAATATCACACATTTACCGCTTGTTCAAGTAGAACACAAAATCAAAAAGAAATTTTAAGTGTATGCACGTGTGGTGTTTGATAAAATAAGCGTCATATGTTTTGGTTTATGTCAACAAAATAACTGTTGATTTATCGCACTTATAATGTATAATATAATTAAGTGAATTCACTCATAAATGATACATTTAGATGCTTCGACTATAAGGAGAAAATGATGTTCAACAATGCCCCGAAAACATTGCAAAAGAAAAAAGAACTGCGATTTCTGACCTTTTTCTTAGGTCTTTTGACTGCGTCGGCCTTTTTTGTTCCGTTTATAATTGACGGTGACGGATATTTCATTTTTTACGGTGACTTCAATGTCCAACAGATACCGTTTTATCAACATTGTCACGAAATGGTGCGTTCGGGTAACTTTTTCGGATGGGACTGGCAGACCGAACTTGGCGCTAACTTCATCGGGTCTTACAGTTTTTATCTTTTAGGCAGTCCGTTTTTCTGGTTGACATTGCCGTTTCCCAACAGTTTTGTGCCCTATCTTATGGGGCCGTTGCTTATTCTGAAATTTGCCTGCGCTTCGCTCACCGCTTATATGTTCATCCGCCGCTTTACTGCGCGTCCTGAATCGGCCATGGCAGGCGGTCTGATGTATGCTTTCAGCGGATTTTCGGTCTATAATATTTTTTTCAACCACTTCCATGAGGCCATCATTGTTTTTCCTTTGCTCTTGCTTGCGTTGGAAAAATTTATGGCCGAAAAAAGCCGCGGACCTCTTATTTTCGCTGTATTTTTTGCGGCTCTCACCAACTATTTCTTCTTTTTTGGAATGGTTGTGTTTGTCATCATTTATTGGGCAGTCAGAATGCTTTCGAAAAGTTTCAAATTCAGATGGTCCGAATTTTTCCTTATGTTGCTTGAATGTGTGCTAGGTCTCACGCTTGCCGCCGCAATACTTCTCCCCACTGTGCTTGAGGTGATTCAAAACGATCGGTTAAGCAGTGTTATGAGCGGATGGGGCGCCGTGCTTTACGGTAAAGAGCAGATATTCTTAAACGTTATCGAATGTTTCTTCTTCCCACCCGATATCCCCGCACGTCCTGTTTTCTTCCCCGGTGCCGATGTCAAATGGTCGTCTTTAGGCGGTTGGTTGCCGTTGTTGGGTATGACCGGCACGATTGCTTGGTTGCAGTCGGGTAAAAAGGGTACATGGCTTCGCCGTTGTCTTGGCATTTTCACGGTTATGGCGCTCGTTCCCGGCCTTAATGCGGTATTTTCAATGCTCAACACCGCTTATTATGCCCGTTGGTTCTTTATGCCCATACTGCTTATGTGCCTCGGCACCGCTATTGCTCTTGAAGACACCAAGGTTGATTGGAACTCGGCTTGGCGGTGGAGTTTTGGAATTACGGTTGCCTTTATTGCCGTTATCGGATTTTTACCCACCGTTGACGGTGCTACGGGCGAGATTACAAAATGGGGTCTTTATACCGACTCTGCAACCAATCCGATAAAATATATTTATCAGTGGATATGCCGTGCAGCCGACGGCACCACAGTAGTTGAGGGTGATTTTTACGACCTGCGTTTCTGGGTCACCTCGGCCATCGCGTTGGGCAGTGTGTTGGCTGTAAAACTGCTCATTCCCCTTATAAAAGAAAAGAAAACCTCGGCTTTCCGCCCTGTTGTTGCGCTTATCTGCATTGTCTCGGTACTTTATTCGGCTTTCTTTATCTCTTGCGGACAGTCGCACTCTTATGAAAGGGACTCGGTTATGACCGACGCGCTTATTGAGGGTGAGGTTTCCATCTCTGAGGACCCTGACGGTAATTTCTCACGCGTGGACGTTTATGACGGTGTGGATAACACAGGCCTTTACCTTGGACTTTCATCCATCAACTTCTTCCATTCCATTGTCCCTGCCAGTGTTACCGATTTTTATGAGTTCAACAAAATCGGCCGTTCGGTTGCCAGCCGACCCGAAACAAAATATTATGCTTTACGCTCGCTTTTGTCGGTTGAATATCTGCTTGACCCTGAGATTGATAATTCCAAGGAATTTCTTGATTCGGACGGCAACACATCAATGCCCAACTACACCCTTGTTTCAGAAGAATGCGGTTATAAAATTTTCCGCAACGAAAACTATATACCGATGGGCTTTACCTATGATTATTATATAGATTTCGAAACAATTTCCAAATACACCGACGAACGTATTTCACACGCCATGCTCAAGGGAATGTTGGTGCAAACTTCGGACATACCCGAGATACAACAGTATCTCCAGAATATCAACACGGTTTATAACACGGGCGAAAACGCAACAGGCACCCTGCCCATATCCTTTGATTATAAAGCATTCAGACAGGACTGTGCCGACCGCCGAGCCGTTTCGTGCTATTCGTTCAAGACATCTTCAAACGGTTTTACTGCTAACATTTCAATGAACCGTGATAACCTTGTGTTCTTCTCGGTACCGTGGCACGATGGTTGGACTGCCAAGGTCAACGGCGCCGATGCCAAGATTTACCGCGTAAACGAAGGCTTTATGGCGGTGGTTGCACCTGAGGGCGCCTGCGAAATTGTCTTTGAGTTTGAGACCCCCGGCCTAAAACTCGGACTTATCATAACCCTTATAACCGTAACCCTTATTGCCGTTTACCTCGGCGCTGTTTCTATCAAACGCAAGATGAGCCCCTCTCCCGAACCCAATTATCCTGAGGGTGATGTGATTGCTGACCACATCCGCCGTTATGAGGGCGCAAACTTCAAGGCCGAAAACCCCGACGATGACTATCTTGTTGAAAACCTTGAAGATGCCGGACTCAGTGCCTATCACGGATTCATGGGTGGATTCACCGTTGATGACAGCGCTATCAAAGACCTTGAGGAAACAGGCGAAGTCAAGGTCGAAATGAGTGATATTTGCGACGATATCCCTGATATGCCAAAATACGACCCCGGCGAAGTGGTTGACCCCACCGCGCCCATACCCACATCTGATTCTAAAAGCGTTGAGCCGATTGAGGACAATATCGAAAACAGCGATGGTGAGGACAACTTCGAGGTTTCGGACACCACCGTTGAGTCACACAGTGCTGATGACAAAAAGCCGGATACACCGTAATACTGCAGGTGATTGAAAAAGTAAAATATAGCGACCCGCTTGTGTTTTTAACACAAGCGGGTCGGTTTTATTATATAGTCAGTTTCGCAACAAAACTTTGGCGGTCAGCAACATTTCCTTGGAAAACGAAGCCGTTTTCCTCCTCTGTCACGGCAATCTCCACGGTTTCTTCGGGCAAAATCTCATTGACAAAGTTTATCTCAAACCCTTTTATGGGGTTTTTGAGCAATTTACTGTCAAGGCAATCCAACGCCATGTCGGCATAGACCGTGTTATTGACGTGACCGTTATAGTCAATATCCGAAAACCGCACAGGTCTTTTATGAGTAACGCTGTTTTCCGCCGCTGGTCTTATCTTTGAGGGGTAAGGAGCACCGTTGGTGAGTTCATCATTGTAAAGGAAACTCTCAAACCCGTTTATCTCGGTGGGACGGACTATTCTACGCGTTGCAAGATCAATCACCGTAACCTCGGCCTTGGCTTCGGTCAAAATTCGACCGTTTTTGTCAAATGTCACGTAATTTCGCGTAAAACGGACACCTTTCAGCGCACTGCACCACGTTCTTATGACAATCTTCTCACGCGAATTGGGCAGACGGTGCACAAGAATATTGACCTTTGTAAATATAAATGACAAATTCTGTGCACTGCGCATACTTTCAGAGGTCGTGCCGAATTCCGAAAGGTGCATTTCGCCCACTTCCTGATGGCGTTTCATTAAAGCCGAAATCTTCATTCGGTCAAACATATCGACCTCAAAACTTGTGACTTGTGTTTCCCAATCAAACGCGGTTTTATCAAAAATTGTACGCATTATTTTTTAACAATTTTTTCCATACCGCCCATATACGGCCTCAAAGCCTCTGGGATACGGACACTGCCGTCCTCTTGAAGATTGTTTTCAAGGAATGCAATGAGCATTCTGGGCGGAGCAACAACAGTATTGTTGAGGGTGTGTGCAAGGTAGTTGCCATTTTTGCCCTTTACGCGAATCTTAAGTCGGCGTGCTTGTGCATCGGTAAGGTTGGAGCAAGAACCGACCTCGAAATACTTCTTCTGTCTGGGAGACCATGCCTCAACGTCAACCGATTTTACCTTAAGGTCGGCAAGGTCACCCGAGCAACACTCAAGGGTACGGACAGGAATATCAAGCGAGCGGAACAGGTCAACGGTGTTCTGCCAAAGTTTATCAAACCACATCTTTGACTCTTCAGGCTTACATACGACAATCATTTCCTGTTTTTCGAACTGGTGGATACGGTAAACACCGCGTTCTTCAATACCGTGGGCGCCCTTTTCCTTGCGGAAACAGGGAGAATAACTAGTCAAAGTGTAGGGCAACTTCTCCTCTGGGGTGATGGTGTCGATAAACTTACCTATCATTGAGTGCTCCGAAGTGCCGATAAGATAGAGGTCCTCGCCCTCAATTTTGTACATCATTGCGTCCATTTCGGCAAAACTCATAACACCTGTAACAACATTGGAACGAATCATAAAAGGCGGTACGCAGTAGGTGAATCCGCGGTTTATCATAAAGTCACGGGCGTAGGAAATAACGGCTGAGTGCAGACGGGCAATGTCACCCATTAGATAGTAGAAACCATTGCCTGCAACCTTACGGGCACTGTCAAGGTCAATTCCCTCAAATTTTTCCATAATTTCGGTGTGATATGGAATCTCAAATTCGGGCACGACCGGCTCGCCGTAACGCTGAACCTCAACATTTTCGGAATCGTCCTTGCCAATGGGAACACTGTCATCAATAATGTTGGGAATGGTCATCATAACAGTTGTGAGTTTTTCATCAAGTTCGGTCTCAAGAACTTCAAGTTCGGAAAGACGGGCTGCAAACTCCGAAACCTTCTTCTTTGCGGCCTCGGCATCATCCTTCTGACCCTTGGCCATAAACATACCTATCTGCTTGGAGATGGAGTTTCGCTCGGCACGAAGGCTGTCAGCCTCTTGCTGTGTGGCTCTTTTTTTGGCATCAAGGTTAATAGCCTCGTCTACCAAAGGCAACTTTTTGTCCTGAAATTTCTTTTTTATGTTCTCGCGAACAATTTCGGGGTTTTCTCTCAAAAATTTAATATCCAACATTTTTATTTCTCCGTTCTGCCACTCGGCATACAATATTATGTATATACACTTTATATAACCACAATATATTGTGGTTTATCATTTATCTCCCGCCAACTTTTTGGCAAGGTCAAACAGGTCTTCCTCGTTAAAAAACTCTATATGCAAGGTTCCGCTCTTTCCGTTACCCGATATCTTTATCTTGCGGCCAATCTGTTCGGCTATAGCAGCCTCGACCTCAACATAAGCCTTATTGCGGATGCGCGGTCTTTTCATTGTGATACCCACAGCCTGTTGCTTTGAAATACTCTCTATCTCTCGGACCGAAGCGCCCGATTTTGCAAGTTCAAAGGCCTGACGTCGGAACTCGGAATCGGGAAAACTCAACAGCGCTCTTGCGTGGCCCGAGGTTATCTCTCCTTTTGATAAAGCATCCTTTTCCTCGTCATTGAGACCAAGCAATCGCAATGCATTGGCAACCGCCGGACGCGACTTACCCACACGGGTTGCAACCTGTTCCTGCGTCATTGAATAGGTTTCCATCAAAACCTTGTATCCTTCAGCCTCTTCAACGGGATTCAGGTCCTCGCGCTGCAGATTTTCAATCAAAGCAAGTTCTGCGGCCTCAATGTCGGTCATTTCCTTAATAACAACAGGGACCTTTTCAAGCCCTGCCAGACGCGATGCCCTCCAACGGCGCTCGCCTGCAACTATTCGGTAACTTCCGTCATCCATTGGACGGACTAATATCGGTTGAATAAGTCCGTGTTTGCTTATACTGTCAGCCAACTCGCGCAGTGCTATGTCATCAAAGACCTTTCTGGGCTGTTCACGGTTGGGCACAATCTGTGACAGTCTTAACTCGGCATTGGGCTTGGATTCCACCGCATTGTCGGTAAACAACGAATCAAATCCGCGACCAAGACCGCCTTTTTTAGCAGCCATAATAATCCTCCCTTACATTATATATATAATACTTCATCTTTTCTTGTTCCGTTTTACAAATTCCTTTGCCAAATCATTATAGGCGTCAGCGCCCTTGCATCTTGGGTCGTAATACTGAATAGGACGTCCGTAAGATGGCGCTTCGGAAAGCCTTACGCCGCGAGGGACGGTTGTTTTGTAGAGTTCCTTTGCAAAATACTTCTTTATCTCTCCAACAACCTGTTGCGTGAGGTTGAGACGCCCGTCAAACATGGTCAATAACACGCCCTCAAGTTCGAGTTCGGGATTATAACTCATTTTTATCTGACGAACTGTGGCAATTAGCTGCGAAAGCCCCTCGAGCGCATAATATTCGCATTGCACCGGCACAAAAAACGCATCCGACGCTGTTAGAGCGTTGATGGTGATAAGTCCCAAAGACGGCGGACAATCTATAAATATGTAGTCAAACTCGTCTTTTATAAGCGAAAGCGCCGTTTTAAGTTGGCTTTCACGTCGGTTTTTAGAAATCAGTTCAACCTCAGCGCCTGCAAGGTCGATATTTGCAGGTATGACCGAGACATTTTTGAACTCGGTGTGTATCACGGCTTCTCTCGCATGAGCGCCTGTAACAAGCAGGTCGTAACTTGACGTTGATAACTCTCGCTTATTTATACCGTAGCCGCTTGTTGAGTTGCCCTGAGGGTCGGCATCCACAAGCAACACCTTTTTGCCCAATATACCCACGCCTGCGGCAAGGTTTACGGCGGTTGTTGTCTTGCCCACTCCGCCTTTCTGATTTATTATGGATATTATTTTGCCCAAAGCATTTCCTCCAAAACCGCCGAATGACACGGCGGAACATAGTTTTCAATGTGTGCGTATACATTCTAACAAATTACCGCCGTTTTGTAAAGAGGAAAACCAAATTTATTTCAAATGTTTCACGTGAAACACTAAAGATTGTAACATTTTAAGGTCACAATTCCCAGTGATATATTTTTTGTTTCACGTGAAACAAAACGCTATTTGATGTGCGGTTTGGATACAAGCGAAACCAACCAGCCAAAGGTCACCGCAGCGGCAATTCCGCCCGCAGTAGCAGTAAGACCGCCCGTCAAAGCGCCAATGAGACCGAACTCATCGACCGCCTTTTCAACACCTTGAGCCAGCGTATAGCCAAAGCCCGTCAACGGCACAGTTGCGCCCGCACCGCCGAAATCGGCAATATAATCGTATACACCTACAGCGGTTAGAACAACTCCCGACACAACATAAGCCACAAGAATCCTTGCAGGCGTAAGTTTTGTGCGGTCGATGAGTATCTGACCTATGCCACAGAAAATACCTCCAACCAAAAACGCTTTCAAACAATCAATCAAAATATCCATAAAAACTCCTTAGTGCTGACGGTTACGGATACTTGTCCGCACAAACATTCGGGCAAATTCACGCGGTTTAAACGGGATTATAGGGCTCAGATAACTCTTTCCGCTGAAAGTTTTAGAGAACGCAGTAAGCAACAAAATTGCAACAACTCCGCCCAAAAACCCCCAAAACGCAAAAAATTCTGATAAAACCAGCAAAAAAATACGGCTGAACTTCATTGCGTAACCCATTTCAAAACTCGGCTGAGCAAATGATGCAATAGCCACAAATGCCATATATATAATGGTTTCGGGCACAAACCACTCAGCCTCAACGGCAAATTCTCCCAAAATAAGACCGCCTATAATACCCAGCGACGATGAAAGTGTGTTGGGCGTGTTGAGCGACGCTAACCGCAATCCATCAATGACCAATTCCAACAACAAAAATTGAAAAAATATTGAAATGGAATAATCGCTTTTGATGCTCAAGAACCCCAACCAATCGGGTAAGAGGTTTGGATTGTTCATCAAAATGAGCACAACAGGGGTCAAAAACACCGTGAGAAGCGAAACAAAAACACGGATTATGCGAACATACGTTCCTGTGAGCGGCGGAAAATAATAATCGTCGGTCTCCTTCATAAAGTCGGCAATACTGTTTGGAAATATCATAACGGCTGGCGAATTATCCATAAGCAAAACCACCTTGCCTTCCAGAATGCAAGCCGAGGCGAAGTCAGGTCTTTCGGTAAACCTCACCTTTGGGAAAGGGTTAAAAAACGCCGACGGTATGAGGATTTCGGACAAAGCCTGTGA
>JAZNBS010000025.1:0-12060 GCA_045587185.1 Acutalibacteraceae bacterium
GCAGAGCGTCTTATGTTGAGCGCAACTATGAGATGATAAACAACAGCCATTTTTGCATTGTCTATTATGATGAATCCAATGCACCAACCACTCGCAAAAGCGGAACCAAAATTGCCCTCGGCTATGCCATAAAACAAGGCAAACAAATTATAATGACTATCTGACACGGTTTGTGAGTATTAGCCCTTTGCCTTAAACCCCTCCTTGACCGACTGAACTATATTACGGTCACGGTTTGGGAAATTTGCCGCTTTTTCGGCAAAAATATCAAAAAAATTTACAAAACATCTTTAATTTTTCCCCCTGATGGTGTACAATAAATTTGGATAGGTTTAACATTTACATTTCAGAGGTGGATTATGGCAAATAAATTTAGAATCACCGTCGGCGGTATCGACTATATTATTGCCTCCGAGGACGAAGAAACCTACGTTCGTAAGATTGGCGATGAACTTAACATCAAACTCGATACACTGGCTCGCAACAACCCCTATCTTTCGACAGCAATGGTGGCTATTTTGGCCGCGTTGGAGTATTGCGATAACGCAAAGAAAGCCACCGCCGCATCCGAAGAGGCTAAGGCAGAATTCAAGCGTGTTTCGGAAGAGTTGGCCTGCGCCCGAATGGAGATTGACAGTGCGCGCCGTGAGATTGAAAGACTCAACCGCGAAAACCGTCAGTTAAGACTTGATAAGAGCGCATTATGATTGAAGTTTTAGCCCCTGCGGGCAGCCTTGAAAGTTTTGAGGCTGCGGTGCGTTCGGGCGCCGATGCCGTGTATTTCGGTTTTGGCAACTTTAACGCACGCCGTAACGCGAAAAATTTTACAAGCGAAGATATGCGGCAAGCCGCAGAAATGGCAAGGGTAAGAGGTGTTCGAGTCTATCTGACCCTTAATACACTTACAGCCGACAGTGAACTGTCGGCTGCTCTTCGTACCGCAGAAATTGCCGCAGAAGTTGGAATTGACGCGCTTATCGTACAGGATTTGGGTCTGGCAAGTCTTTTGCGTAAGCATTTGCCCAATATGCCGTTACACGCTTCAACCCAGATGTCGGTCCATAGTCCTGAGGCTTTGGCGCCGCTTAAAGAATTGGGATTCAGCCGAGTTGTTGTCGCAAGAGAGATGGACGAGGGTTCTCTGTCGGTGATTTGCGATGAGGCCAAAAGGCTCGGTATAGAGGTTGAAGCCTTTGTCCACGGCGCTTTGTGTATGTGCCTTTCGGGACAGTGCTATTTAAGCAGCATTTTGGGTGGGCGAAGCGGTAACCGAGGTCTTTGCGCCCAACCTTGCCGACTTGAATTTGCTGTCAAAAACGGTACAGGGCACGACCTCAGCCTTAAAGATATGAGTTATATCCCACACATTGCCGAGATGGCCGAAATGGGGGTAACCTCATTCAAGATTGAGGGACGTATGAAACGTCCGGAATATGTTGCCGCCGCCGTTTCGGCAGTGCGTTCAGCCGCCGACGGAAAGCCCGTTTCGGGCGATACTGCCGAACTGTTGTCGGGAATATTTTCACGTAGCGGTCATACCGACGGTTATTACAACAATGCCTTGGGCAAAGATATGTTCGGAACAAGGACCGAAAAAGATGCCGAAATGACGGCCAAAATGATAAATCAAGCGCACGAAATATACCGTCGCGAGTATCAAAGGGTGCCTGTTAATGCTAATCTTTCGGTGAAAGTCGGTAAACCTTTGTCACTCACGGTTTGGGATGATGACGGCAACTCAGTCACGGTGTCGGGCAACATTCCCGAAACCGCAATTTCAAGAGCCGTTGACCGTGACTTTCTTGTTTCAAAACTTGATAAAACGGGCGGAACACCGTATTATTTTGATAATATCAACTGCGATATTTACGACGGACTTTCGGTCGGCGCCTCTGCCGTTTCAGAATTAAGACGTCAGGGCTTTGAAAAACTGACCGCTTTGAGAGCCAAATATGACAAAATCAGAGCGCTTGGCAGTACGGTTGCGGAGTATGAAACAAGGGTCTTCAACGGCACTGCGCGACCCATAAAAACAGTGGCAAGTTTTAAGAATATAACACAAATACCCGAAAATCTCGACGGTGTTTCCGCAGTTGTTTTGCCTTGCGAGACCGATTTTTCCTGTTTGCATCTGCCTGACAGCGTTGAGATAATTGCCGATATTCCAAGAGGGATTCTACACACGGCCGACAAGGTGTTAAAACAGTTGAAATACGCCAAAGATAACGGTGTCAAAGCCGCGGTGTGCGGAACTCTTGCGGCGTTTACGTTGGCCAAAAATGTCGGCCTTTACCCTATTTCGGGCTTTGGAATGAACATTTTTAATTCCGAGAGCATTGCCACTGTGGAAAATATGGGCGCTGTAGGCACCGTTCTGTCATTTGAAATGTCTTTGAACGACATTTCTCGTTTAAGCGGGAAAACACCGCTTGGTATCATCACCTACGGACGGCTTCCTTTGATGATTTTCCGCAACTGTCCCAACAAAAACGGTGACGGATGTGCAAAATGCTCAGGTTGTGCCGAGTTGACCGACCGCAAAGGGGTAACCTTCCCCGTAATGTGTCGAGGTGAGTTTTCAGAAATGCTTAATTCCCGTCCCCTGTGGATGTTTGACCGCAAAGGCGAACTCAAAAACCTTGATTTTGAGGTGCTGTATTTCACCGATGAATCACGTGAGCGTTGCGATGAGGTGCTTAATGCATTAAGGAAAAACCGAAAATCAGATATTGAGTTTACAAGAGGACTTTATTACCGAGAGGTATTTTAGAGCACAGAAATGTGCCACAAACATATTATTTTGCAAAAGAGGTAATTAAAATGAGAAAGAAAAGTTTTAAAGCGGAATCGAAACGACTCCTTGACCTTATGATCAATTCCATCTACACCAATAAGGACATATTTTTGCGTGAGATAATCTCCAACGCAAGCGATGCCGTGGACAAACTGCATTACATCTCATTAACCGATGAGAGCGTGCGTGATAAGTGTTCAGAGTTTGGGATTTTTTTGAGTGTTGACAAGCAAGCCCGCACCCTCACCGTTTCGGATAACGGTATCGGTATGAATGAAAAAGAACTTGCGGAAAATCTGGGCACCATTGCAAAAAGCGGTTCGCTTGCCTTTAAAAAGGAACTTGCAGAAAACGATTCCAATTCCGAGACCGACATTATCGGTCAGTTTGGCGTCGGTTTCTATTCAGCGTTTATGGTGGCCGACAAAGTGACCGTCATCACCCGCCGATATGATTCTGACATTGCGCTCAAGTGGACAAGTGAGGGTTGTGACGGGTACACCGTAGAGGAATGTGAAAAGGACACAGTCGGCACCGATATTATTATGCACATCAAGGACGATTCCGATGAGGAAAGATACTCTCAGTACCTTGAGCAATACACCATTTCGGAACTCATCAGCCGTTATTCGGACTATATTCGTTACCCCATTAAAATGGAAACCGAGAAGACAAAAAATGTGGCCGCCGACGGCGAAGAGGCTAAATATGAAAAGGTCCGTGAGATTGAAACCTTAAACAGTATGGTCCCCATCTGGCAGAGGTCTAAATCCGAAGTTTCAGATGAGGAATGTGCCGCTTATTACAAAGAAAAGTTTATGGATTTTGAGGACCCGATGTTGACCGTTCGCGTCGATGCTGACGGACTTGTTTCCTACAAAGCAATGCTATTTGTGCCCTCAAAGGTGCCTTACGGCTATTTTACCAAAGATTTTGAAAAAGGTTTGCAGTTGTACTCCTCAGGAGTGCTTATTATGGACAAATGTGAACAACTTCTGCCCGACCATTTCCGCTTTGTCAAAGGCGTGGTTGACACGGGCGACCTTTCTTTGAACATCTCGCGTGAACTTTTGCAGAACGACCGCCAACTTAAGGTAATTGCAGGAAATATCGAGAAAAAAATAAAGTCCGAACTGCTTAAATTACAACAGAATGACCCTGAAAAATATGCCTCGTTCTGGCGCAACTTTGGAATTCAGGTCAAATACGGCGTTGTCAGCGACTACGGTTTCCATAAGGATGCCGTTATGGATCTGCTTGTCTTCCATTCATCCGCCTCGGACAAGTTGACCACTCTCAAAGACTATGTTGCCCGAATGAAAGACAACCAAAAATATATCTACTATGCCGTGGGCGATTCGGTTGACAAGATAGCCGCCTTGCCACAGACCGAACTTTGCCGTGAAAAGGGGTTTGAGATGTTGTATCTCACCGACGATGTTGATGAGTTTGTTGTGTCGGGCATTGCAAAGTTTGACGACAAGGAATTCAAGGCGGTCGATGCCGAGGACGCAGGTTTGCTTTCCGAAGACGAAAAGAAAAAGGCCGAGGAAATCAGAACCGAAAACAAGGAACTTTGTGACTTTGTTAAAACCGCAGTCGGCGATGAGATAGTCTCTTGCGTTGTTTCCGACAAACTGAAATCCAAACCCGTTTTCCTTTCAACCACTGGACCTGTTACATTGGAGATGGAAAAATATTTTGCAATGATGCCGGGTGATGAGCATAAGCCAAAAGCCGAAAAAGTGCTTGAACTTAATCCTACGCATCCCGTTTTTGCAACCTTGAAAGACGCTTTCCAAAACGACAAAGAAAAGGCCGAAAAAATCGCACGTGTGTTGCACGCTTCGGCAAGACTTATTGCAGGACTGCCGATTGACGATGCTGTCGGACTTTGCGACAACATATGTGAATTCTTGAAATAAGGTGACAAAACGTAATGATAGTTTATTTTCAATATGCCGTGACGTGGTTGTTCTTTATGTCCGTCATTGTGGGTATTTGCCTTATAACGCCAAAACTCGCCAAAAAAATTGACCAGTGGCGTGAGGTAAAAAAGGATGCCGACAAGTGTGACAAAGAACAAATTGCTCCCGACTGTGATACATCTGTCCCCAGCGATGAAAACAAACAATAAACGATATGACAAAACCGTCCCGAAATATGTTTCGGGACGGTTTTCTTGTGTTTTGATTTATTTCTTTGCCCAAGTCAAAGGAGAAAAGGCTAACAGCAACGGGAAAATCTCAAGTCTTCCCAGAAGCATTGCCCCCGATAAAAGCCATTTTGAAAACAGAGAAAAAGCACCGTAATTGCTTATCGGTCCGACACTGCCGAAACCGGGTCCGACATTGTTGAAACAGGCCGCGGTTGCGGAAAATGCTGTTTCAAAATCAATAGGGTCAAGCGATATTAACAGCATAATTGCAAAGAAAATGATGGAATAAATAACAATATAACCGCTGACCGAATGCAGCGTGGTCTTTTCAAGCGTTTTACCCTCAAAACGCACTGCTGTAACCGACCGTGGATGTATCAGATGCTTTAATTCCCGTCCAACCGCCTTGAACATTATCATAATTCGCGAAACCTTGAGTCCGCCTGCAGTCGAGCCTGCACATCCGCCGACAAACATCAGCACAAGCAGTATCATTTTTGAAAATTCCGGCCAGATATTATAGTCGGTGGTGGAGTAGCCCGTTGTAGTAATAATTGAAGCCACCTGAAATGCCGAGTGGCGTATTATTTCGGAAAGACTGCCGTAAACGTTGCCCATCACCGAGACTATATTCACCGCAATAGCAACCACCGATATTGCAACGATTCCGATATAGCACCACATTTCGGTTGACTTGACGGCCGCTTTGAGCCGTTTTATAAGAATGAGGCAATAGATGTTGAAGTTGATACCAAACAACAGCATAAACACCGTGATTATCCACTGACTGTAAGCACTGTAACCGCCCACACTGTCAGCCTTTATGCCAAATCCGCCCGTGCCTGCCGTACCGAATGAATAAACAAGGCTGTCAAAAAGGTTCATATCTCCTATCCACAGTAGACCTATCTGTACAATGGTCATTGCGATATATACAAAATAAAGAATCTTGGCTGTGTCACGCACCTTTGGCGCAACCTTGCCCACAATAGGTCCCGGCATTTCGGCCTTCATAATATGAACGCTTCTCCCCGAATCGGAGGGCAGAATGGCCATCATAAAGACCAAAATTCCCATTCCGCCGACCCAATGGGTGAAACTTCTCCAAAAGAGCATACAGTGGCTCAAAGTCTCAACATCAGTCAGTACCGACGCTCCGGTTGTAGTAAATCCGCTGACCGTTTCAAAAAACGCATTGGTAAAGGACGGTATCTCTCGGCTAAGATAAAACGGCAGTGCGCCGAAAAGCGACATACCCACCCAAGAAAGCGCGACGATTGCAAAGCCTTCGCGTGCAAAGAGCGTGCGGTCGCATTTTCTGAAGCCGAATTTCAGTACGCAACCTGTCAGCAATGTTAAAAGGGCCGTTATAAGAAACCACCAAGCCGAGTCCTCACCGTAAACAAGTCCTACCACAAACGGCAATAGCATCAGCGCCGTTTCAATGATAAGAATTCGACCAAGCGTGTAAAATACAAATCGTTTGTTCATATTGCCCTACCTTAAAATGCCGTCAAGGTCTCTTAGGCCTTGGTCAGCGGCAATGACAACCACGCTGTCACCCGAAAGGATTATATCGTCACCCACGGGGATAACTGTTTTTCGGTTGCGGATAATACCTGCGATGAGAATTTCTTTTTTAATCTCCAAATCTTTCAGCGGTACACCGATAACCTTTGAGTCGGGTTTAACATTGAACTCAAGCGCCTCGGCCTTGCCGTCGGCAATCTTGTATAGCGTTTCAACATTACTGCCAACCGAGTTTTCAAGTGCGCGGGCATAACTTACAAGCACGTCCGATATCATCTTTTTATGGGAAACAACGCTGTCAAGTCCCATATTTTCGGCCATTCCCACAAGTTCGTTGCGGTTTATCTTGGCTATCGTCTTGGGGACCTTTTGATTTGACGCAAAAATTGAAAGAAGAATGTTTGCCTCGTCAACATTGGTCAACGCAACAAACGCATCAAGTGATTTTATGCCCTCTTCAACCAAAAGTTCCTGTTGGGCGCCGTCACCGTTTATTATGACCGCCTTGGGCAAAGCCTCGCTCAAGTGCTCGCATATATCGCGGTCACGCTCGATTATCTTGACCGAACCGCCCGATTCGAGCAACATTTCGGCAAGATAGTGCGCTGTTCTGCTACCGCCGAGCAACATAACATTCTTGGCCTGTTTTTGATATGCGCCGAGGCTCTTAAACAGTTTTTGAAGTTCTGTCGGAGACGCGGTGATACCCACCCAATCCCCGCTTTGGAGTTTGAAATTGCCGTTGGGAATGAAAACCTCATCCTCACGACGGACATAACACACAAGTACCTTGGCTTTGTGTGTCTTTCGCATTTCCATAAGGCTCACGCCGTCCAATACCGAATCGGGTTTCAGTCTGAATTCTATCATTTCAAGATTTCCCCTTGAAAAGGTTTCAATCTTAACGGCTGAGGGGAATTTGAGTATTTTATAAAGTTCACGTGCGGCAAGAAGTTCGGGGTTTATGGACATAGAAAGTTCAAGGTTATCCTTCATAAACTCAAGGCTCTTATCGTTATATTCGGGGTTTCTTACTCGGGCAATGGTGTATTTTGCGCCCATTTTACGCGCAAGGAAACAAGCCAGCATATTGAGTTCGTCAGAACCCGTTACCGCCAGAAAAAGGTCGGCATCCTTTGCGCCTGCCTCTTCCAGAATATCAGAGTCGGCACCGTTACCGCAAAGGCCTATAACGTCATAAATATTGGTTATCTCATTCAAAAATTCGGCATTACTGTCAATGGCAACGATATCATGCCCTTCCGAAACAAGGCTTGAGACAATAGTTGCACCTATTGTGCCGCAACCGACAAGAATTATCTTCATAAAACCCCTCGCAATACATCATACTTTCATTATTATACTATATTTCCCAAAATAAATCAACCGTTGCGATGCCCTCTAAAATAAAACTCCCTCGGCCGAGTTGACCGAGGGAATACTTTAAACAACTTATGGGGTTACGGTGTTTATGGCATTGCCGTCAAGAAAATTTTGTATATTTGACTCCACAACTCCCATAAGCCTTATTCTGGTTTCGAGACCTGCCCATGCAACATGGGGTGTGATAATGCAGTTTTTAATACCAATCAAAGGACATTCGCTTGACATCGGCTCCCGCCTTAAAACGTCAAGACCTGCGCCGAGCAGTTTGCCCGAAACAAGCGCACTTTTAAGCGCCTCTTCGTCAACAAGTCCGCCTCTCGCTGTGTTAATAAAAACTGCGCCGTCTTTCATCAGGTTGAACCGTTCGGCCGTCATCATATTCTCGCTGTCACGGTTTAAGGGGCAGTGCAAAGATACAACATCTGCCGTTTTGAGCAGTTCATCCAGTCCGACTTGGGTAACCGTGGGGTCGTCCACAGGACGGCGTTTGTATACCAAAACCCTCATTCCAAAGGCCTTGGCGATGTCGGCCACACGTTTCCCTATACTGCCATAGCCCACAATGCCCATCGTCTTGCCCGACAACTCGCACATCGGCAACGGGAAGAACGAAAAGGTACGGCTTTTAATCCAATCTCCCTGCATCACAAGGTCGTTGTAATCGTGGGTGCGGTTGACTATCTCAAGCAACAGTGCAAAGGTTTGTTGGGCAACCGCCTCGGTGGAATAGGACGGCACATTGCAGACGGTTATACCATGGGATGCGGTGTATTCAAGGTCGATATTGTTGAATCCCGTGGCAAAAAGACCGATATATTTTAAGTTTTTCGCGTTCTTCATATTGTCAGCCGTCATAGGTGTCTTGTTGCAAAGCACGATATCGGCATCCTTAATGCGGTCGGCCACATTATCGGGTGCGGTGAGTCCGAAAATTTGCACCTCGCCGAACTTATAAAAACAATCAAACGAAATGTCACCGCCCGTAACGGTATCGGCATCGGTTATAACAATTCTCATAAAATTTCTCCTTAAAAACGGTTTGTAACTCTATTTTACGACCGTAATACCGCAAAGTCAATCAAATTTCACAACCTCGGTCTTTACAAAGGGTTTGTTTTGTGGTATAATTCATTGAAAATAGATAATACTCGTGTTTATATAAGGAGGAATTTGTTATGGCAGATGAAATGCTCACCTATAAGGGCAAGCCGTTGGCTCGCAAGGGCGACACCATTTATTACGGTAATCCCGCTGAAAAGCACATTGTTATGATAAAAATAAACACCACCAAGGATGTTGGCGGTGTAAAGGTTGCCGATAAGGTTACCGTGCAGTTGCTTTTGTCCGATCAGGACCTGAAAATGAAAGACCGTGTTGTTAAATCAAGCGAAAAGGTCGGTCTTTACGCTGCTATGGACATTGGCGCCATCTGGCTTGAAAGAGCCCTTAAACCTTAAAATCTCACAAAATGAAAACTCCGTCTTGCAAAAAGTAAGACGGAGTTTTTGGTTTAGTTCCAGTAACTGGTGCCAAAGTAGTTTTTGAAAGAATATTCGGTTGCTGTACTCTTGGGTCCGGGGTAGTCACTGTTTTCAGTTGAGTGGTGCATTTCTTCCATTTCGGCGGTAGTGCGGTTCAAGTAATAGTGATACGCCACACCCTGCTCACCTCCAATGGGGTCGTCAAAGGTGATGTCGCAGATATACCACTCGCCGTCAAGTTCCACGGCATTCCACTTGTGACCGCCACCTGCATTACCCACAACGCCCGTGGCATTGATGCCAACCTTTAAGCACAGAGTCTGAAACGCTATTGAAAACAATCTTTTCATTTGTTTTCCTCTTTCTTTGATGTTCTTATGATACACCTGAAAATCACATCAAAATAAAGGGGTGTTATTTTCAGAAAAAACGTTGTAATCTTGTCCGTTTTTCTTGACAAATTTTGTCGAATGTTATATACTTAATATGTAAACTTTAGTTGCTTAAAGTATAGCGGATTCACACATATGCAAACCTTAAATTTGTGGAGGAATTTTTCAATGAAACAGTATAAAGCAGTTCCCGGTCCTATGGACATAAGCGTTTCCAAAGGTGACACTCAATCAGCGTTTGACCTTTTTGCAAACATCATCAACCGTGAGGCAGCTCAGGGTTGGGAATATCATTCTATGGAAGTTATCACCGTTACCGAAAAGCCCGGTTGCTTCCAGCAGCCCACTCCTATCAACTACTATATGCTCATTTTCTGCAAGGACGCTTAATTCTTGCAGTTTCTGACTTCGGTCAGTCTTTCGGCGTATGTGTGAACGCCGCTGACTTTGGAGGAATGTTTTGAAAGAATTTGAATTTACCGCCGAGGGCGAGCCCAATATCGAAACACTTAAAAAGCATATGATGGGTGACTCTTCTGACCCTCGGAGCGTTAATTATGTCCGCCGTCTTATCAGACCGCGGATAAACTGGTTTTCATATATTCTGAATGTTTTGGTGCCGCCCTTAGTTTGTGCGGCATTGATTTTTATTGCCGTAAAACATCTGCATCTTAAACTGTGGGTGGCCGTCATTTTAGGTCTTGCCTTGCTTTCGGGGTATGTTTTACTCAGAGCAAAATCGTTTCTTATCGGCATTGTCAGACTTTATCAGCGGTTTGCCCCGGCCTCTTTGAGGAACAAATGCCGTTTTGAGCCGTCCTGCTCGCAGTATATGGTGCTTTCTATCCAGAAATACGGTGCGTTTAAGGGTCTCAAAAAGGGCATTGGGCGAATCTGCCGTTGTAATATTAAAAACGGCGGTTTTGACTATCCCTAAAGGAGTGTTTCGGCACCAAATCATAGATTCGGTTACAAATTTTCTTTGAAAGTTTGACGACAATCATTATGGAAAGCGAATGTTAAAAACGGATAAACAACAAGAGCAAGAACAGACATTCGGCGGTGTGGTATAATTGAAAAAAGGAGGTTTTTAATAATGAAACCATTTTTAGGCATTGACCTTACAACAAACAAGAAAAACGAACAAATGAATGGTGAAGAATTTGTGGTAGCAAAACCGGCTTTATCACTAACACAATCTCTTGAATCTTCCTCTGAAAATGTTGAGGAAACGATTGAAAAAAGCAAGCTGCCGCTTCCTATACGAATTGGACATTGGATATGTGGAGCTGTGGGAGCACTTGTTGCCATCGGCATAATAAAAGCTTTGGGCGGAGAAGACAGCGTCACCCTCATCGAAGCATATCAAAACGCTTCTTGGCTTTTTTGGCTTGGCGGTGCTTGTTTGGTGGCTTGGGCACTTCTAAAACTTATAAGTGTGCGCAAAGAAAAGAACGTTTTAGAAACAGAAGAAAGTTCACAAGTGTTCAATAATTTAGATAAAACCTGTGAAGCAATTCTTGCGGACTTAAACGTTCCTCAAGATTCAAAAGAAATTGATGTTTTGTCTTTCTTTTATAAAGTTAAAGACGACAATATTAAGGTGTGCGAAAAAGGTTTACAAATCGCACCTTATATTAACCCGATTTTTCATATTTTCGCAGATTCAGAAAATCTGTATTTGGCCAATTTGGAAGAAAAATATGCCATTCCGTTATCCACAATAAAAGCCATCAAATCTATTAAGAAAACCATTCGTATTATGGAATGGAATAAAGACGAAGAATTTAACAAAGGAATATACAAACAATATAAGTTAAGTGAAGATAACTATGGTTGTATTATCTGTAAAAGTTATCATATATTAGAATTTGAACACAATAACGACTTGTGGGGAATTTATATCCCTTGCTATGAACTTCCTGTAATTGAAGAAATAACCGGTTTGAAAGCAGATGCTTTTTGATACATACAAAGGCTTGACCCATCGGGCCAAGCCTTTTTCGTTAGAATAATGTTGTAATCCAATAAATCAAGCCATAAACCACACTTGCCACGGTGCCGTAGACGATTACAGGTCCTGCTATTGTGAACATCTTCGCGCCGAGACCGAGAACAAATCCTTCTGCTGCTGTCAACATAGGACACACCATTTTGTAAAAATATTTACATTAAAGCGGCGGTGTGGTATAATAAAACAACAATTATTTAACACACTCAAAGGAGTAACAAATGGATATTAATGATATTGATACTAAATATATCAATGATTTTTCTTTATTTTACAATGGTGCCAAATCTAGATTTGGTAAAAACATT
>JAZNBS010000026.1:0-42220 GCA_045587185.1 Acutalibacteraceae bacterium
AACGGTCTGATTGTTGAATAATGACTGAAAAAATAGAGGATATTATCGAGCGCGACGGCTTTGTGTTGGAAATGACCTACGGCAACAGTATGCAACCGATGTTAAAGCAATGTCAAAATCCTATTATCATCTCGAAACTTGCTTCTGTTCTTAAAAAGTGTGATGTGATTCTATTTAAAGATGCTTCAGGTAAGTATCTTTTGCATCGCATTGTGAAGGTTACTGAGAATAGTTATATTACGCGCGGAGATAATCGGATTGTTACAGAATGTGTTAACCCAGGTGATGTTGTCGGTATTCTCACGGGGTACTATAAGGGTGAAAAATTTATTGATTGCAAGAAAAACTTTGCATACAAAATTTACTCTTTTTGGATAACCAAATATTATTATATTAGAGTTTTGAAGCGAAAAATCGGTTCAATTATTAAAAAATAAAAGTGCTTTTTATCAATGCCAATGCAATTTATATTGCATTGGCATTTTTTCTGACTGAAATGGCATAAAAATCCCCTTTAAAAACGCAATATTCCCTGTGTTTTCATTGACATATTGCGCTTGAAGTGGTATAATTACATCGTATATGTGTGATAGTGTGTCTTATTGTATCCTAATGCGTTTCCACACTGATTTTGGGAGGGTGTTTTGTTTGGAAAACAAGAAAAATACGCCATTTGAAAACAAGGTCTGGCTTGCAACCCCAACAATGCACGGGGACGAAATGAAATACATTGCCGAGGCGTACAATTCCAACTGGATGAGTACTGTGGGCGAGAACATCAACGAGGTTGAGAAAATTGCCGCCCAAAAAGCCGAAATGAAATATGCAGTTGCTCTATCGTGTTGTACTGCCGCGCTTCACTTGGCTGTGAAACACGCAGGTGAAACACTTTATGGCATACCTGCAATCAGTCACGGCGCTTTGGAGGGCAAGCGTGTGTTTTGCTCGGATATGACGTTCGATGCAACTTTGAATCCTGTTGTTTACGAGGGTGGAATCCCAATTTTTATCGATACAGAAGAAGAATCGTGGAATATGGACCCGATTGCACTTGAGAAAGCGTTTGAACTTTATCCCGATGTGAAACTGGTTGTCTATGCCGAATTGTACGGTTTCCCCGGAAGAATTGATGTTATCAAGGAAATCTGTGAAAAACACGGCGCAATTTTAATTGAAGATGCGGCGGAAGCCATGGGTGCTACCGTTTTCGGTAAGCAGTGCGGTTCGTTTGGCGACTATTCTGCAATCAGTTATAACGGCAACAAGATAATCACGGGGTCGTCGGGCGGTTGCCTTTTGACCAATGATATTGAGGTTGCCAACAAAACCCGAAAGTGGTCAACCCAAGCAAGAGAAAATGCGCCATGGTATCAGCACGAAGAGGTTGGTTATAACTACCGCATAAGCAATGTGATTGCAGGTGTTGTCCGCGGTCAGTATCCACACCTTGAAGAACACATCGCCCAGAAGAAGGCCGTTTATCAAAGATATTGCGAAGGCTTTAAGGGACTGCCTGTCAAAATGAATCCGATAACCGAAGGCACCGAGCCTAACTATTGGCTTTCGGCAATGATTATCGATAAGGAATATATGTGTAAGCAGGTTAGAGACGATTCAAAGGCTTTGTACATAAAAGAGGTTGGCAAAACATGTCCCACCGAAATTTTGGAAACACTTGCAAGGTATAATGCCGAGGGAAGACCAATATGGAAGCCAATGCATATGCAACCTATGTACCGTATGCACGAGTTTGTTACCCGTAATGGGTCAGCAAGAGCCAAGACCAACGCTTATATTGCGGGTGGCTGTGTAGATGTTGGTGCTGATATCTTTGAGCGAGGACTGTGCTTGCCGTCTGATAACAAAATGACTGCCGATGAGCAGGAAAAGGTCATCGAAATTGTTAAGAGTTGTTTTGAATAATACATATTTGGGAGTATTTTTGGTGACAGGAAGGGGATTGCGCGTGCGCAAATTTTAATTATTTATTAAGCGTGTTATTGATATAATAATATCTTGTTTGCTATTGTTGATCTTAATTATTATTCCGATTATGATAGTCGTTCCGATACTCATAAAGCTCACATCTAAAGGTCCGGCTGTGTTTACACAGGAACGCACCGGCAAGGGCGGTAAGGTTTTCAAAATATATAAATTCAGAACGATGCGTATTCCTGAAGACAGTTTTGCGCCTGACGGGAGACAATTAGAACCCAAGGAACGTATAACGAAAGTCGGCGCCTTTCTTAGAAAAACCAGCCTTGATGAGTTGATGCAGTTATTTAATGTTATAAATGGAACTATGAGTTTTGTCGGACCCAGACCAATGTTACCAAATCAGGCATCTGTTCTCGATAATGAACAAAACCGCCGTCACGAAATGCGCCCCGGTGTTACAGGATGGGCTCAGGTCAACGGAAGAAATAACCTTTCGTGGGCACAAAAAATTATGTTTGATATTGAATACATACAAAATTATACCTTGTGGTTTGATATTAAAATATTATTTAAAACAGTATCGGTTGTTTTGAAAAAAGACGGAATTCAGTTTAAAGACGGCGATACATTATTGAACCAAGGTTCAGAAAGTTCCGAAAAAGAAAAGGCCGAGGTCAACTAAAAGGATTTGAGGATGGAAATATGTTTTTAGACCGACATCCAGATTCTGGAACTGTTTGGCAAGGTGGGGGATTACCACACTGGAGTTATGTTAAGCGGAAGATTAAAGATATCTGCGACCATGTTTCCTCATTGGATTATTTGGGCTTGGATATCATAATTACCGAAGATGGTATGAAGTTGTGTGAGATCAATTCCCATCCCGGAATGGGTGTTGGACAGGTTTTGTGTGGTGCACCCTTAAAAAAAGAAAAAATTAGAGAGTTTTTCGATTATAAGGGTTTGTTTACCCATAATTGTGATGCTTTTTATGAAGCTTATCTTGAAAGTCAGGAATAACAAGCAACTGTATAAAAAATCGAGGAGTAGCTATATGAAAGCAATTGTTCTTTGCGGAGGACTTCCGCAGATAGCTTTACATTGAAGAACTAAAAAGCCGAGGTATAACAACAATACTTGTTGTAGCGTTGTGTAGCATTGGGTTGATTTTTCAGGTTTTTAATGCCTTTAACTATTGGTTTCAAAGGCATTTGCAATCAAAATTTACCGCTGTTGCGGCATTCGTTGCATACCTAATTACAGCGGTATATCGGGTTGTTTTGCTTGCGACCGGTCGAAATGTTACGTGGTTTGCGTTGGCCACCTCGGTTGACTATATTTGTTTGGCTATAATTCTTTTTGTTTTTTACAAAAAGAACAAGGGTCCATCGTTGAGTTTTTCTTGGGAATACGGCAAACAACTGCTTTCGAGAAGTAAACATTTTATTTTGGCAGGATTGATGGTATCTATTTACGGACAGACTGACAAGCTTATGCTAAAACAGATGCTGAGCGAGGCGGACGTTGGCTATTATGCCACCGCAACCACCATAAACGGAATGTGGTGCTTCATCCTTGCTGCAATAATAGACTCACTTTACCCCAGAATTATGGAGGCTTACAAGGCGAAAGACGAAGAAGCTTTTATTAGGAAAAACCGTCAACTGTATGCTATTGTATTTTATGTTTCAATGGGGGTAGCGGTACTTTTCAATATATTTGCCGATTTGGCGGTATATATCCTCTACGGCAAAGCATATATGTCTGCGGCTATGCCGCTCAGGATAATCAGTTGGTACACAGCTTTTTCCTATCTTGGGGTTGCGCGTAATGCATGGATTGTAAGTAAAAACAGGCAAAAACATCTGATAAAGATTTATGTAACAGCGGCAGTCGGAAATGTAATTTTAAACCTTTTCTTTATCCCTGTTTGGGGTGCAAGTGGTGCGGCATTGGCTTCGCTGATTGCACAAATTCTTACGGGATTTCTTATTCCGTTCTTTATAAAGGATTTGAGAGAAAATGCATTTTTGATGCTTGAAGCAATATGTTTAAAAGGGATAAAAAAGAAACACAAACGAGATTAACACAATACGGCTCAAAAGTCATTTCAATAAATAGTGAAATTTGTGGATAAAACGCAGATATAAAATAGGGGAAGAATGGATTTGAATATGGTTGAGACGCAGGTTGCTGTAAGCGTTATTTGTAATGCTTACAACCACGGAAAGTACATAAGGGATACCCTTGAAGGCTTTGTTATGCAAGAAACCGATTTTAAGTTTGAGGTTTTGGTGCATGATGATGCCTCCACCGATAACACTGCTGATATTATCAGGGAATATGAGGGAAAATATCCCGAAATTATAAAGCCAATATATCAGACTGAAAATCAGTATTCACAGGGTATAAAACCCGGTGCAAAGTTTCAGTACCCAAGAGCCAAGGGTAAATATATCGCCTTTTGCGAGGGAGATGATTATTGGACCGACCCTAAAAAACTTCAAAAGCAGTATGACGCGCTTGAATTACATCCCGAAATTGATATCTGTGCTCACAAAACGCGTGTTATAATGGCTAAAAACGGCAAAACCGTGCGATATATTTCCCCCGCCGACAAGGACATGGTGTTGAAGGCTGAGGATGTAATATACGGTGAAGGGGATTTTGTCTGTACCAATTCTCTTATGTTCAGGCCTCACGTTATACATAACCCAACCAAATTCCGGCAACAACTTATGTTGGACTATACAATGCAGATACAGGGTTCTTTGAACGGCGGTATGCTTTATCTTGATGATTGTATGTCAGTTTATCGTTATATGGCCGAAAACTCATGGACAAGACGTGTTAAGACCAATCCCGAAAAACGGGTTGAACTTTACCGAAAAAAGCAAAAAATGTTGGATGTTCTCAACGAAGAGACCGAGCAAAAGTATACAGCGGTTATTGAGAGAAGAAAACTCAAAAACGAATTTTTGCACAAACTCGAACAGTTTGATTTTAACGGTGTTTTTTCCAAGAAATACAAGAGTGTGTATAAAGAGTTCTCTTTTCTGGAGCGTGTGAAAATAAGGATAAAGGTGTGTTTTCCGTTTTTGGTCACCCTAAAGTGGAAACTGTTTTAATTTGCGGAAACAAAAAGGTTTAGAATGGATAATAAAAAGGTTTTAAACAATTTTTTATGGCGTTTTCTGGAGCGTTGCGGTGCTCAGGGAGTAACATTCATCGTATCAATTGTTCTTGCCAGAATACTGGGGCCGAATGTTTACGGCACCATTGCATTGGTAACGGTGTTTATTACAATACTTCAGGTTTTTGTCGACAGTGGTCTGGGTACGGCATTGATTCAGAAAAAGGATGCTGATGACACCGATTTCTCAACGGTGTTCTATTTCAATGTAATAGTTTGCCTTGTGCTTTATGGGATGATGTTTCTTGCGGCTCCGTTGGTTGCATCTTTTTATGATGACCCACAACTTACACCTGTAATAAGGGCACTGAGTCTGACGGTGGTTATCTCGGGCGTGAGAGGAATTCAGCAGTCCTATGTCTCAAAAAAATTGCTTTTCAAAAGGTTCTTCTTTTCTGCTTTGGGCGGAACGGTCACCTCGGCTGTTGTGGGAATTTATATGGCCTATAACGGTTATGGGGTTTGGGCGCTTGTGGGACAAACGTTGACAAGCAATCTTGTCACCACGTTTATAATGTGGCTAACCGTAAAGTGGCGGCCAAAACTTCTGTTTTCATTCCAACGTCTTAAAGGACTGTTTTCTTACGGTTGGAAATTGCTTACATCGTCATTGATAGATACCGTTTACAAAGAGATACGGTCACTTATAATCGGTAAAAAGTACTCGGCTGAATCCTTGGCTTACTATAACAAAGGTCAGCAGTTTCCACAGTTGATTGTGGCTAATATAAACACGGCTATTGACAGTGTTCTGTTACCGGTTATGTCTGAAGCTCAGGATGACAGGGAACGGGTTAAAGCAATGACCCGAAGAGCTATTAAGACAAGTACATATGTTATGGCACCGTTGATGGTTGGTCTGGCAATGTGCGGTGAGCCTCTTATAGAACTTTTGCTGACCGAAGAATGGCTACCGTGCGTGCCGTTTTTGCGTGTATTCTGTTTTACACATATGATATATCCGATTCATACAGCAAACTTGAATGCCATTAAGGCAATGGGTCGGAGTGATATGTTCCTAAAGTTGGAGATAATCAAAAAAATAATCGGAATGGCAGTGCTGTTGGCAACCTTCTGGATAAGCGTCGAGGCTATGGCTTACAGTCTTTTGTTCACCGCCGTATCAAGTAGTTTTATAAACTCATTTCCTAACAAAAAATTGTTGGATTACAGTTATATTGACCAGGTGATTGATATTTTGCCGTCACTTATACTGTCCGCTTTTATGGGAGCGGTGGTGTATGCAGTTCAGTTTATCGGGCTGTCGAGCATATTAACCTTGCTAATTCAGGTACCTGTCGGCGTGATAATATACGTTATAGGCTCTAAAATTTTCAAACTTGACAGTTTCGGTTATCTTATTGCAACGCTAAAAGGGTATTTGGTCAGAAAAAAGTAAAATATTAGGGTTTTAGGCTTGTGTGAGGCATGTATTTTAAGGGGATACAAAAATGATAAATGGGAAAAAAGCTATTGTAATTTTGGGTGCGATTGCCGCAATGGAAGAAATTGTCATTGATGCAAAAAAAATGGGGTATTATGTAATCGTGGCAGACTATATGGAAGATTCCCCTGCCAAAAAGTACGCCGATGAAGCCTGGCTTTTGAGTATTGACGATGTTGACGGGATAGTCAGTAAATGCAAAGAACGTAATGTCGACGGTGTGATGAATTACTGCATTGACCCTGGGCAGAAGCCCTACCAACAAATATGTGAGAAACTTGGTTTGCCGTGTGTAGCAGGGTTCGAGCAGTTTGATATTATGACAAATAAGGATAAATTTGCCAAATGCTGTGTTGAACACGGGCTGGATATTATCCCCAAATACAATATGAATATAGGTTTTGCAGAACTTGACTATGATAATCTTGAGTATCCTGTTATGATAAAACCTGTTGACGGCAGAGCATCAAAAGGTATTGTGGTGGCACACAAAAAAAATGAGATGCCATCGGCAATCAAGTATGCTTTGGGCTTTTCAAAACGCAAAGATGTTGTAATTGAGAAGTTTATGAACTGTCCTGAATTTTGCGCAAAATATGTTGCTTGTGACGGTGAATTTTATTTTTCAACCCTTTCGGATGTATGGGACAGTGTGTTGCCTGACGGCACAAGAGTATATATGGGAACTTCGGCATACCCTTCACGTTTTTACGAAGAATATATTTCAACCGTGAATGATAAAGTTATTGCCATGCTTAAGGATATCGGCATAAAAAACGGAGCCATGTCATTAACAGGGTTTTACGATGACGGAAAGTTTAGGTTTTTTGACCCGTCTTTAAGGATGGGTGGCGCACAGGATTGGAGAATAGTTGAAGCGGCTTGCGGAGTTAATATAGCAAACCTGCTCACCAATTTTGCTGTGACGGGAAGTATGGGTGACCCGAAAGAGATTAAAAAGGTTGACCGCGCTTTTGCAAAAAAATATTCGGCGTTGTTGTATTATGATTTGTTGATTGGCGAAATTGGTATTTTTAACGGTGTCGAAGAAATTCTTAAACTTGACGGAGTGAAAGGCTATCACAAGTGTCACAATGTGGGCGATGTGATAGAAAGCTACGGTACGGCGAATAATGTGGCTATCCGTTTCATTGTTTCCTGTGATACAAAAGAGCAGTTTGTTGAAACGGTCAACCAATCTCATAAACTTATTGAAATAAGGGATAAAAACGGCAAGGATATGATTGCGCCGAAATATGTCCCGAACATGGTTTAAAGGGGTGATTATGTGGCAATAAGCGTAACCCGTTCCTCAATGCCCGATTTTGAGGAGTATTGTGAAGAAATAAAAGACCTTTGGGAAAGTCATTGGCTGACAAATATGGGCGCAAAGCACAAGAAGTTGCAGTCGTTGCTTGAAGATTATCTAAGTGTGCCACACGTGACACTTTATACTAACGGTCACCTGGCATTGGAGAATATCATTGAAGCAATGAATTTTCCGAAAGGCTCAGAGATAATCACAACACCGTTTACCTTTGCTTCAACAACACATGCAATTGTCAGAAGCGGTATGACGCCTGTATTCTGTGATATAAACGAAACCGATTATACTATTGATGTAAGTAAAATTGAACCGCTTATAACCGATAAGACGGTGGCAATAATGCCCGTTCATGTTTACGGCAATGTGTGTGATTATGAGGCAATTGAAAGCATTGCACAAAAGCATAGCGTTAAGGTTATTTACGATGCCGCCCACGCTTTCGGTGTTGTGAAAAACGGTGTAAGCGTTGCAAGTATGGGTGATGCATCAATGTTCAGTTTTCACGCAACCAAGGTGTTTAACACCATTGAGGGCGGTTGTGTCTGTTTTAAAGATGATGGGCAGGTGCAACTGATGAATAATCTGAAAAACTTTGGTATAACAGGACCCGAAACGGTGGTTTATTGTGGCGGAAATGCCAAAATGAATGAGTTTCAGGCCGCAATGGGCATATGTAATCTTCGCCATATTGATGCTGAGATTCAAAAGCGCAAGGCTGTAGCTGACAGGTATTTTGAACGGCTTGACGGTGTCAAAGGCATCAAGTTAAACCGTGTGCCCGATGATGTGAAATTTAATTACGCATATTTCCCTGTTGTGTTTGACGGTTATAAATACACCCGTGATGAGGTTTTTGCACGTTTAAAAGAACACGATATTATCGCCAGAAAGTATTTCTACCCGTTGACCAACAGTTTTGACTGTTATAAAGGACTGCCCACAGCCGATGTGGGAAAAACTCCCGTTGCGGAACATATTGCCGAAAGGGTACTGACGTTACCTATGTACGCAGACCTTTCGATTGAAAATGTTGATAAAATTTGTGATATTATTCTTGATTGAACATAAAAGGGGTTATAGTTATGTCTTTATTTAAAGGAAAAACTTTGCTTATCACCGGTGGTACCGGTAGTTTCGGAAATGCTGTGCTCAACCGTTTCCTCAAGACCGATATCGGTGAAATCCGCATTTTCTCGCGAGATGAGAAGAAGCAGGATGATATGCGTCATGAGTTTCAGGCCAAAATGCCTGAGGTGGCTGACAAAATAAGTTTCTATATAGGCGATGTCCGCGATTTGGCTTCGGTTAGGAACGCTATGCACGGAGTTGATTACATTTTCCACGCTGCCGCATTGAAACAGGTTCCGTCTTGCGAATTCTTCCCCATTGAGGCGGTGAAGACAAATGTTATCGGTACCGAAAATGTGTTGACCGCCGCCATTGACGCGGGTGTTAAGAATATCGTTTGCCTTTCAACCGATAAGGCGGCATATCCCGTTAACGCAATGGGCACCTCAAAGGCAATGATGGAAAAGGTTATTGTTGCAAAATCAAGAACTGTTTCTCCCGAAAAGACCAAGATTTGTTGCACACGTTATGGTAATGTTATGTGTTCAAGAGGTTCGGTAATTCCGCTTTGGATTGAGCAGATAAAACAAGGCAAACCCATTACCATAACTGAGCCCTCTATGACACGTTTTATTATGTCATTGGATGAGGCGGTTGACCTTGTTCTGTTTGCGTTCCAGAACGGTGAGTCGGGTGATATTTTGGTACAAAAGGCACCTGCTTGCACTATCGAGGTGTTGGCAAAGGCAGTTACTGGGTTGTTTAATCCTGAAACTGAGATTAAGGTTATCGGCATCCGTCACGGTGAGAAGATGTATGAGACGTTGCTCACTAACGAGGAATGTTCCAACGCATTTGATATGGGAGAGTTTTACCGTGTACCATGTGACAAGCGCGGATTAAATTACGATAAGTATTTCAAAGAGGGTGACGTTGAGCGTAACCCCCTGACCGAATTTAACTCTCACAACACCGAACTTCTGGATGTTGAAGGAGTAAAAGAAAAGTTGTTATCGTTGCAGTATATCCGCGACGAACTCAAAGCGATGGGAAGAATTTGATTATGACCGAAACCGCAAAAACAGCAGTAATTGCACTTGTGAAAAGCGCAATTACTGGCAAGGCTTGTGAATTGCCTTCTAATGTGGACTTAAAACAGCTTTACAAATTTGCATACAGACAAAATATAGTTCCGCTTTTGTATTACGGAATGGTAAATTCCAACTGCGGTGTGGATACCGAGGTGGGGGAGAAGTTTTTTCTGACCACCTGTCAGTATATTTCAATAGCAGAACAGCAGGACGGATTTATTTCAACATTGCTTGAAGAGTTTGAAAGGGAAAAAATCAAATATATGCCGCTTAAAGGCACAACATTGCGTGCGCTATATCCCAAACCTGAAATGCGCGCGATGGGTGACAGTGATATTTTGATTGATTTGTCCCAATATGACGTCATCAAAACCATAATGGAACGTCTTGGCTATACCGAGGGTGTTGAAAGTGACCATGAGTTGGTCTGGTCGCGGGATTGTGTGTGTATTGAACTGCACAAAAGGTTGATTCCGTCTTACAATAAGGATTATTATGCTTATTTCGGCAACGGTTGGGACAGAGCAAAGCCTCAAAATAACAGCTCTCGTCATGCTTTGTCTGATGAAGATAATCTGGTTTATCTGTTTACTCATTTTGCCAAGCACTACCGCGATGCAGGTATTGGAATAAAGCATTTGATTGACATAAAGTTGTACCTCGAGAAATATGAACTTGATTTCGATTATCTTAAAGAGCAATTTGAAAAATTAAAACTGTGGGAGTTTTTCAATAACGTACGAAATACTATTGAGGTATGGTTTTATGACCGAAAGGACGACGAAGTCACCCGTGCAATAACTGATAAAATTCTGCTTGGCGGCGCTTTCGGTACAAAAGAAGCGCAACTGTCTTCGGCCGCCTTGAAAGAGAAAAAACAAGGTCAGAACATGGTCAGGACCGCGCGGGTTATTACAGCAATTTTCCCACCGTATAAGAATATGTCTTTGCTTTTCCCTGTGTTGAAAAAGGCACCTGTCTTTTTGCCGATTTTTTGGATGTGGCGTATTATTTACACTACTTTCAACAAAAAAGGTGTGTTAGCAAGGCATTATAACGTGATAAAAGAACTGACCCCCGAAAGAATAACTCAATATGAAAATGAGTTGAATTTGGTTGGTTTGGATTACCGTTTTGAAGAGGATGATTGATTTATGAACATACTTGTTACGGGTTCCAAGGGTTTTGTCGGTAAAAATCTGGTTGCCGCTTTAAAGAATATCAAAGACGGCAAGGACAGAACACAGCCCGAACTTAAAATTGAAGAAATTTTTGAGTATGATATTGATACCTCAAAAGATGTGCTCGAAACTGCCTGCAGCAAGGCGGATTTCGTTTTTAACCTTGCCGGTGTAAACCGTCCGAAAGAGACAGGGGAGTTTGTGCAAGGGAATTTTGGCTTTGCGTCCGAACTGCTTGATACGCTCGAGAAGTATAATAATACCTGTCCCGTAATGCTTTCATCTTCCACCCAAGCCTCTTTGGTTGGCCGATTTGCGGGAAGTGTTTATGGCGAGTCTAAAAAGATGGGTGAGGAACTGTTTTTCAATTACTCAGCCAAAACAGGTGCCAAAGTGTTGGTATATCGTTTCCCCAACGTTTTCGGTAAATGGTGCCGTCCCAACTATAACAGTGCCGTTGCAACATTTTGCAATAATATTGCAAACGACCTGCCTATTACGGTGAATGACCCTTCAGTGCAGTTGGAGTTGGTTTATATTGACGATATCGTGGACGAAATGATGTTGGCCTTGCAGGAAAAAGAACATCACTGCGAGTTTGACGGTGCCGATTTTGTTCTGACCGCAAACGGACGTTATTGTGCCGTTCCTGTCACACATAAGGTTTTGCTTCGTGAAATTGTTGAATTACTCAACAATTTCCACGGTCAGTCCACAACACTCACAATGCCTGAGATTCCTTTGGGCAGTTTTGCAAAAAAATTATACTCAACCTACCTTTCGTACTTGCCAAAGGAAAAGGTGGCTTTTCCCTTGAAAATGAATATTGATGACCGTGGCAGTTTTACCGAACTGTTAAAGACAGAAAAATGCGGTCAGTTCAGCGTCAATATTTCAAAACCGGGTATTGTGAAGGGTCAGCATTGGCACCACACCAAGTGGGAGTTATTTATTGTTGTCAGCGGTAAGGGACTCATTCAGCAACGTAAAATAGGTACCGATGAGGTTTTGAATTTTTATGTTTCAGGTGAAAAAATAGAGGCAGTTCATATGTTGCCGGGGTATACACACAACATTATAAATTTGAGCGAAACGGATGACCTTGTTACCGTTATGTGGGCAAACGAGTGCTTTGACCCCAATAAACCAGACACATTTTTTGAGGTGGTAGAATAATGGATATTAAATTGGATTGCAACGGTGTTAGTTTTCAGAACAACGGCAAATTGAAACTTCTGATTATCGTGGGCACTCGTCCCGAAATAATCCGTCTTGCCGCAGTCATCAACAAGTGCCGTGAGTATTTTGACTGTGTGTTGGCACACACGGGTCAGAATTATGACTATAACCTTAACGGCGTATTCTTTAAAGATTTAAAACTTCGTGACCCCGAAGTCTATATGAATGCTGTGGGTGATGATTTGGGTGCAACCATCGGTAATATTATCAACTGCTCTTACAAGTTAATGGCCGAAATAAAGCCTGATGCATTGCTTATTTTGGGTGATACCAATTCGTGCCTTTCGGCTATCGCTGCCAAGAGGTTGCATATTCCCATTTTCCATATGGAAGCGGGCAACCGTTGTAAGGACGAATGTCTGCCTGAGGAAACCAACCGCAGAATTGTTGATATTATTTCGGACGTCAACCTTGCATACTCTGAGCACGCAAGAAGATATCTGCACGAATGCGGTCTGCCGAAAGAGAGGACCTATGTTACGGGTTCGCCTATGGCAGAGGTTTTGCACAACAACCTTGCGGATATCAAGGCGTCGGATGTTCATTCGCGTCTTGGACTTCAAAAGGGAAAGTATATTTTGCTTTCGGCCCACAGGGAAGAGAATATAGATACCGAAAAGAACTTCTTGTCGTTGTTCAATGCCATAAACAAGATGGCTGAAAAGTATGATATGCCCATACTTTATTCCTGTCATCCCCGTTCCAAAAAACGTCTTGAGACAAGCGGTTTCAAACTTGACAAGCGTGTAATTCAGCACGAGCCGTTGGGCTTCCACGACTACAACTGTCTGCAGATGAACGCTTTTGCTGTTGTTTCTGACAGTGGCACGTTGCCCGAGGAATCGAGTTTCTTTTTGAGTGTCGGAAGTCCGTTCCCTGCGGTTTGTATCCGCACTTCAACCGAGCGTCCTGAGGCTTTGGACAAGGCTTGTTTTATTCTTGCAGGTATTGACGAGCACAGTCTTTTGCAGGCTGTAGATACCGCCGTGGAAATGAACAAGAACGGTGATATCGGCATCCCTGTACCGACATATGTTGAGGAAAATGTCTCCACTAAAGTGGTTAAGATAATCCAGTCTTACACAGGTGTTGTAAACAAAATGGTCTGGAGAAAGTTCTAAGTAAGTTAAAGGAAGGTAAAAATGGACGGTCAAACACTGAAACTGTTGTTATCGCTTGTTAGTTCGGCCGTTTTTGGCCATCTTATAACCGAAGATGATAAGCAACTGCTCAATGATGAGAAACTGCGTGAATTGGTTACTGTTGCGGAAAAGTATAAACTTTTGCCGATTGTGGTTCAGGCCTTGTTTTTGAATGGTTTGCTTGACGACGGAACTCCTCTTCTAAAGGGTCTGAAAAAACTGCAGATAAAATATGTTTACAGGGTTCAGCAATGGGAGTATGAATTAGACCGTATATGTGAAACGCTGGAGAGTTCGGACATAGATTTCGTACCCCTCAAGGGTGCCGTAATAAGAAACCTTTATCCCGAACAATGGATGCGCACCAGTTGTGATATTGATGTGTTGGTTGAAACTGAACGGGTACATAAGGCTTGTGAGATTCTTGTCCAAAAACTTGGATATACGGCTAACAAGCACGGCAGTTATGACATTAAACTTTTGACTCCAAGCGAGATATATCTTGAATTGCATTATAGTCTTGTTGACAACGGTTTGGGCAGGGATGTTACCCATGCGCTTGAAGGCACGTGGGAGCACACCGAAACATCTGAAGGGTGCGAGCACCACAGAGTTTTCAGTAACGAGTTTTTGATGCTATATCATATTATCCATATGGCTAAGCATATGTTCAGCGGCGGTTGCGGAATCAGAGCGTTTGTTGATTTGAAACTGATGCGAGAAAAACTCCAGTATGATGCGCAAAAGTTTTCAGACTTATTGAAAAATACGTCTATGTTGACGTTTTACAACGTTTGCTGCGAACTGTGTGAGGTATGGTTCACGGAAAAAGAACATAGTGAGATAACAAAGCGTTTGGAAAACTATGTGTTAAGCGGAGGTGCTTACGGCACCTGTAAAAACTATGCCGCAGTTGAGCAGATAAAGGGCAGAAGTAAGGCAAAGCAGTTTTTTGATTTGTTGTTTTTGTCTGCCGAAAATATGAAACGGAATTACCCCATATTAAATAAACGTCCGTGGCTTTTGCCGTTTTATCATATCATAAGGTGGTTTAATGTTTTCAACAAATCGAAACGTCGCAGAATTGATACAATTATATCCGCAAACGATTCTGTAACGGATGAGAACATTGCTGAAATATTAAGTCTTATGACCGATTTGGAACTGAAAAAGTAAAATAATAAAGTATTTACCCGAAAAAAACTTGGCGAAATTTTCATAATGCCAACTTCTTTTCGGGTTTTGTTATAATATGAAATTTGGGTTAGACGTTGATTCATAAAAAGTCATCTAGTCCAACCCTGACCGTTTATCTCATGGGCTTTGGTAATTGTGACAAAAGCGTTATTGTCATTTCGGTTGACGATGTTAAGAAGTTCGGAATACTGACGCATTGAAAAGGTTACCATAAGCATTGTTTTGGAGGTTTTTGAATAACCGCCGGTAACCTCGACAAGCGTTGTTGTGCGTTCCAATTTTTCTATAATCTCTTGGTTTATCTCACTGTGTTTTTCCGAGATGATTTGCGCTGTCAGAGCCTTTTGGCCGCCAACAAATATCTTGTCAACCATCAAAGCCGAAACAAACACCGAAATAATACCTATGAGCGTCAGCACAAGGTCGTTTAAAATAAAAATTCCAAGAATAATGGGCAGTGAATCGACGATGAATATGACCACCGAACTGCGTAATCTTTTGGCAAATTTGCATATAACGAAAGCAATAACGTCGGTTCCACCTGTAGAACCGCCACCGAGAAATGCAACGGAACACCCAAGTCCTATTAAAACACCGCCGAAAAGTGCAGATATTAACAGAACTACATCGGTGTGCGGAGAGTTTTCTAGACATAACACACCGCCCATCACATCGGGCGATGTCAGTTTTGAAAATAATGTTATAAACGGGGGATAGATAACGGTGGAAATGAGGGTTTTGGCGGCAAAACTTTTGCCAAGTATCAAGAATCCTGTCAAAAACAAACTCCATGACATTACGGTTATGAGCAAGTCTACCGTAACAAACTCGAAAGGAATAATCTTTTCTAAAACAATCGCAAAACCTGACATTCCTCCTACAACAAGGTCAAACGGGATAATAAACACCGCCGTTCCAAAGGCAAGAATAAGCGTTCCAACTACAGTAAGACCAATATTTTTAAACATTGGAGAATATTTCCGGATTTTGAGCATTATTACACCTCTTTTTTATATAGTATTTGTAATTTGCTATTCGTGATACTCAAAAACTGTAAGCTGTTATCTAAAGGTGTTGCTTTAAGAACTATAGATGATTCGGTTTGTATAATAATACTGCGGTTTATGAAATCAGGTTATTATTGCCAAACATAAAACCACAATATATTGTGTCAATTCAAAACGCCGACAACAAAATGTGTAAATTTGCTATTGACAAATCAAGTTTTGTTTGGTACAATACTCATACACAAAAATTGACGTATAATAATTTAGAGGATGAATGTATGAAAATTATCAAACGAAATGGCTCTGAAGCAATTTTTGAGCCAATAAAAATTGAAAATGCTATTGCCAAGGCCAATTTGGCCACCGAGGGCAAGCCTGAACTTATCCCAGAGCAGATTCACGCCATTGCCGCCATCATTGAGAACTACTGTGCAGGTATTGGCAGAGCGTTGTCGGTTGAGGAAATTCAGGAGTTGGTTGAGACTCAACTTATGAAACACGGTGCTTATGAGACGGCCAAGCGTTACATCCGCTATCGTTACACACGTAATATGGTGCGTGCATCCAACACCACAGATGATAAGATATTGTCGCTTATCGAGTGTAACAACGAGGAAGCCAAACAGGAAAACTCAAACAAGAATCCCACTGTAAACAGCGTCCAGCGTGACTATATGGCGGGAGAGGTCAGCCGTGATATAACCGAGCGTATTCTGTTACCTGAGGAGATAGTCAAGGCTCACCGTGATGGTATTATTCACTTCCACGACAGTGATTATTATGCTCAACATATGCATAATTGTGACCTTGTAAATCTTGAGGATATGTTGCAGAACGGGACCGTTATAAGCGGAACTATGATTGAAAAGCCGCACAGTTTTTCCACTGCCTGCAACATTGCAACTCAGATTATCGCACAGGTTGCGTCCAATCAGTATGGCGGTCAAAGTATCAGCCTTACCCATCTTGCACCTTTTGTGCAGATTTCCCGTGAGAAGATTCATCGGGAGGTTTTGGCAGAGTTGGAATCGGCCGATGTCGTGATGTCGGAAGATAAGATAAGCGCCATTGTTGAAAAACGCTTGCGTTCTGAGATAAACAAGGGTGTCCAGACCTTGCAATATCAGGTTGTAACTTTGCTTACCACCAACGGTCAGGCACCGTTCATCACCGTGTTTATGTACCTTGGTGAAGCAAGGTCAGAACAGGAAAAAAAGGACCTTGCGCTGATAATTGAGGAGGTACTGAATCAACGAATTGAGGGTGTTAAAAATGAAGCAGGGGTTTATGTAACGCCTGCGTTCCCCAAACTTATTTATGTTTTGGAGGATGACAACATTACCGAAAATTCGCCGTATTGGTATCTGACCGAGTTGTCGGCGAGGTGTACCGCCAAGCGTATGGTGCCCGACTATATTTCGGAAAAAATTATGCTGAAACTCAAAATTGACCAGAACGGCAACGGTAACTGCTATACCTGTATGGGATGCCGCAGTTTTTTGACCCCTTGGGTGGATGAAAACGGCAAACCCAAATACTACGGACGGTTTAATCAGGGAGTTGTTACCATAAACCTTGTGGACGTTGCTTGCTCTTCCCAAACGGAAGGCAAGGATGAGGAAAAGTTCTGGGATGTATTGGAAGACCGTCTTGAACTTTGCCACCGTGCTTTACAATGCCGTCATGAGCGACTTGAGGGTACTTTGTCGGATGCAGCGCCTATTCTTTGGCAATACGGAGCATTGGCAAGACTTGAAAAAGGCGAACCGATTGATAAACTGCTACATGGCGGTTATTCTACCATTTCGCTTGGATACGCAGGTCTTTGGGAGTGCGTTTACCACGTTACGGGTAAAAAGTTGACCGAGCCTGAAGGCGAGGCTTTTGGTATCAAAGTGCTTGAAAAACTTAATGATGCCTGCCTCAAATGGAGAAATGCCGAGAATATTCACTATTCGCTTTACGGCACACCGCTTGAATCTACCACCTATAAGTTTGCCAAGGCTTTGCAAAAACGTTTTGGTGTCATTCGGGGTGTAACCGATAAGAATTATATCACCAACTCTTATCACGTCCACGTAACCGAGGAAATCGATGCATTCGCAAAGTTGACTTTAGAGGCCAAGTTCCAGGCATTGTCTCCCGGCGGTGCAATCAGTTATGTTGAAGTGCCCAATATGCAGGATAATATCGAGGCCGTACTTGACGTTATGAAGTTCATTTATGATAACATTATGTATGCCGAACTTAATACCAAGTCGGATTACTGTCAGGTCTGCGGTTTTGACGGTGAGATTCGCATTGCCAAAGATGACGGCAAGTTGGTATGGGAGTGTCCCAAATGCGGTAACAGAGACCAGTCAAAAATGAACGTTGCCCGAAGAACTTGCGGTTATATCGGTACCCAGTATTGGAATCAGGGCAGAACTCAAGAGATTCAGGAAAGAGTGTTGCACCTGTAAGCAAAAAACTTCCGAAGCGGATGCTTCGGAAGTTTTTTTGTTACTTAAATTGATCAGTTAAAAGTTTTATAGCGTATTCGGCATATTCTGAAATATATTGACCTTTTCTGGTTATTACGGCAGGTTGACGGGTGCGCACACTGTGTTTTAAGGAGAACATTTTGATTTTCCTGTTGGTGCCCATATTCTCGATAAATTGTTTTGGAAGAATTGTGGCGCCAAGACCCTGACGGCACATTGCCCAAGCCGAGCCAAGACCGACCACCTCAACCGAAATTTTTGGTGACAGATTTACGGCTGCACAACTTTTTTCAAAAAGTTGGCGCATTTCCTGTGAATGCCCTACAACGACGAAAGGCAAATCGGCGCACTGAGAAAGTTCAATCGTTTCGGTACTCTCCGAATAGCCGTGAATCATTTGACACAGGTTTTCGGGGACGGCCAACACAAGTGTGTCCGATTCAATGGGGACTACGTCGAGCACCGATTCGTCAACAGGTAGGTTGACAATGGCAAAGTCGTATTTGCCGTCAGCAGCATCCTTGCGAAGTCGGTCACTGCCTTCCTCGTGCAGGATTATTTCTACGTTTGGGTATTTTTGCTTGATTTTTTCGGCAAGAGGGGGGATGAGGTACAGGCAACGGAAAGGGGAGACACCGATGTTTAATGCTCCACGGTTGCCCGACTTGAAATCCTCCATCGAACGTATCAACTGCTCCTCTTTATATAAAAGTTTTTGTGCTTCCTTGAAAAAATGTTCGCCCGCCGCGGTTACGCTCATAGGATTTGTGGTGCGGTCAAAAAGTTTTACTCCAAGGTCGTTTTCCAGACTTAATATCTGCTTGCTTAAAGCAGGCTGAGAAATCCCCAATTTTTCAGCCGTTTGCGAAAAGTTCAGGCTTTCATATAAAGCAATGGCATAATGCAACTGTCGTGTGTTCATAAAATCGCCTTTCAAAATTGAACAATTATGTTATTATAATAACTTGAAATTTCACAATTTGCAAGTGTTTATGGTATTAAAAATATTTTTTTAGAACACTTGACATTATGAAAAAACGGTGTATAATATAACCGTTAAGCAATAGAAACTATAACCTATCAGGAAAGAGTTGAACTTTATGCCGTCTTGTTTGATTTATTTAGGCGTTATGCTTGCAGTCATAGTTATATGGTTTGCACTGTTTAAAAGGCCAATTTATGAAGGCGTTTTCATAAGTTTCCTTTTGTTGCTGACCATAACGGGAACTTGGGGCAATGTGTGGGGATATATTGACGATGCGTTGTCAACTTCACTTTTGTATTCGATGGTTGCTTTTGTTGCAATGTCAATACTGCTCACAAAAACCAAAATCATTGATAGTTGTATTGCAATTATTCTGTCTCTTATCGGTCGTTTGACAGGCGGTGCTGGTTATGCCGCCGTTATTGCCAGTAGTTTTATGGGTGCCTTGTCGGGCTCAGGCCCCGGAAATATTATGGCAACAGGCGCGATAACCATACCCGCAATGAAAAAATCGGGCTTCCCCTCGGAACTTGCCGCTAATATTGAAAGCAATGCAAGTTATATGGGTAATATGATTCCGCCCTCTTCCAATATCGTTGCGGCAATGGGTGCTTTTGCGGCACTCTATCCTCACGTTAATATGACAACGGGACAGTTTTGGATTGTTTTGTGGGGAATTTCGCTTTGGTTTATTTTGCAACGTCTTGTGATGGTGTGGGCCTTTTGCAAATATTATAAGGTAAAGCCTATTCCTAAAGAAGAACTTCCCAACCTGAAAGAAACGCTTAAAAAGGGTTGGAAGGGTCTGCTTTTGCCCGTTATTATTCTGTTGCCCTTTGTTTTGGATTATTTCTTTAAAGATAATTTCTTTACCGAACGTCTTGGCGTAGCAGGTGCAAAGTATCTGTCAAGTTCTGTTCTGTTGTTTATCGGCGGTGTTGCAGCAATTTTTTCTTGCTTTGCCGCTGAGGATAAGTCAACCGTAAAAATTACCAACATTGCCAAAATGTTTGGTGACGGCGTTAAGACAATCGCACCTGCAATCGGTGTTTGTGTGTTTGGATATATGATTGGTTCTCTGTTTGCCGACCTTAATGTTGCAGGCGAGATGGGTGCCATTATCTCAGGTTGGAATTTTGGTAAACTTGGAATGGTTTTGGCGGTTTGTACCATCACCTGTTTTATGGGAATGGTTGTGCCCGGCTCGTCGTTGGTGGTTATCTTCGGACCAATGTTTATAACCGTTTTGGCCGATGTTGGATGTGACCCGTTGCTGGCCGCCGCAATGTTGCCTTGTATCTGCGGTGTTATGTGCGGAATCACCCCTCCGTTGGGTCTTGGAATGTATGCAGGTATGACCTTGGCTGAATCTGACTTCGATAAGACCTTTAAAAACAACCTTTGGTGGGTTGCTGCACAGTTTGTTCTGGAGGTTGTCGTTCTGATGGGTTGGTTACCTATTTTGGGAATGTAAGGAGGTATCATAATGAAAGAGATTTGCAAGAAAATTTCAAACGTTTTAAGGGTAATTTTCGGATATGGAATTATGATAAGCCTTTTTGCAGGCGGCTTAACATTTTTCGGTTACGTTGCCGCGCTTATCATCGGCGGCGGCACTGCTGCTACCATATGTGATGTGATATATAATCACATAATTCCTGTTATCATCAAAATTTCAACCGTTATGGTACTTTTGGGACTTGTGACCATGTATCTCAATGGTGAAAAAGCACTTACATCCAATAAAAAGAAGTCCTCCAAGCACGAGGGAGAACTTTGATAATTTGATAAATATTTTATACCCTTTTCAAGAAAGCAAAGTGACCCCAGATAAATCTGCGGTCTCTTTGCTTTTTATATACTTTACTCTGTTGACATTTTGGGAAAATTAGTATAATGTTATTGTAGTTGAATATAACTACAGTTATGGCACCCAATAGATAAAAAGGTGAATTTATGAACTACGCAAAGATAAATAAAAACGATATAGCCAACGGAACAGGCGTGAGGGTAACGCTGTTTGTTTCGGGTTGCACGCACCGTTGCAAAGGTTGTTTTAACGAGGAAGCGTGGGACTTTGATTTTGGTCGGGCATTTACCGAAGAAACTGAAAAAGAACTACTTGAGGCTTTGAGTCCCAGTTATATAAAAGGATTGACCTTGCTTGGCGGTGAACCGATGGAACCGCAAAACCAACGTTCGTTGTTTCCGTTTTTGAAAAGGGTTAAAGAAAAGCACCCCGAAAAGACCGTGTGGTGCTATTCGGGATATACTTTAGAGCAACTTACGGGTGAGTCACGCGCAAGGTGTGAGGTTACCGATGAACTGCTCAGTATGATAGATGTGTTGGTGGACGGAAAGTTTCAAGAAGAACTAAAGGACATTTCATTGCGTTTTCGCGGTTCGTCAAATCAAAGGATTATCGACCTTAAGGCAACGCTTCAAAGCGGTGAGGTTGTATTGTGGAACTGAAAATAATGCCATTCGGTTGACTTGTAACGGTTGGTAATGTATAATAGAACAAATAGATTTGTTTGACTCGGAGATGGATTTATGAACTTTAAGGCTATTTCTGAAACTGCTGAAAAATATAAGACCATTACTGTTCTTTGCAAAAATGTGGATGAGTCTTTTTTGCCGAAAAAGGCAGATGGTACAACCATTCAGTTAAAGGAACTTTTCCGCATTGATACAGCAATGCTTATGATGTTTTTGTCGGCGACTGACGGCACTTTATCACGTTCAGAGGTTGAACTGATGGATGCCGTGACGGGCTACAACACCGATGCAAAAATGTTGGCAAGGCTTATTAAAGAGTATAAATTAAATTCAGTCAAGTTTGCAATGAAAACGCCCAAGGCTTTGACAGTTGCAGTGGCGTTTGGCAAGCAAAAGGCGGATTTTTCTTTGGCACTGCAAATGGTGGAGTTTTTCGGTAAGTTTGGTGAGTTGCTGATTGATTCATATAACGGAGTTGAAAAGTCCGAAAAGGCAGGGTTGGATATTTATATTGCCAATCTTGACGCATATATGAAAAAGCACTTGACTATTTGAGGTTTGGTGTTAAAATATAATTCTGTAAATTGAATTTTCTTTTGGCAATTATCGCTTTGCGGTTTGCAAATATTATGAACTGTATCCCTAAAGGAACAGTATCGGAGGTATTTTTTTATGTCAAAAAGTAAGAAAGAAACAAATGTTGCCGTTGTCGGTATATTTGCCGCATTGGTAATCGTGCTGCAGTTTTTGAGCGCCTTTGTCAAGATTGGAAACTTCCCGTTGACATTGACCCTCATTCCCATTGTTCTGGGAGCCGTTTTGTACGGACCCAAGGTGGGGGCAATACTCGGCGGTGTTTTCGGCGCTGTTGTTGTTGTTTGCTGTTTTACGGGTATTGATCCCGGAGGAGCAATCCTTGTGCAGGCCAACCCTTGGCTTACAAGCGCGGTTTGTATAGCAAAGGGAATATTGGCCGGTGTTTTGCCTGCTTTCGTGTTCAAGGCGTTCGGTGAAAAGCATCAATATGCGGGTACCGTTGTATCGGCAGTTGTTGCGCCTATCGGAAACACGGGTTTGTTCCTTATCTGTATGCTTGTGTTCTTCAAGGATATTCTTGTGAGTTGGGCGGGCGGTTCTGATACCGTGTATTACATCTTCACAGGTCTTACGGGTTGGAACTTTGTAATTGAAACGGCAATTAACATTGTTGCCGCACCGTTGCTTTTCCGTGTGAGCAAGGCAGTAAAGAAAATGTATAATTAAAGTGTTGACCGATTAATCAGACCGTTTTAATTTGTACAAATCGTGCAGATTGAGACGGTCTCTCTTTATTTCTTACCGCTTTTTTACAAACACATTTCTTGCAGTTGCTTTGTTGCTCTACAGAGGATACAAAACTTGCAAATCACTCATTTTAATATTTTCAAATAAATCAGTGGCATAATAATACGAAATCGTCACATATAATTGGCAAAATTTTATTCAATATTATGGTTGTTTTTTTAGGAGGGTTGTGCTACAATGTTTAACTGAAATCTGCCGTTGCTTTTTTCGTGCCAATGGTGGGTTTCGTTACGTTTAAAAAATATTAAAAGAAGATGATTTTATGGTATTGTTATCGGTGTCGATAGCACTTTTGGCAGGTCTTTTGATGACACGCGCCTTTAAACCTTTAAAACTGCCCTCGGTTACGGCTTACCTCATTGCAGGTGTGCTTATCGGCCCTTACTGTCTTGGTGCTTTGGGTATTGACGGACTGGGATTCAACAATCACATCGACGTTGAGCAGTTAGCCTTGGTTTCAGAGGTCGCTTTGGGATTCATTGCTTTCTCTATTGGTAATGAGTTTATATTGAGCGACCTTAAGAAGACCGGCAAGCAGGCGCTTACTATCGGTGTTTTGCAGGCCGTTGTTGCTATGCTTTTGGTTGATGTGGCCTTAGTTGGAATGCATTTCATTATGCCTGATAAACTGTCGTTGGCTCAGGCTATTACTCTTGGCGCCATTGCCACTGCGACTGCGCCTGCCGCAACGCTTATGGTCGTCCGTCAGTATAAGGCCAAAGGCCCTTTGACCAAACTGTTGCTTCCTATTGTAGCATTGGACGATGCCGTCGGTCTTATTGCTTTTGCAGTTTCGTTTGGTATTGCCAAAACCTTAGTCAGCGGTCAGGTTGATATGGTGTCCATACTTGTCAATCCGCTTATCGAGATCGTGTGCTCACTCTTGCTGGGTGCCATTATGGGTTGGATACTTACACAACTTGAAAAACTGTTCAACTCCAATACAAACCGTCTGAATCTCACCATTGCCGCGGTATTTTTGACTGCATCACTCTCAATGCTTGAGTTCCACATAGGACCCGTGCAGATTCATTTCTCATCGTTGCTGACCTGTATGATGTTGGGCACGGTGTTCTGCAATATTTGTCCGCTGTCTCATGACCTTATGGGTGCGGCCGATAAATGGACATCGCCAGTATTTGCTCTGTTCTTCGTTATCAGCGGTGCAGAACTTGAACTTAACGTTTTCACCGATTGGGCTATTGTTGTTATCGGTGCAGTTTATATCGTATCCCGTTCGCTCGGAAAATATATCGGCACGGCAGGCAGTTCAAAGATGACGCATTGCTCACCGCAGATTGTGAAATATTTAGGTATCACACTTTTGCCTCAGGCAGGTGTTGCCTTGGGTATGTGTGCGACAGCAATGCAACTGGGAGCCGAGGGCGCGCTTATCCGCAACATCACCCTTTTTGCCGTTTTAATTTACGAATTGTTTGGACCGATTTTGACTCGAATGGCTCTTACCGCCGCAGGGGAGATTCACCCCATCACCGAAGAGGTCAAGCGCCGTCGTGAATTGAAACTCCAACAAGCCAAGGAACGGAACGAGTAAAATCCCCAAAAAGGTTACAAAAGCACTGGAAAGAAATCAATAAAAATATCTACCGCCGATATCCATTGGGTGTCGGCGGATTTTCTTTAAATAAACACTTGTAAAAAGGAGTTGTTAGTGGTATTATATACTATGTATAGGTGTAATTTGGGGGTGTTGGGTTGTCTTACAAAAATCTGATGGATATGCACGTTCATTCTGATAATTCGCACGATGCTCACCATTCTGTGACATTGGTTTGTGAAAAGGCGGTTGCCAAAGGTCTTCGTGCCATTGCCGTGACCGACCATTGCAATATTATTGACTATTATAAGGACAAGCAGAACATCATTTGCCGTCAGGCAGCCTTTGAGGTCAAAAAAGCGGCCGACGTTTTCAACGGACAGTTGATAGTGTCAAGCGGTATTGAACTTGGCTCACCTGCGAGGGACAACGACGCCGTCAATGATGTCCTGAAAAACAAGTTTGACTTTGTTGTGGCATCCGTCCACCGTATAAAAGGTAAGAAGAAAAGTTTCAGACACTATGATTACAAGCGTGACACCAACCGTCCCGAACTGCTTGTTCCAAGATATCTTGACGAATTGATTGAAACGGCGCAATGGAACGGATTTGACAGTCTTGCGCATTTTACATATCCGTTAAGATATTTCCCGCCGGAACAGTTGGCCGATTTTGATTTTTGGAAATACCGTGACAGAATTGAAACGATTTTAAAAACCTTGGCTCAAAACGGCAAGGCTTTGGAGATAAATACCAAGTGCGAGCCTTATTTAATGAAAGGTAATACTTATAACTTCCATCCCGACCTTGAAGTTGTAAAACTGTTTCGCGAACTTGGCGGAGAACACATAACAATAGGCTCGGATGCCCACAGCGCCCACGATGTCGGTAGCCGTTTGGAAGATGCATATGATATGGTCACTGAAGCGGGATTTAAGTATGTAACACTTTATCAGCACAGAACACCGCTTCCTATTAAAATAATTTAAGGAGAAAATATATGAACGTCAAATTGTTAAAACTGCTTTCAAAGAATGCGAGATACACATTGCACGAACTTTCGGTTATGAGCGGTCTTTCGGAAGATGAGGTCAAACAACAAGTCGGTGCAATGGAAAAAGAGGGTCTCATCCGCGGTTATAAGGCGGTAGTAGACTGGGAACGTCTTGACAGTGCTAAGGTATCGGCCATTATTGAACTCAAGGTTGAACCCCAACCCAACGTTGGCTTTGAGCAGATTGCCAACGAGGTCAAGAAGTATTCCGAGGTCGAGAGTGTTTATCTTATGTCTGGCGGTTATGACCTTTGCGTTATCGTTAAAGGCAAGACCTTCCAAGAGGTTGCTATGTTCGTTGCAAAACAGTTGGCACCTATGAAATACGTTGTTTCCACCGCAACACACTTCATTCTGCGCCGTTATAAGGAAATGGATATCGAACTTATCGGCGATGTAAAAGATGATAGGGAGAAGATTTCGTTTTGATCGATTATAATAAATTGTTGAACCCCACGGTGCTTGAAATAAAGCCGTCGGGTATCAGAAAGTTTTTTGATATTGCCACCGATATGGACGATGTCATTTCTCTTGGAGTCGGTGAGCCCGATTTCCAGACTCCGTGGCACATCCGTCAGGCGGGCATAAAGTCTTTGCAAGACGGCAAAACAAAATACACCTCAAACTGGGGTATTATGGAACTTCGCAAGGCTGTAAGTCAATATATGAAAGAACTCATAGGCTGTGATTATGACCCGTCATCCGAGGTTTTGATTTCGGTCGGCGGCAGTGAGGCTATTGATGCCGCTGTCCGTGCTATTGTCGGCACCGATGACGAGGTACTTATAGTTCAACCAAGTTTTGTTTGCTATGAGCCTATAGTAAAACTGGCAGGGGGTGTGCCGGTCATAATCCCCACTAAGGCGGAAAATCAGTTCAGGCTGACGGCTGAGGAACTCAAAAGCCATATTACAGACCGCACCAAACTGCTCATACTGCCTTATCCCGGCAACCCCACAGGTGCCATTATGGAACGCCGCGACCTTGAGGCTTTGGCCCAAGTTTTGAGGGGTACCGATATAGCCGTGGTTTCGGACGAAATATATTCCGAACTTACATATACGGGCAAAAGCCATGTTTCCATTGCATCAATAGAAGGTATGCAAGAAAGAACCGTTGTTATCAACGGCTTTTCCAAGACCTATTCTATGACGGGCTGGCGTTTGGGGTATGCCTGCGGTCCTGCACCTATTTTGAGTCAGATGACAAAAATTCATCAGTTTGCCATTATGTCGGCTCCTACAACGTCGCAGTATGCCGCTATTGAGGCTTTGAAAAACGGACGTTCGGATATTGAGGCAATGGTCGAGGAGTATGATATGCGCCGCCGACTTATTGTTGACGGATTTAACGCTTTGGGACTTGAATGCTTTGAGCCAAAAGGTGCTTTCTATGCCTTCCCTTGTATTAAATCCACGGGTCTTTCGTCTGAGGAATTCTGCGAGCGTCTGCTTTACACCAAAAAGGTTGCAATCGTTCCGGGTAATGCTTTCGGAGAAAGCGGTGAAGGTCACGTAAGGGCATCCTATTGCTATTCGGTGGACCACATTAAAGAGGCTTTGAGACGTATCGGCGAATTTTTGGAAGAAATAAAATGAAGATAAAGGCTAATGCTAAGGTCAATTTGTCACTTGATGTAACAGGTAAACGGGCAGACGGATATCACACGCTTTGCTCGGTATTTCAGTCGGTTTCGCTTGGTGATTATCTGACGGTGGAGTTGTCCGATTCTGTCACTGTAACCTGTTCTGACACTGACTTAAACGGTGAGGACAATCTTTGCTTTAAATCGGCACAACTATTTTTTGAAAAGACCGGTATTAAGCGGGGTGCCGATATTTATATTGAAAAGCACATCCCTAAGGCAGGCGGACTTGGCGGAGGCAGTGCCGATGCCGCCGCTAGTTTGTTTGCTTTGAATGAACTTTGTGGCCGACCACTAAAAACTGAGGAACTTTTGGAAATGGCATTGCAACTCGGTGCGGATGTTCCGTTTTGTTTGTTGGGCGGAACCAAATTGTGTGAGGGAATAGGCGAGATTATGACCGACCTTTCACCGTTGCCCGACTGTTGGTTGGTAATTGCCAAAAAGGGTCAGAAATCTTCAACGGGTGATATGTACCGTGCTTTGGATTCGGGATTGGAACGTAAACGGCCCGATACCGAGAGTATCATAGACGGACTGAACAAAGGACATTTGAAAAGTGCTTTAAAGGGTGCTTATAACTGTTTTGAGTCTGTCTGCGATGCGGATGTTTTGACTGACGTTAGGCAAATAGCCCAACAGATGTCGGCAATATATTGCGGACTTTCGGGAGCAGGTCCCTCGGTTATAACGGTGTTTGAGAACCAAGCATTTGCCACCGTCTTTGCAAAACTGCTAACCGAAAAAGGTTTTTTGGCTTTTGTTTGCCAACCTTGTCACTACGGTGTAGAAATAATTGAATAATTTGAAACACTTCTGCCAATATTTTCCTTGAAAAGAAAATATGACAGGAGTGTTTTTTATGCAGTTACTTAAAAAAATTATTAAACATATTGACCGTTCGGCGGCAATAAGGGCCGTTGCGGCAGCACTGGTGTTGGTGTTGACAATGAGCATCTGCGGTTTTGATGCGAGATGCGATGAAATACGTGAAAACGTATTGAGACTTCACGTTCTTGCTAACTCTGACAGTGAGGCAGATCAAGCCCTGAAATTAAAGGTGCGTGATGCGTTGCTGATTAAATCAGAAAACGTATTTAAAAATTGCAACAATGAAAGCGAAGCGGTGGCACAGGCCCAAAAGCATCTTGAGGATTTCAGGGAAACGGCTTTGCAGGTCATTGCCGATAGCGGTTACCAATACTCCGTTAAGGTTGAGGTTGCCGAGACCTGGTTTGAAACAAGGGATTATGAAGATTTTTCTTTGCCTGCGGGCACATATGAGGCCCTAAGGGTCATAATAGGTGAGGGCAATGGTCACAACTGGTGGTGCGTTATGTTCCCGAGCATTTGCCTACCTGCCGCCTCACGCGAAACCCAAGATTTTAAAGGCGTTCTGGATGATGGAACTGCGGATATCGTTGAGCAACCAAAACGCTATAAGGCGCGTTTTAAGGTTGTTGAAATCTTTGAAAAAGCACGTAAAAGTATTGCCGATATCTTCAAGTGACAAAAAAATGTTATTTTTTTTAAAAAATGCTTGCATTTTTATTAAAGTTGTGGTATTATTCCATTACTGATGTGAAGAAAAGGAGAGGGGTGACAACATGAAAGAGGGTATTCATCCGCAGTATGAGACAGTTGTTGTAAAGTGTGCTTGCGGAGCTGAGTTTGAAACTCGCTCGACAAAGAAAGATATCCGTTTGGATATTTGTTCCAAGTGTCATCCGTTTTTTACCGGCAGACAGAAACTTGTTGATACCGGTGGTCGCGTAGACAGATTCAAAAAACGTTTTGGCTTGGATGCTAAATAATTGTTTCAAATCTTTGGCCGCAGTTGTACTTTGCAACTGCGGCTTTTGATTTCGATGTGAGAGGTGACAACTTTGAGTTACAAGACGGTTAGAACGGCGGCAACGGCGGAATATGAGGAAAAACGTTCAAGGTTTATAGGCTCGGTTATTCCTTGCAAGACCGAACAGGAGGCTTTGAACCATATTGCCAAAGTCAAATCCGAGAACTTTGGTGCAAGACACAATGTTTATGCCTATATTTTAAGGGATAATAACATCGCACGTTTTTCGGATGACGGTGAGCCTCATTCAACTGCAGGAATGCCGACTTTGGAGGTTCTCAAAAAGCAGGGTCTGGTTGACTGTTGCGTTGTTACCACACGCTATTTCGGCGGAGTTTTGCTTGGCACGGGTGGACTTGTGAGGGCCTATACCGCTGCCGCAAGAATGGCGGTTGAGGCGGCGGGAGTTGCATTGATGCGCGAGTGCTATGAGTGTTCGGTCGGTTGTCCTTATTCTGACCACAGTCAGGTTGAGCGTGTTATCTCAGAATGCGGCGGCAAGGTCACAGGGTGTGATTTTACGCACGAAGTCACGGTCAGATTTTCCGTTACGGCAGAAGACTATGAAAAACTGACTCCAAAATTTGCCGATGTCTTCTGCGGAAGACTGACTGTAGAGAAATTGAGCACAGGTTACGCCGAAGTTTGATTAAATTTTATAAAATATTAGCGAAAATTAAAGTATTTTAAAAATTTTTTACGAATAATAAGATAAGGGACAAATATTTGCCACGTGTCCCCGTTTTGGAACTTGTGAGCAGATATAATATATGTAAAAGGGGTGAGATGTATGGCGTTGCCACAGGACTTTTTGATGGAACTTAAATACCGCAATGATATCGAGTCGGTTCTCTCGCCATACATTGCGCTTAAAAGAAGGGGAAGCAACCTTGTGGGGCTGTGCCCTTTCCATAATGAGAAAACCCCCTCGTTCACGGTATACCCCGAAAATGGTTCGTATTACTGTTTCGGTTGCGGTAAGGGTGGAGACATTATCACCTTTACAATGCAGATGGAAAACCTTGATTATATCGATGCAATCAGAAAACTTGCTGAAAAGGCGGGTCTTCGAATGCCTGAGGATAACCGAGACGACAAGGAACTGAAACTGAAAAACGATATTTATGCGGTTAATGCAGAGGCGGGAAGATTTTTTCACTCGGTTTTGATGAGCCCCAAAGGCAAGGCAGGTCTTGATTACTTTTTAGGCAGAGGCCTGAGTCTTAAAACTATAAAACGGTTTGGTCTTGGATTTGCTCCCGATGATTGGCATGCACTTCACAATCATTTGAGGGAAAAAGGTTTTACCGATTACGTTATTTCGGCGGCCGACCTTGTTGGTAAATCTGAAAAGAAGGACAAGTTCGGTAAAAACATAACATATGACCGATTCCGCAACCGTATAATGTTCCCTATAATCAACATACACGGCAAGGTTATCGGATTTAGCGGACGGGCTATGCCGGGCAATGAAAAACAGGGCGGTAAGTACATAAACACGTCGGACACGTCTGTTTATAAAAAAAGTCATAATATGTTTGCTCTGAATTATGCCAAGGCTGTCTGCTCAAAGCAGGCTATATTGGTTGAAGGTAATATGGATGTTATTGCGCTTCACCAAGCGGGTTTTGAAACGGCCGTGGCGGCGTTGGGCACCTCATTCACCGAGGAACAGGCAAGACTTTTGTCTCGCTACACCAAAGAGGTTGTGCTGACAATGGATGCTGACTCGGCAGGTGAAAAAGCAACCGACCGCGCATTGGAAATTCTTGATAAGGTCGGTGTGGATATACGGGTTTTGCGATTGCCTGACTGTAAAGACCCCGACGAATTTATTAAAAAGTATGGCAATGCAAGGTTTCAAAAACTGCTTGACAGTGCGATGAGTGCTATCGAGTATCGCTTGCTTATTGCCGCAAGAGAGATTGACCTTTCGGCGGTTGACGGTAAACTTAAATACCTCAACAAAGCATGTGAGGTTTTGGCGGCACTAAATGATCCGATTGCGATTGACCTTTATACAGGTAGACTTGCGGTAAAATACGGCGCTTCAAAAGAACGGCTTTTGAATGTTGTAAAAAACGCACAGGACAAGCGTCATAACTCGGATGCACGCCGTGAACTCAAGGAACTGAACTCAGCGGTTGTTATCCAAAAGAATGAGGTCAATCCTCAAAAGCAGAAGTTCTTACGTGCGGCAGTGGCCGAAGAAGCGGTTATATCGGTGCTGATAAGACACCCCGACGTTTTGGATAACGTCAGGAACCGACTTGACCCGTCAGATTTTTTGACCGATTTTAACCGTAAACTGTATGAGCGTGTGCTTGAAATACTGTCAACCGGACATGGCTTTGATTCGGTTTTGTTGGGTGAGGGTTTTAACGCTGAGGAAATCGGTTATATAACCAAAATGTTGACGGTTGGCACCGCAAATGAGAATTTTGAAAAGGTTCTGGATGACAGTATTAAGGTGGTGCTCGCAGAACGCAAAGCCGCCGATGAGCCGAAAATGACAGAACTCAGCGATAACGAGTGGGCCGAAGCAATGGCGGCACTCAGTAAGGATAAAAAGAAAAAACCGATATGATTTCGGTTGGGATAAACAGGGGGAAATGAAAATGGAAGAGAAAAAGACAATTAAAACAGATGCAACCGAGGATGTTGAAAGCCAAACCGAAAGTTATATCGATGATAGTTACACCAAGGCTGACGATACCGACCGCAAGGATGATTTTCTTGATATTGAGGATGATATCCCCGAAAATCTTGAAAGTCTTGAGATGGAGCCTCCGCTGCTCGACCTTGATTTTGATGAGCCTACTGATGATGACCTTAAAATGGCCGAACTTGAGGACGTTGAGAAACTTGAAGAAACGGTTGCTTCAATGGAAACCGTCTCGCTTGACGACCCTGTCAAGGTATACTTAAAAGAAATTGGCCGTGTGCCACTTCTTTCACCCGATGAAGAGATAGAACTGGCAAAGCGTATAGGTGACGGTGACGCCAAGGCCAAAAAGCGTCTGACCGAAGCCAATCTTCGTCTTGTCGTAAGTATCGCAAAGCGTTATGTCGGTCGCGGAATGCATTTCCTTGACCTTATTCAGGAGGGGAATGTCGGTCTTATTAAGGCGGTTGAAAAGTTTGACCACACCAAAGGATTCAAGTTCTCAACCTATGCAACGTGGTGGATTCGTCAGGCTATTACCCGTGCTATTGCTGACCAAGCAAGAACCATCAGAATCCCTGTTCATATGGTTGAAACTATTAACCGATTGAAGAAGATTCAGAGTCAACTTCTGCACGAAAACGGTCACGAGCCCAGTGAAGAACTGATTGCTGAAAAGATGGACCTTTCGGTTGAAAGGGTCAGAGAGATTATGCGTGTTGCTCAGGAGCCTGTATCTATGGAAACACCTATTGGACCTGAGGAAGACAGCCGTTTGATGGACTTTATCCGCGATGAGGAAGCCCTCGCACCCGATGATGCCGCACTGAAGACCATTACTAATGAGGATATCGATTCGGTACTCAAGACCCTTACCCCGCGTGAGGAAGCCGTTATACGTCTGCGTTTCGGTCTTAAAGACGGCCGTTGCCACACCCTTGAAGAGGTTGGCACTGAGTTTCAGGTCACCCGTGAGCGTATCCGTCAGATTGAGGCCAAGGCTTTGAGAAAACTTCGTCATCCTGTAAGAAGTAACAAGTTCAAGGACAGATAAATTTCGGAGTGGATAATTTTGAAATACACATATAATACTAAAGGTGTCTGCTCAAGCACCATTACCTTTGAAATTGAAAACGATGTTGTACAGTCGGTGCAGTTTGTAGGCGGTTGTAACGGAAATCTTAAAGGCATAGCATCGTTGGTTGTCGGAATGAGGGTCGATGATGTTATTGAGCGTTTAGAGGGGATAAGATGCGGTTTTAAGTCCACATCCTGTCCCGACCAACTTGCCAAGGCTCTGAAAGGCGCCAAGCAAAACGGTTAGAATTTAAAGGAAAGTAAGGTGACAAGAATGTTCGATGAAGATATCAAAATTGCTGACCTTGGTAAAGACAAGCCTAAAAAGAATGAGCATCAAAAGGTTATGGATGAGTATACCCGCGAAAGTGCCAAAGGTAACATTGAAAAGGCCAAGGAACTCGGCAAACTTCTCGCAAAAGAAGTTGTTGCAAGACTTGACAGTTTCCCCGTTGATGAGGATGAGGGCGATAATGTCAATCTATCAGTTCAGAGAGGTGTTATGATGACATTTGCCGCCGTCGTTGCGCTTGAGGAAAACATAATGAGTGAGGTTGTGCATCAGACTGCCGAAAACAGTTTTAATTCCGAACTTGAAAAACTGTCACCCGATATTTATAAAGCGGTTTCGGATTCGGGCGCGTTCTCGTTTTACTATCTTGCATACCGCCGCGGAACCGAAGTTGTCCGCCGTATGGGGCAGACATTTGCAATGCTCTGCTCACACGATGGCGACCCCGTTTATCACGAACTTGGTGAGGCTATCTACTGCTGGTTCAAATCCTTTGCAGAGAAAAAGTATGCCGATTCGGGTATAAATTAACATATAAAGTTAAAAACTTTAATTGAACAATAATTGGAGGTATTTAAAATGAAGGTTACAAAAGATATGGTTATCGGAGATGTTCTCGATATGGACAGAGGAACTGCTCAGTTCTTCTTTGAAATTGGTATGCATTGCCTTGGCTGCCCTGCTTCTCGCGGAGAGTCTATTGAGGATGCCTGCAAGGTTCACGGGACCGATTGTGATGCTCTGCTTGAGAAAATTAACGCTTATTTGGAGAGAAAATAATGTCGGTGGATAACCGATTACAAAGAATAGCCGGAATGATAAGACACGGGGACAGGGTTGCCGATATCGGCACCGACCATGCATATCTTCCGGTGTTTCTTATAAGGGAAGGAATTGTGTCGAAGGTATTTGCCTGCGATGTCAGTGACGGACCTCTTAAAAACGCTGAAAAAACAATAAAAAAGTCGGGTGTTAAGGGTATTGTGTTGCGCAAAGGTGACGGGCTTAATGCCGTTTCGCCCGAAGAGGTTGACACAGTGGTTGTTGCAGGTATGGGCGGTGACCTTATTGCCCGAATTCTAGAGTCGTCCCCTTGGATAAAAGACCAACGCTATGAACTTGTTCTACAGCCTATGACTGCGGTTGAGGATTTAAGGGAATATCTATGCCGTAACGGATTTGCCATCAAAAGGGAAGAGGCTGTTTCGGCCCACAACCGTACCTACACGGCAATGAAGGTGACTTTTACGGGTGAGTTGACAGAATGTGACCCCTTGTTTTACTTTGTCGGCAGATTGGGTGACAATCTTGGACCCGACGAGGTTGCCTACATAAAGCGTAAACGCCGTATTATCGAGAAATTAGCAAAGGATATAATCGTGGTCGAATCCAAGCAACAGACCTACAAAATGCTTTGTACTGCTATGGATGGAATTGACCGACTTTTAGAGAATTTATAATGGGAATTGACGGAATTTATCTTTATCAACTGAAATCCGAGTTGGAAACGGGAATGCAAAATGCCCGAATAGACAAAATACACCAGCCTTCAAAGGAAGAACTGGTGTTATTGTTGCGTTCGGCGTCAGGTGGTAAAAGACTGCTTATCAGCATCCGTCCTTCGGCCCCAAGAATTAATTTTACTGAGTGTTCATTTGAAAATCCCAAAGAACCCCCGATGTTTTGTATGCTGATGAGAAAGTATCTGTCGGGCGCAAAGTTTAATGCGATTGAGGATAACGGTTTTGAACGTATCGTGACACTTTTGTTCGACGGTGTCAACGAAATGGGCGACCGTATTAAACTGAAACTTGTGACCGAACTAATCGGTAAGCAGACCAACCTTATTCTGATTGGGCCTGACGGTAGGATAATTGATTGTTTGCGACGTTCGGATATCGAGGCGGGGGGGAGAATGATTCAACCGGGTGTAGTGTATATCCTGCCTGAAAAGCAAGGCAAACTAAGTCTGCTTGCAACCGCAACTGAAACATTGGTGGATGCCGTTAAATCGGTCAAAACACCGCTGAATAAAGCCTTGGTTGAGGTTATTGACGGTTTTTCACCGCTTGTTGCACGTGAAGTGTGTGTCCGTGCCGAGATTGATACCGACAAATATTCCAACACTTTGTCCGAAAACGAGCAAAAGGCTTTGGCGTGTGCTTTGTCGCGACACTGCGATAAACTGAAAAATCCTGTGCCCACGGCACTTCTTGATGATATGGGTGTCCCGTTTGAGTTTTCGTATACAGATATTACTCAATATGGTTTATCGGCAAAAAAAATAACATTCGGCAGTCTTTCTCAGTTGCTTGATGCGGTTTATTCCGAACGTGACCGCAAAGAGCGTATAAGAAGTTACGCCAACGAACTTTTTAAACTTGTAAATAATTTGCTTAACCGCACTGCGAAGAAGATTGCGGTGCGTAAAAAGGAGCAGGAAAGATGTGCCGACGGTGAAAAGTGGCGTATTTACGGCGAACTGCTCAAAGCAAATATCTACGCGGTGCAACGAGGTGTGCCGTATATTGATGTGCAGAATTATTACGACCCCGAACTTAAAACCGTACGCATACCTCTTAATGTAACACTTACGCCTGCACAGAACGCCCAGAAGTATTTTAAAGAGTATAAAAAATGTTGCAATGCTGCGGCGATGTTAGGAAAACTTATAGAGGAATCGGAAAACGAACTGAAATACATCGAAAGCGTAGCCGACGAACTTGGTCGTGCCGTTTCGGTGAGTGACCTGAACGAGATAAAGACTGAACTTGCAACGGCTGGGTATGTCCGTATCCGAGGGGACAAAAGGCTCAAACAAAAGGCGGCGACCCCATTGGAGTTCACATCACCCGACGGATTTAAGGTTTTGGTTGGTCGAAACAACCGTCAGAACGATGAGTTGACGTTGCGGATTGCAGATGATTACGATATGTGGTTCCACACCAAAAATATTCCCGGTTCACACGTTATAGTTTTATCGAACGGGGAGGAACTGCCCGACAGTACGGTGCTTTTTGCGGCCGAACTTGCCGCGAAACATTCCAAAGCGGCAGAATCTTCCTCGGTGCCTGTTGACTACACACGGGTAAGATATGTTAAAAAACCTGCCGGTGCAAAACCGGGTATGGTTATCTATAAAACCAATAAAACGGTGTATGTAACACCGAAAGGAGGCACTTCGTGAAGATAGGCATTTCTTCGGCAAGTCTTTATCCGCTTGAGACCGAAAAGGCACTAGACCTTTTAGGCAATAGCGGTGTTGATGTGACCGAAATATTCTTCAACAGTCCCTCTGAACTGAAACCTCAGTTTATTGACGAACTCAGAAAAATAAGGGAGTATTATGGGATTGAGGTTGCTTCAATCCACCCTTGCGGTTCGGTGGGTGAGCCGTATTATCTGTTTTCGGGTTATGAGCGACGTTACCGTGACGCTTTTGATTACTACAAGCAGTATTATTATGCCGCACAAGTGCTGGGAGCCAAGACCGTTGTGCTTCACGGTGACAGTCTTGTGGGACACATCCCAATGGAAGAATATGCCAAAAGGTTAATGGAAATGGATATTGAGGCCAGAAAATACGGAGCCTCTATATGTCACGAAAACGCAAACCGTTACCGTGCCGCAACACCTGAAAATGTTGCCGAATTGCGACGTTTGACCGACGATAAACTGAAATTCACTTTTGATATCAAACAGTCGGTGCGTGACGGTTGCGGTGTTGATGCAATGTATAAGGCAATGCAAGGGAATATTGTTAACGTTCACATCAGTGACCATTCGGAACTTTCGGACTGTATGTTACCGTTGAACGGTGATTTTGAATTCATTCCGTTCTTTGAGCGTCTTAAAAATGACGGTTATGACGGCGCTTGCTTGATTGAGGTTTACCGATATGCGTACACCGATTACGAAGAATTACTAAAAGCATATAAAAATGTGAAAAATATTCACAAAAGTATTGACTAATGTGAAAAATGTGCTATAATGTAGTTGAAAGTGAAATCAATTCACATTTGGAGGCTGCATTATGGATAGTATCAAGAACAAGCACAATACTGCGTTTTACAAAACCGTTAAAACGGTTGAAATGGTTGACGGAAAGCCTACAGTGATGTACGGTGTTGAAGGCTTCTGTGATAACGAAGTTGTAACGCTCAAATCCCTTTCAAGCGATAAGGCCAGAGTGTGCAGTTTGGTTGACACAATGAACGAGTGCGGGCTTGAACTGTGCCAGTTGAAGGATGTCGTTGACGATTTTCTGTATGAGTATAACAAATCGAAACGCGAATGTGAGAAGTAAAGTAAATGCCATCTGCTTAAAAAGCAGATGGCATTTATATGTTGTTAAAGATTTTGAATTTTATGGTTACAGTCTGGTTACAGTTTTGGTTTACTGGGTTAATAAAAAATAAAAAGGAAAATCCCGCATTTATGCGAGCTTTCGTTCTGAAAGGGTTGTACCAATTTAATGCCTTTTGATTTTTGACCTATGTGTTTGAACCCCTGCATATTTAGTGATATTTTTACTTCGTGAAAGTGATATTGAAACCTACGGTTTCAGTGATATTATATTCGCCTATAAAACTCGCGAAGCGAATAACATTTGTCGTAAGACAAATATCACTGCGTAGCAATATAACTCGCCGAAGGCGAATATAACTGAAAAAGACAAGTTTCTGTCGAAACTTGTCTTTTTCTTTGGCGGAGAAGGAGGGATTCGAACCCTCGAACCACTTTTAGGTGGTTACACGATTTCCAATCGTGCGCGCTCGACCAACTACGCGACATCTCCGTATCGGACTATAGTATTTTATCAACTTTAGTATAATTTGTCAAGAGTCTGGATATTCTCTCTCTGAGGTGATTTTATGGGAAAGGGAAAAATTGTTCAACTCGGATGTAACGAATCGTCATACGAGGCGTTGCGTAAGCTTCAGAGTGACGGGTATGACGTCGTTGCTGCACTCGGCAGCAGAGAAAAACTTGCCGAGATAAAAAAGAACGTAGGCGACAGCGTTGAGGTTTGCGACGAGCATTTTCGTGACGTCGTTCTCGCTGTGACCAAGCCTGACGTATGCATCGTTGAAAACGGAAACTACGAAACGTTACTCTCCTGCACAAGAAACGGCGTCTCCACCGTATACGTGGGCAAAGGCTTATCTGACGAAGCCGTATATAAACTTGACGACCTTTGCAAAAAATACGGCTGTACGGCGGCAATAGTCGGAACGGGAAACGATATCACGAAGAGTGTTGAAAGCACGCTGGCATCGGCTTTCGGCTGTAAAGTTATGATGTGAGTTGCAAAAAAGAAGAAAATGTTATATAATCCTCCGTGTCAATGGAGGATTATATAATGAAACTTTTATTTTTTGATATAGACGGCACTCTTATGGCGGATGACGGAAGTCATTACATTCCGCAGAGTACGTATGATGCGATACTTAAGGCTCGCCAAAACGGCCACAAGGCGTTTATAAATACCGGCAGATGTAACTCTTTTATCAGGGATATTCACCGTGAAATCGGCTTTGACGGCTTCGTCTGCGGCTGCGGTACCGAGGTTATCATAGACGGAAAAACTGTTTCACGTAACCGTCTTACACACGAACAATGTGTAAAAATAGCAGAGAAAATCGTCCCTCGCAATATCGTGTGCCTGTTTGAAGGGTCGGAAGCGGTTTCAAAGTCGAAAAACGGCGTGCTGACGGATCTTAACAGCGGAAATGAAGTGGATATGTATGCAGACGATTTTCTGTTTGATAAGTTTTCCATGTGGCGTGACGGCGTGGAAGATGAATTGCTTAAAGGCTTTGCCAAAGATTTTGGTAAAGATTTTGATATTATTAGTATCGGCAAAGAAATATACGAACACGTACCAAAAGGCTTTTCGAAAGCAACGGGTATGGAGGTTGTTGCAAAACACTACGGGCTGACGCTTGACGACTGTATAGTGTTTGGCGATTCTCCCAACGACCTTGCGATGATACATGCCGCAGGCTATGCCGTTACTATGGGTAAGTGTCCGAGTGTTGACAAGTATGCCGATTTTGTGACAAAAGGTGTCAAAGAAGACGGTATATATCTTGCGATGAAGCATCTTGAACTTATATAAAAAAAGGAGGAAAAAATTCCTCCTTTTTATATTTTCTTTTCTGCTTCCGCAAGTTTTATTCTTGCCGTTTCAACCTTAAAACGTAAGGTTGATGCTTCTTCCTCAAGCTCGCTGAGTGCTTTGCGAAGCTCGTCGTTTTCAGCCCTCAGAGATGAGATTTTTGCATTTAACGCCTCGGCATCCTGTTTGGCAAGAAGGTCATATTTTTCCTTTAACTGAGCATATTCGCCCGACAAAGTATCAAGGCGTTTGCTTAAAACGGCAATATACTCAACAACGTCTTTGCGGTTAAAGCCGCTGAGTGAACGGCGGAAAGCATTTGATGACATTTTGTTTTCTCCAATCGTATTTATAGTTTTATTCTACCATAAAATAAAATTATTGCAATTACTCTTTTAATTTTGCATAAATTAGTTTATTATATAAAGGTACAATATGCGCCTGTAGCTCAGTTGGATAGAGCATTGGCCTCCGACGCCAAGTGTCGTGCGTTCGAATCGCATCAGGCGTGCCAAAAACATTCTGAAAGGAAAAAATATGAAGTACATAGTAATGCTTGGTGACGGTATGGCGGATTATCCCGTACCCGAACTTGAAGGAAAAACTCCGCTTGAAGTTGCAAATAAACCCAATATGGATTTTCTTGCTGCACACGGTGCAGTGGGAAAATGCAAAACCGTACCCGAAGGTATGCCTCCCGGCTCGGATACGGCAAATCTCTCGGTTATGGGGTATGACCCCGAGGTGTATTACACCGGCAGGTCACCTCTTGAAGCGGTGAGTATGGGAATTGACCTTAAAAGTGACGATATTGCACTTCGCTGTAATCTTGTAAGCCTCGGCGGTGAGGGGGATTACGAGAATCTTACGATGAAGGATTATTCGGCAGGCGAGATATCGACCGCTGAGTCCACCGAACTTATAAACTATCTTGCAGAGCATCTGAATACGGAAAGTATACAGTTGTATCCGGGTATAAGTTACCGTCATTGTCTTGTTATGAATAAGGCTGAAATCGGAACGAAACTTACACCTCCGCATGATATAACGGGAAAACCTGTAAAGGAATATCTTCCCGACGGCAGATACGGCGAAATACTGCTTGACCTTATGAAGCGTTCGAGGGAACTTTTACGTGAGCATCCCGTAAACGTAAAACGCAGGGAAATGGGCAAAAATACGGCTGATTCCTGCTGGTTCTGGGGTGAAGGCACGCGTCCCGCACTCGACAGCTTTGAGAAACTCTACGGTGTAAAGGGAAGTGCCATTTCAGCGGTTGACCTTATAAAAGGTATTGCAATTTGTGCAGGGCTTAAGAGTGTGGACGTTCCCGGTACAACGGGAAACTACGATACAAACTTTGCGGGCAAAGCCGATGCGGCACTCAAACTGCTTCGTGAAGGCTACGATATGGTGTATATCCACGTTGAAGCACCCGATGAATGCGGTCATCACGGTGACGTGAAGAACAAGATATATTCTATAGAAATGATAGATAAGGAGATTCTCGGCAGAGTTATGGAGGGGCTTGAGGCAGACGGAGAGGAATATTCGATTCTTCTTGCGCCCGACCACCCGACCCCGATAACCAAGATGACACACGTGTCAGACCCCGTTCCGTTCGTGCTTTACAGAAGCGATAAGGAACTTTTGCCCCATGCACCGTCTTACAACGAAAATGAAGCGGAAAAAACGGGACTTTATATTCCTAAAGGCTGCTTTATGATGAAGCATCTTATACAAGGTGAAATATAAGGAAAAGAGGATGGAAACATCCTCTTTTGCAATTGTGCACAAAAAGCGCGAAAAACGTCGATAATTTTTGTTGTGTTTTACCATATGTTGTGGTATAATCAAATCAGGAAGGGCGAACAGGATAATGCCCGACTAAAAGGAGTGTTTAATATGACAACAAAGTACATCGGCAGAAAGACAACGGTAAGAGATAGTTTCAAGGAATATGCGGATAAAAAGCTCGCAAAACTTGACAAATTCTTTGAAAACGATGCTGTTGCAACAGTTGTTGTAAGCAATAACACGCCTGACGAAACTGTTGAAGTCACAATAAAGTCGGCAGGTATGTTTTTCCGTGCGGAAAAGACAAGCCATGACAGAATTGTGTCGTTAGACATGGTTATGGATGTGCTTACCAGACAGATTGTAAAAAACAAACAGAAACTCGATAAGAAATTCAGAGTTCCCGTTCCGGAGGATTTCTTTGACCCCAAGGAAGAGGATACGAAAGTTCCCGAACTTGTTAAGAGAAAGTCCTTCTACGTTGGTGTAATGACACCCGACGAAGCAGTATTGCAGATGGAAATGATCGGACACGAATTCTTTATGTTCAGGGACGCTGAAAGCGGGGAAATAAACGTTGTTTATAAGAGGAAAGACGGAAACTACGGTCTCCTGATTCCCGAAGAATAAAAATAATATCCCCCGTTTTAAACGGGGGTTTTATTAATTATTTAGCAAAGAAGGATAGTTATGCCATACAAAATATTTGAATACGATACATATCTTACGCCCTTCGAGGCGGATATTGACCTGAGGGCAGCAAACTATAACAGAAAAAAGAGTGAACTTCTGGGTGACGGGTCGTCACTTCTTGATTTTGCAAACGGGCACGAGTATTTTGGATTTCATAAGGTCGGCAAGGGGTGGTATTACCGTGAATGGGCACCCGGTGCAGATGCAGTTTATATCATGGGTGATATGAACGGATGGGATGCATTCTCTCTACCTCTTAAAAATATCGGAAACGGAAGTCGGATCGTAGCCACGTCGTCCTGTGAGCCAAGGAGCTGAAAATGAA
>JAZNBS010000027.1:0-1651 GCA_045587185.1 Acutalibacteraceae bacterium
TGCCTGTGCATTGTCAAAGGTCTCTTGGCTAATGATTGGCTCGTGAGTACCTTCAACAATAATCCACTCGTCTTTAGGAATTGCACGGCACTGCTTGATTTTATAACTGTAGGTTGTATTTTTGCCTTGTACCATATCGCCAACATACATTCGGTTTTGCAAAATTCGGCGCACCGAACTATCAGGCCATAGACCGTCATTGCTTCTGCCACAGGGATGCCTGTAATTGAAGCCTTTTTGTTTTTTATACATTGATGGGTTGGGTATGCCCATTTCATTAAGGTCTTTTGTGATGCCAATGATACTCTCACCCCCAATAAATCGCTCGAAAATCATTCGAACAATTGGTGCAGTTTCCTCATCAATGATAAGATGATGATTATCGTCCGGGTCCTTTAGATATCCGTATGTGGGGAAAGAACCAATAAACTTACCCTGCTGACGTCTGAGGTTCAGCGTTCCTCGCACGTTAACAGACGTGTTTGCCGCCAGAGATTCATTCATAATATTGGTGACGCCAACCTTCACCAAATCGTTAAATGAGTTTATACCTCTGATACCGATATCAATCTGGTTGTTAATTGCAATAAAGCGAACCCCAAGTTTTACGAAAATCTTATCAAGATAGATACCGCCCTCGGTGTGGTTTCGAGAAAAACGCGAAAGGTCTTTAACCAAAACACAGTTTACCTTGTGAGCATAAATATCGTCCATCATTCTGTTAAAGTCAGGACGGTCAAAATTTGTACCGCTGTAGCCGTCATCCACATAAATGTCATAAATCTCCATATCGGGATAACGTTTTATATATTCTTTTAAAATTTCTCGTTGCGACGCAATCGAGTTACTCTCCGATTCCGTACCGTCATCACGGGACAGACGAAGATAAAGAGCAGTCTTCCAAACCTTTTTTGGTACGGAGGACTGCTCTAAAATTTCTGCATATTTAGAATTTGCCATAAAGCATAAGCCTCCATATTTTTTAATATGAAGGTATGGCCGTTTTTTCTACACATCCGTAGTATACCATACCTTCGCTTTTAAATCAACCCAAATTTGTTTGGTAATTTGCACCATTTGAAATTACTGCTCCGAGAGCATCGGTAAAACTTCGGTCTCCACCGAAAGATAACTTCACTCTCATATCGCCGACTTTGAAAAGATAAGGGTTCTTAATTTGCTCAAAATATTCATTCATCTTTTCGGGCACTGATTTACCCGAGTCTATCTTCACGTCACGCAAATCAACAAGGCTATCTTTAGAATAATCGGCAATAGCAGCAGTTTTTAAGTTTATTAAATCAAAATAATTTAACATAACTTGCCATTCCTTTCATAATCTATTTTTTACCTTGCGAAAAACATTTATACAGCATTTACCAATCAATCGAAATCACTTTATTAACGAAAGTCTGTCTTTCGACAAACTACGTGCCCTTTCTTCCTGCGCTGCGTCTTTCAGACAAATGCTTCTCGACTTTGCGATTTGAACTTCTCCTTCATTATTTTTAAATCAAATCTGCCGCCAACAGATTTGACCGATTAATTCTGTGAAATTATCTTTTCATTAGATATTGCTCAACAGATATTGCGCATCTAGCATCATAAGTTCATCCACCTGTCGAATACAATCCTCATCGGTATTAACCTC
>JAZNBS010000028.1:0-2379 GCA_045587185.1 Acutalibacteraceae bacterium
TAAGGGCGGCGACGGAACCGGCCGCGTACAGCGTTAAAAAGAAGAAAGGCGAGCGTGATCACACGCTCGCTTTTTGTTTGAATGAATGGCCAAAAGGGGAGAGGGGGCGGTATTCCATTGGGAGGGACACGGATCTACGCATCCTTTCTTCCGTCGTGCTTTGCGCCTGCGGTGCTCCGTAGCGAACCGCCGCATATACGGGGCGCGGGATACTCGGCGGCAAACCGCCTCGTGACACTTCGCATTTCTTGGGTTTTGCCGCTTTGCGTCAAAACGGGCTGCAAATGCAGCCCTGAAATGCTTGTGTTCGAACGGCGTTTCTCGCCCAAACCAACCTCCGGCAAAAGAAAAACGACGGCCAAAGCCGTCGTTTTCTTTTGGTGGAGATTAGCGGGATCGAACCGCTGACCTCTTGACTGCCAGTCAAGCGCTCTCCCAGCTGAGCTATACCCCCAAGGACAAATGGTATGATACCATACTTTCTATAAAAAAGCAAGTGTTTTTTTAAGATTTCAGAAAAATTTTTGTATTACATTTTACAATAAACCCACTCTTGAAAATCTATAGAGTGGGTTTTGTACACTGTGTTAACGCATTACTGTTTTGAGGTCTTTTTAGTTTTGATTCTTCCAATAAGCAAGATAATAAAGTGCAATGCAAGTCCCACAACAATGGCTACGACAAGGTCTTTGACAACGGTTAAAGCAAATGTCACAACAAGCACCATTATATTGTACCATTTTTCGGTTTTACAAAGTTTCACGAAATGACGCCATTCACTCATATTATATGCAACCATAAAAAGTATGGCGGCGATAGCAGGCATTGGGATAAGTTTTGCTAAAGGCATAAGGAACAGAATTACCAACAAAAGTACAACGGCGTGAACCATACCTGCAACGGGGGTTTTGCCTCCGTTTTTGGCATTGGCGGCGGTACGTGCGATAGCACCCGTTGCGGGAATTCCGCCAAACATAACCGACAGCATATTGCCCGCCCCTTGAGCCACAAGTTCTGCATTGGGATTGTGCTTGGAATCGACCATTTTATCGGCAACAACGCAAGACAAAAGTGACTCTATTGCCGCCAAGATTGCTATTGTAAAAGCATCAGGGATAACGGCAACAATTTCATCAACACTGAAGCCAATACCATTCAGAGTAAATTTTGGAAAGCCTGACGGAATGTTATTGTACAACTCACCAATGGTGAAAACACCCTTATCAAGTGCGGGTATAAATTTCACCATCAACGCACCAACTATAACAGCTATAAGAGATGCAGGTATTTTCTTTTCAATTTTAGGGTAAACTATGAGTATTGCAAGGCAAACGGCACCAACTGCCAATGCCTGCCAACTGAAAGTCCCAATATTGTGTATATTGGCCTCAATTTTTTCAAAGGTCTCAACAGGACGTACACTATTCTGATATGTAAGCCCAAGGAAATCCTTTATCTGACCGACAAGAATAGTGACTGCGATACCCGAAGTGAAGCCCACTGTAATGGTAGTGGGTACGTATTTAATAAGACCGCCAAGTTTACATATGCCCATAAGAATGAGCATAACCCCTGCCATAAGCGTTGCAATGATAAGACCCGACATTCCACGTGTTGCAATAATACCTGAAACAATGGTAGCAAAAGCGGCGGTAGGACCTGCTACCTGAATATCACTACCACCAAGCAAAGACACCGTGAAACCCGCAAAAATTGCGGTGTAAATTCCTTGTTGAGGTTCAGCGCCCGAAGCCAAGGCAAGCGCAATCGACAACGGCAATGCAATTATGGCAACAATTAGACCCGCAATAAGGTCCTTTACAAACTGTTGACCCGAATAATCTTTAAGCGAAGACATAATTTTGGGTTTCAAATAATGTTCCAATTCTCCCACTCCTTACTTTTAACCAACAAAATATATCACAAGTTGTTTCAAAAATCAATAAACAACTCTAAAATAATGGTAAAATAATAAAAAAGCACCTTTCGGTGCTTTCTGTGAACAATCAAGTTAAATCTTCATACCAATCATCCGGGACAGATGCGTTTACTTCTTCTTTTTTTCTTTCTCCTAAGCTGGCATATTCTAACGAATCCACTGCAAGTGATGTTTCTGGCACCAAAGATTCGACTGAAAACTCAGGCTTTAAATATGATTTCATACAAAATCTCCTTGAATAACTATAATTATCTGACATTTATATTATACCCCGAATAACGGTCCTTGTCAATACGTAAAGCGCACACAAAGGCAAAAACTTATAAAAGTATCGCATTGAGTTTAACGCTCAAGGCGATTTGTTATTTATGGTTTAGTCTTCAATTTCATCAGCCTTTTTGCCAAGAATTGCAATGGCCGAAAGGCAACCCGCGCCCGCA
>JAZNBS010000029.1:0-5912 GCA_045587185.1 Acutalibacteraceae bacterium
ATGTTGACAGTCTTGACTGGAAAGACACGGCGACGGTCAGCAGTATTGTGACGAGGGTTACAAGCAAGGTGAAACCGGGCAGTATTGTGCTGTTCCACAATGATGCTGACCATACACCCGAAGCATTGCCGATAATCCTCGAAAAACTGACCGCCGACGGTTACACGTTTGTCAAAGCCGCCGATTTGATTTATAACGATAACTACGAAATCCTCCACGACGGAACACAAAAGAAAAACAAATAAATAGCCTCCCTTTACAAGGGTGGCAAGAAAAAAAGACGGCGAATGCCGTCTTTTTTGTTTTATTGTAGGGACTTACCGTCCTCGACTGTCCGATAAATTTAAGCGGTGGCACACAAACACAATGACTTTGGTTTAATGTGTGTGTTTTCTTGTGTGTGATTTTCAAAGATAAAATATTGCTCCTTCCTTTATTCTTTTGAATTGCTCTTACAATGTATTATCTAAATACAGCTTTAGTATGATAGAAAAATATTTTAAAATCAAGTAAAAAATACTCGGACCGCTTAAAGTCCGAGTAGAGATATATTATTTGCTTTTCCAGTTGGCAATTATATTATAATCCTTTGTTGTGCCTTTAGGAATTGTTACGGTTTTTACGGGGGTTGTTTGTCCGTCATAAGTCCAACCTAAAAAAGTATATCCTGCGATGTTAAGTTCTTGTATTGTAAAAGTAGCCGTATCTACAGAAAAACTATTTGGGACACGAAATACATATTTTTCATACTCGTCAGAAGAAAAATAAATAGAGGATTCGCATATTTCTCCGTTAATAAATCCTGCATCTTCTTTTATTGCTGCTGAGTAAGTTTCAAAAATCACAACTTTCCCTTTTTCTGGCTCTTTTGATTCAGTAGAGGTAGTATCAAAGGACGGCTTCGGTTTGGAAGCAGTACCACGAACTTCGCTTTCTTTCAATATCCTTGTTGTTACACCATCAAGAACATTTGAATAAGAAATGTAATAACTATACTTACCCCATCTCGCAGTTAATGTCATATCTGTTGTTACAGCGTGCCCTGTAAAATTCCATTGTTCACTTTCATTCGCCGCATACCAACCCATAAACTTGTATCCATTTCTTTTAGGGTCTTCAGGTTTTGCTACCTTATAATTTTTAGATTTTGCAGTGATTTTTTTATTATCATATCCATAATCAAAGATTACGGTATACTCACCTGCAACAACTGTGGGCTTAGGTTCTTCGGTTTTGCTCGGTGTGTTGTTGCTTGGAGTAGTATTACTTGGGGTTGTGTTGGCAGAAGGTGTGCTTGTGGAATTTTCTTCGCTTGTTGTAGTGCTTTCAGACGAAGTGCCCGTACTGCTAACATCACTTTGAACACTTGTATCTAATTCAGATGATGTATTATTTCCTTTTTCACAACCAGATAAAGAAAATACCAAAACAAACAATAATAATATAGAAATAATTTTTTTCATATAATCACCGCACTAATTTGATTTTTTATGTATTATACCACATTAATGTAAAATGCACAAGCACTGATTAGAATATTACTTTTGTATCTAATGTTGACAGTCTTGACTGGAAAGACACGGCGACTGTCAGCAGTATTGTGACGAGGGTTACAGGCAAGGTGAAGCCCGGTAGTATTGTGCTGTTTCACAACGATGCTGACCACACACCCGAAGCGTTACCCATAATCCTTGAAAAATTGACCGCCGACGGCTACACCTTCGTCAAAGCCGCCGATTTGATTTACCAGGATAACTATAAAATTGACCATCAAGGTATGCAGATAAAAAACAATCAATTTGAATAATTTTTCAAATTTTTATTTATATCAGAAAATTTGGTACATAATAACCTTGACACAAAACGTATTTTAAGGAGAAGTTTTATGAAAAGGTTATTATGTTTTTTTGTTGTTTTAACACTTATGTTGTCGTTCGTTGCCTGCGGCGGGGGGTCCAAGAAAAGCGGCGGCGAAATCTCGGTATTCTATTATACCTACAGTGATACCTACATTTCGGGTGTCCGTGCCGCTCTGGACAAGGCACTTAAAGGCGCAAACCTGAAATTCAATGACTACGATGCCAACGGCAATCAGTCCTCACAGACCGAACAGATTGACGTTGCGATTTCAAAAGGCTCGCAGATGTTGGTCGTAAACGTGGTTGACACTGGCTCAAACGATGCGGCGCTTACCATTATAGATAAAGCCCGTACCGCCAACATCCCCGTGATTTTCTTTAACCGTTCGGTCGAGGAATCGGTTGTAAAGTCTTATGACAAGTGTGTTTTTGTCGGCACCGACTATGAAATGGCAGGTCATATGCAAGGACAGATGATAGGTGATTATCTTGTCAAGAACTATGACAAGGTGGACCTTAATAAAGACGGCAAGATAAGTTATGTTATGTTTAAAGGTCAGGAAGGCAATATGGAAGCAATCGCCCGAACTCAGTATGCCGTGGAGGATGCCGACAAGGTGCTTAACGCAGCAGGAAAACCCAAATTGCAGTTCTATGATTCTGCAAACGCCAATAAATACCTAGTTGATCAGGACGGCTTGTGGTCTTCGGCTTCTGCTACCAACTATATGGGTACAATTCTTGCAAAATACTCAGAGGCCAACAAAAATATGGTCGAACTGGTTATAGCCAATAACGACGAAATGGCAATGGGTGCCGTTTCTGCACTGCAGGGGGCAGGTTATAACAAAGAGGGTGGCAAAACCATTCCTGTTTTCGGTGTTGATGCAACCTCGGCAGCGCAGACCGCCATTGCCAACGGCTCTATGATTGGCACCATAAAACAGGATGCCGAGGGTATGGCCAAGGCTATAAACGATATTATCAGTAATTTCAGGGACAACCGTGACAAACTTCACGGCATCAATGCCGATACTACTGTGGGCGGTTGGCGTGTTAATATTCCTTACTCGGCATATACGAAAGAGTGACGCTTGATGGCAGAAAAATTGAAATCTGAGCCGTTGCTTAAAATGGTGGATATCGAAAAAAATTTTCCTGGTGTCAGGGCATTGGACAAGGTTTCGTTGACGGTGGAAGGCGGTACGGTTCACGCCCTTATGGGCGAAAACGGCGCGGGCAAATCTACCTTAATGAAGTGTCTTTTCGGTGTCTATAAAAAGGATGGCGGAAAGGTATTGCTTGAGGGCAAAGAGGTATCTTTCAAAACTTCTAAAGAGGCTTTGGAAAACGGTGTGGCAATGGTGCATCAGGAACTTAACCAAGCATTGAAACTCACTGTTATGGACAATATGTGGCTCGGACGTTTCCCTTACGTTTCAAAATTTGTCCCCTTAACGAGTGAGCGAAAAATGTACACTGCTACTAAAAAGATATTCAACGACCTTGGTATCTCAGTCGACCCCAAAGCCAAAATGAGCACACTTTCGGTATCTCAACGTCAGATGGTTGAGATTGCCAAGGCGGTATCCTACAACTCCAAAGTAATCGTGTTTGACGAGCCGACATCTTCACTAAATGACCGCGAGGCCGAGGTGCTTTTTGGCATTATCAATATGCTTAAAAGTCGCGGTTGCGGTATAATCTACATCTCGCACAAGATGGAAGAAATACTGCGAATTTCCGACTATGTTACCGTTATGCGTGACGGAACCTATGTTGCAACAAAGCCCGCAAAAGACCTTACAATGGACGAGATAATACGCCTTATGGTCGGACGTGAGTTGACTCAGCGTTATCCACACAAGGAGCACAAATTGGGTGACGTGCTTTTGTCGGTTGAAGGGCTGTCGAGCACATATAACCAACTCAAAGATGTGTCGTTCCAACTTCGAGAGGGCGAGATTTTGGGCGTTGCGGGACTTGACGGTTCGGGCAGAACGGAGTTGCTTGAAAACCTGTTCGGACTGTCAACACGAAGTGACGGTACGATGGTGCTCAAAGGTCGGCTCATACGCAACCGCAACCCCCGTGAGGCCATAAAAAACGGATTTGCACTGCTGACTGAGGAGCGACGGGCGACGGGCATTTTCGGTATACTGAATATCCGTGATAACACGGTTATTTCAAGTCTTAAAAAGCACACTTTGGGGTTATTTTTCTCAAAGCGTAAATCAAAAAGCAGTACTGAAAACTGTATAAGGTCTTTGAGGGTAAAAACCCCCTCGCAGGAGGCCAAAATACGCAGTCTTTCAGGCGGAAATCAGCAAAAAGTTATACTGGGCCGTTGGCTTTTGACCAAGCCTGACGTACTGCTTTTGGACGAGCCGACCCGCGGTATCGATGTCGGCGCCAAGTATGAGATATACCAACTTATTTTAAACCTTGCCGCCGAGGGCAAGGGTGTCTTGATGGTTTCGTCTGAAATGCCTGAACTTTTAGGAATTTCAGATAGAATATTGGTGATGTCGGGCGGTCGTCTTGCAGGTGAGGTGGTTGCCGCCGAAACCTCTCAGGAAGAGATAATGACATTGGCCACCAAGTATGTATAAGGAGTGACCTTATGGGAGAAGAAAAACTTTCAGGCGGACTCTGGAGCCGTTTTGCCGAATTCAAAAGGCTGTCGGGCAAGGACAAACGGAGAATAATATCCGACCTGATTTTCAACAACGCAATGTTCATAATAATCGCGGTGGCAATAGTGTTTATTGCCGTCCGTGTGCCCGAGTTTCTGTCATTGTCATCGATAATCAATATCGTGTCCTTAACGGCGGCAAGATTGCCGATAGCATTGGGTGTCGGTGGCGCGATAGTCTTGAGCGGTACCGATATTTCGGCAGGACGAGTAGTGGGACTTACCGCGTGTATTGCGGCATCGCTCTTGCAGATGACCGACTACCCCAAAAAGATGTTCCCCGACCTGCCTGTATTACCGTTGCTGGTAGTTTTGTTGGCGGTTCTGGCGGTGGGTGCCTTGGTGGGACTTATCAACGGATTTTTCGTCGCCAAATTCAAACTGCACCCGTTTATCGTAACCCTTTCCACCCAACTTATCGTTTTCGGTGCGGTACTGATGTATCTTATGATAGGTAACAACAACGGTCAGACTTTGTCGGGTTTAGACCCCAGTTACACCGACTTTGTAAGAGGCACGCTATTCCGTATCGGCGGCGTTGCCGTGCCGAGGTATGTTTTATATTCGGCAATTCTTACTGTTATAATGTGGTTTGTGTGGAACAAGACCACATTCGGTAAGAATATGTTTGCGGTCGGTTCCAATGAGGAGGCCGCCAACGTTTCGGGTGTAAATGTTTTCAGAACCATTGTGCTTGTGTTTGTGTTGGCAGGCGTTATGTATGCCATAACAGGCTTTATCGAGGGTGGACGCATTGCTTCCTGCTCGGCTAACACAGGCCTCAATTACGAGGGTGATGCCATTGCCGCCTGTGTTATCGGCGGTGTTTCGTTTGTTGGCGGCACGGGAAAGATAAGCGGTATCGTCACAGGTGTATTTTTGTTGCAGTTAATATTTGTTGGTCTGAATTTTCTTTCGGTTTCGGCCAATATGCTGTATATCATCAAGGGCCTTATCATCCTTACGGCCTGTGCTATTGATATGCGAAAATACCTTGCAAGGAAGTAAAATATGCAGACTGAAAATAAAAACAATTCTAGCAAAATTTCGGAAAACGGCGGACTTTACAGCAAGATAAATATGTCGGTCAAAACGGCCGATATAATTATTTCGGTCTTGATTTTCGCCATTGTCGTAACCGTGATAATAGCACTTAATATGTAAACAAAAGCCTTGCAGTATGTTTTTTGGACTGCCCCAATTTGTGCGGACAGCACAAAAACACCCTAATGGTAGAAAAGATTAAATTTTAAGCAACGAACTGACATCGCATTTCAAGTGGTGTCAGTTTTGTTTTTAGTTGGATACGCTGATGATTGTAGAAATGGATGTACTCACCTATGAGGAGGCGCGCCTCC
>JAZNBS010000030.1:0-11134 GCA_045587185.1 Acutalibacteraceae bacterium
GGTAAAAATTCAAAAATTGCATCGGGCCTAATTGCTTGTATTGCCGTGTCATTAGTGGCGATAGTGGCGATAGTGGCGATCGGCGTAAACGGTTTAAACAAACAGAATAATGAGTCTATGTACTCGGATATGTCAAGCGGAGTTGATACTGCCGATACATCTTGGGTTCCTTCGGATATCGGTTCATCAGATGCCCCAACCTCTTCCAATACTCCGTCAAGCAGTCTTGTTAGCAGTTCGTCAAAGGTTTCGTCATCAAATGTCGTTTCAGATAATTCATCATCTAATTCGTCCGCAACGGCAAGTTTACCCAATCCCGATGATGATCCGTTTATCGGAGACGGACAGACTGGGGACAGAGTGTGCTATCTGACATTTGATGACGGTCCGAGCGGTAAAAACACGGATTCGGTTTTAAAGACTTTGAAGGAAAACAATGTCAAGGCCACTTTTTTTGTTGTTGGTTATTTGAGCACCGGCAAAATTAAGACTGTTTATGATGCGGGTCATACCATAGGACTCCATACCTATTCTCACGATTTGAACAAGTTGTATGCAAGTACGGATGCGTTTTTTAACGATCTTAAAAAAATCAGTGATGTTGTATACGAAAAGACGGGAGTCAGATCGAATCTAACCCGTTTCCCCGGTGGAAGTTCAACAGCTGCCTTAAAGAGTAGATTGGGCTCAGATGGATTTGAAACCGTTAAGCAAACCTTAAAAGAGCAAGGTTATACCTATTTTGATTGGAATATTGATAGCGGAGATACTCACAAAAATACGAGTAAGGATTATGTTATCAACCAAGTTAAAAAGGGTATAAAAAAATCAAACGGTGAATACAAAAGTGATGTTTGTATATTGTTCCACGATATCAAGAAGGTTACAGCCGATGCTTTACCCGAAGTAATTAAAATACTCAAAGATGCAGGCTACACATTTAAAACACTTGATTCAAAGTGTAACAATTATGCTTTCAAATAAGGTGATAATATGGTTTTAAAAATTAAAAAACTCAATGATAATGCAGTTGCCCCCAGGGCGGCAACAGGCGGTAGTGCGGGTATGGACCTTTATGCATGTTTAGACTCAGATGTTACCATTAAGTCAGGCCAGCGTGCACTTATTCCGACGGGTATTGCCATAGCATTGCCTGACAATTCATATGTTGCTTATATTTATGCCAGAAGCGGTCTTGCCATTAAAAACGGAATAACACTTTCAAACTGTGTCGGTGTTGTTGACAGCGATTACAGAGGTGAAGTTAAGGTTGGCCTTGTCAATCTGTCGGATACCGATTATACCGTGTCACCCGGTGACCGTATTGCACAGATGGTTATTGCACCTGTTATAATTCCCCAGATTGAAGAAGCGGATGAACTTGATGAAACCGAGCGTAATGCAGGCGGATTCGGTTCAACGGGAAAGAGTTGAGTTATGGAAAAGGTTAAACAGAAAAATATGGTACTTACTACCGTTGCTACCGTTGCGGTTTTTGTCATAAGTTATACGCTTTGTGCCGTTTTTGGTTGGATAGATGTTATTAATAATCTTTTTGACCCAAGCGGTAATAACGTGGGTGAGGTTTTCGAAATGCCCCCTACATACACGATAGTTTGCTTCCTTTTTGTTGCTGTTTTGTGTGCGTTTGTTATTTTCGGAATCAAGTTAAAAAGCAGGTTGATGGTGCTTTTTGCCGCAACATATGAGTTGCTTTTTATCGTGTCGTTTGTTTTACTCGGCTCTTTTGCAACGGGAAACATAACTAACCAAACACTTTTTAACATCATAATGTATTTTATGACGGTTGTGCTTTTGCCTGTTTACGGTGTCATCTGGAATATAGCCCTCTTGTTCTTCCTGATTTTTATACCGTTGCTTATTTTAACGGTTATTGCCTTGGTTAAGGTGTTCAAAAAGCAAAAATAAATGTATGCAAAATACTCCCAGTCTTTTAAAGGCTTGGGGGTATTTTTTTGAACTTGTCTGCATATAATTCAACATATTTTGGAACACAAGGGGCGATTGTGTGCAGAAAATTTCTTCAAAAACTAAACCTGACTATAAACTGAAGATTCTTATTTTGCAAACTGTGACGGTGGCAGTTATCCTTTTATTTGGTGTGGCTTTGCGTTTGTTTGGCGGAGATGTTTATAAAAGTTTTAGTGCGTGGTATCACGAAAAATTTGACGATATAACCCTTGCATCAGAGGTGTTACAGCCTGATAACCTTGTGAGTGAGCCAACGACATCAGAACAACCTTCCGAAAGCAGGCAAGAACAGAGCAGTGTTCAGAATGGCACCGAACAAGAGGAGTTCGACAGTGAACTGGACGATGAAATAACAGGGAATATAACCGACCTTGAGTCAGTAAAATCAACCGTCGCCGTTGGCTCATACAATTCATTCCAATGGCCACTTGTCGGAACAGTGACATCACACTACGGTTATCGTAAAAACCCTATCACAGGAAAATATGCCAATCATAACGGATTGGATATTGCGGCTGATACCGGTACCGATATTGTTGCGGCCTACAACGGTGAAATTACCAAAACGGGGTACAGCAGTTCTTACGGATATTATGTTATAATAGACCACGGCGGTGCAGTGCAGACGTTGTACGCGCATTGCAGTAAAATTGTTGCTGTAACGGGACAAACCGTTGAGAAAGGTGATACTATTGCACTTGTTGGAAGTACGGGAAGGTCAACTGGTCCGCACCTACATTTTGAAGTGAGAGTTTCGGGTTACCGACTTGACCCTGAGTGGTTGTTGAGTGAGTTGTGTGATGTATGAGTTTTAAAATATTTGGTATAAAATTTGTGGTTTCGGTGCCGTTTGCCGTTATGCTTGCTTTTTTACTGTTGATGGATACAACAGGGTTGATGTCGGCATCTCTTGTGGCAGTCACAGCACACGAAACAGGACATCTTGTGGCAATGAAATGTGTAAAATGCCCGCCAACCGAAATAAAATTCGGAATAGGAGGAGTCTTAATTGTTGGACACAGTTTTTCAACATTTTTTGAAAATATTATAATCTCGCTTTCGGGTCCGTTGGTAAATCTGTTGCTGTTTTCACTTTTATGGGGGTTGGGGGCCTTGACCAATTCCTTTACCTTGCTGACGTTTTCGGTTGTTCAACTGATTGTGGGTGCAGTCAATCTATTACCTGTTAAAGGTCTTGACGGCGGAACGGTTATTAAACTGTTACTTTTGAAATTCACCAAATTTAATGTTGACCTTGTTTGTAATATTGTGTCAATAGTCTTTGCTTGCGTAATGTTGGTTTTGGGATTTGGCGTTGCGGTTGAAAATGTTTCAAATCCGTCATTGCTTTTACTGTCGATTTATATTATAATACTTATGTTGTGTCGAAAAAGCGAGTTGTAGTCGTTTTTTGATGGTATTTAGCAGTAATTACTTTTTAACTATAAACGGAAGTGAAAAAATGACAGAAGAAAGATTGGAACAGTTGTTGCTTTCGGTTCAGAAGCCCGGACGTTATGCGGGCAATGAGCAGGGAAGCGTCATCAAGGACAAGTCTAAGGTGGACGTGCGTTTTGCATTCTGTTTCCCCGATACATATGAGGTGGGAATGTCACACCTTGGAATGAAGATACTTTATTCCCAATTCAACTCAAAGGACTATATTTGGTGTGAGCGTGTATTTGCTCCTTGGGTTGATTTTGAGGAAATAATGCGTCAGAACGATATGCCGTTGTTCGCACTTGAAAGCCATGACCCGTTGTACGACTTTGATATTATCGGTTTTACATTGCAGTATGAGTTGAGTTATACCAATTTTCTTAATATGTTACAACTTGGCCGCATACCGCTATTGTCAAAGGATAGAACTGAATTGAAAAACTTAGTGGTTGCGGGCGGTCCGTGTGTGTGCAACCCCGAACCTTTGGCCGATTTTGTTGACATATTCTTTCTCGGTGAGGGTGAAGAGGTTGACCTTGAGTTAATCGAACTTTACCGCGAGTGCCGTGACAACGGTGTCTCAAAAGCGGAATTTTTGCAAAGAGCGGCTCAAATAGAGGGCGTTTATGTGCCTGCGCTATACAGCGTCGAGTATAATCAGGATAAGACAGTAAAGTCGATAACACCTAAAAACGGAGCACCTAAAACAGTTAGGAAACGTATTATCAAAAATCTTGACGAAAGTTTTTATCCCGAGACCTTTGTGACCCCGTTTATTGAGATTGTCCACGACCGCGCCGTACAGGAGGTATTCCGCGGATGTATCCGAGGTTGCCGATTCTGTCAGGCTGGATTTATCTACCGTCCCGTCAGGGAAAAGAGTTATGAAACGGTAAATAAACAGGCGAAATGCCTTTGTGACAACACTGGATATGAGGAAATCTCGCTTTCTTCTCTGAGCACAAGTGACTATACACAACTTGAGCAACTCTTGGGTAAAATGCTAGATTGGAGTGACAAAAATAAGGTTAGTATCTCTTTGCCGTCACTCCGTATTGATAATTTCTCACCCGAATTGCTTGAAAAGGTTAAAAAGATAAAGAAATCGGGTCTTACTTTTGCGCCCGAAGCAGGCACTCAAAGGCTTCGCGATGTTATTAACAAAAACGTCACAGAGGACGAGATAATGAGTACCTGTTATACCGCTTTTAAGGGCGGTTATACTTCGGTTAAACTGTACTTTATGCTTGGACTCCCCACCGAAACCGATGAGGACTTGGTAGGTATAACCGCTTTGGGTCAGAAAATTGTAAATATGTTCTATGAAATGCCAGACCGTCCCAAAGGCAAATCGGTCAATGTGTCTATCAGTGTTTCGACCTTCGTGCCGAAACCGTTTACCCCGTTCCAATATGAACCCCAAGATGACCTTGATGAGGTCGAGCGTAAGCAGAAATTACTTGTTTCGAGTACAACAACAAAAAAAATAACACTAAGTTGGCACGATTCCAAAACAAGCATTTTGGAGGGCGTATTTGCCCGTGGCGACCGCAGACTGTGTGCAGTTATAACCGAAGCAGTAAAACTTGGCTGTAAGTTTGACGGTTGGGGAGAGATGTTCGACTATGATAAGTGGATGCAGGCATTTGAAAACTGCAATGTTGACCCCAATTTCTATAATCATAGGACAAGACCTTTTGATGAGGTTTTGCCTTGGAGTCATCTTGATTACTGTGTAAGTGAAGAATTCTTGCAGAAGGAAAACCGCTTAGCGCACGAGGCTGCAACTACTCCCAACTGCCGTGAAAAGTGTCAGAACTGTGGTGCAAACTGTTTTAAGGAGGGTGTGTGTATTGAGAAACGTTAGGGTTTTCTATGCGAAACGCGGCAGGATGAAGTATGTGTCTCATCTTGATATGAACCGTTATATGGTCCGCCTTTTTAAGGTTGCGAAAATTCCTGCGTGGTATACCGAAGGCTTTAATCAGCACCTTTATTTAACCTTCGCACAACCGTTAAGTTTGGGAATTACAACCGATTATGATGTCATTGATTTAAAGATAGTTGATGACGCATTTACTAACGGGATGGTGTTAAAAGCCCTTAAGGAAAGGGCGTGTGAGGGAATTGAGATTCTGAATGTGACCGAGCCGTGGATGAAGGTGAGCGAACTGACGTTTGCTTCATATACGGTCGTTTATAAGGATGAGGACACAGCACTTTTAGAGTCGCTTGAAAAGTTGCTCAACGGCAATATTATTCCTGCAGAGAAAAAAGGCAAAAAGAATAAGATAACATTGCTTAATCTTGCTGATAAGATAAAGTCGATTGAGACCAAAAGGGAAGACGGAGTGCTGAACGTTAAGGTTACATTACCTGCAGGAAATACCGAAACAGTCAACCCTATGTTATTTTTGCAGTCGTTCAATTCGGCTGGCAACCGTAGCCCTTTGGTAGTCACATATAACCGTGATATGTTATTCAACGAAAAGATGGAAAGATTTGAATGATTTTCAAAATTAAAGGTTGACAAAATTCAATTTAAGTGGTAATATTATCGAGCGCTTTAAAAAGCGCTCGATATACGCGAGTGTGCTGGAACTGGCAGACAGGCACGTTTGAGGGGCGTGTGTCCACGACGTACGGGTTCAAGTCCCGTCACTCGCACCAGGAAAACCGAAACGAACCTTTAGGTTTGTTTCGGTTTTCCTTATAAAATTTGATTTATAATGTCCATTATTTTTTAGGTTTGCTTCAAAATTTGTTGACATTCAAAAAAATGGGGTGTATAATGAGAAAAAATTAAGAAAGGGGCAGTTGACATTATGTTTATTAAATCATTTTACTTTTTTTACTTTACTGTGGGCTGCCCGTTTTCTGTAACATCAAAAGTTTAGTACTTTTGGAGTAAACAAGACGGACGGTCCGCGTTTGTTGTGCTTTTGCATTAAACGAATGCGGATTTGTTATTTTCTTTTTATTCCTTTATGAAAGCCGAGGTAATAATTATGCGTATGAATTTTCAACGAAAACTGCCAGTTCCTGATGAAGTAAAAAGTGAATTTGGCCTTAATGATAAAATGATGCAGATTAAGGCGGAACGCGATCTGCAGATACGACGTGTTTTCGAGGGTGATTCAGATAAATTTATCCTTATAATCGGACCGTGCTCTGCCGACCATAGCGAGCCGGTACTTGAATACATTTCCCGCTTGCGCAAAATACAGGATAAGGTTGCCGATAAAATTATTATTATTCCCCGAATCTACACAAATAAGCCAAGAACGACGGGTCAAGGCTATAAAGGTATGCTACACCAACCTGACCCCGAAGCAAAGCCTGATATGTATAAAGGACTTGTCGCTATTCGTGAACTGCATTTGGCCGCACTGCGGGATTACGGTTTTTCTTGCGCCGATGAAATGCTTTATCCCGAAAATTATCAATACCTATCTGACATTCTTTCTTATGTTGCGGTGGGCGCAAGGTCGGTTGAAAATCAACAACACAGATTAACGGCAAGTGGCATTGAGGTGCCTGTTGGTATGAAAAATCCTACAAGCGGTGACCTTTCTGTTATGATGAACTCAATAACCGCTGCTCAATCTAAACACACCTTCATATATCGTGGATGGGAGATTGCTACTGAGGGTAATCCTTGGGCACATGCTATTCTTCGCGGATATGTTGATTATACGGGCAAAAGCGTATCGAATTACCATTATGAGGACCTTGTGCGCGTAAACGAAATGTATATGAAATCGGGACTCAGTAATCCGTCTGTTATAGTTGACACCAATCATAACAATTCCGGCAAGATGTATCTTGAACAGATACGCATTGCCAAGGATATCGTTCACAGTCGTAATGGGAATGATAACATCAGGCATTTGGTTAAGGGATTGATGATAGAGAGTTATCTTGAGGACGGAGCGCAGGGTACAGGGGAGCATATCTTTGGAAAATCTATTACCGACCCTTGCCTTGGATGGGAAAAGACCGAAAGACTAATACTTGATATTGCCGATAAGTTATAATTAAATGAGTATATATTTAGTTTTTAAAGGTGATTGGAATGTCTGATAAATTTGGGCAAGCAAACAGTATGAAGAAAGATGTAAATGTTGCGTACTGTGGCGTCGAAGGTGCTTTTGCACATATAGCCGCAGGAAAAATTTTCCCTCAATGCAACAGAGTGTCGCATATTGATTTCAAATCGGCTTACGATTCGGTTAAAAACGGCTATTGCGATGTGACCGTGCTCCCGATTGAAAACAGTTATGCAGGCGAGGTCGGGCAGACTGTTGATTTGATTTTTTCGGGGAGCTTGTTTATAAACGGAATATACGAACTTGAAATTCATCAGAATTTACTGGGTCTTCCCAATGCTACTGTTGACGATATAAAAACTGTTTCTAGTCACCCACAGGCAATCAGTCAATGTTATGAATATATAAAAGCACAAGGTTTTCAAGTTCGAGAAGAAAGCAACACGGCGGTTGCCGCAAGATTGGTTGCAGAACTAAAAGACAAATCGGTTGGTGCTATCGCAAGTGTTGAAACAGCCGAACTATACGGACTCAAGGTGTTGAAAAGGAATATAAACGAAAGCGGAGATAACACTACACGATTTGCCGTTCTTTCAAAAAATAAGGCTAATTCTTCGGCTTTAGCCAACACTGTTTTGATGTTTGCTGTCAAAAATGAAGTTGGCTCTCTTGCTAAGGCTATAAATATAATTGGTAAGTACGGATATAATATGACGGCATTGAGAAGCCGACCGATGCGTAAACTTCGTTGGCAATATTATTTTTATGCTGAAATCGACGGAACTACCGATAACGCTGACGGTGAAAAAATGCTTGATGAGTTAAATAAGGTTTGCGATGAATTAAAGGTTGCAGGAGTCTTTGCACCGCACGCAGTATTATAAATTGGATTTTATATAATTTACCTCTTGACAAAATTATAAATTAGGGTTACAATATGCAACAGGTGTTATGCAACACTTGTTGCACATTGTTTTTAAAGGAGTGAGTATATGCCGCCGAAACCAAAACATACAAGGAAAGAGATTGTTGAAACTGCTTTTGAGTTGGTACGTGAAAAAGGCGCTGATTTTTTAACAGCACGTGAACTTGCAGAAAAACTTTCAACATCACCAAGACCGATTTTTACCGCTTTTGAGAGTATGGAAGAATTGAAATCTGCTGTGATTTTAAAATGCTCTGAATTGTATCTTTCTTTTTGTGAAGAAGAAAAGAATTCGGGGAAATACCCTGAGTATAAGGCTTTGGGTATGGCATATATCCGCCTTGCTAAGCAGGAAAAAAATATTTTCAAGTTTCTCTTTATGAGAGATACTTCTAAAGACAACATATCTGCTCAACCTTTGTTTGATTTGGGAAGAACAACTGTCGAAAAACAGTTGGATATCAATGTTGCTCTAGCCGAAAGAATTCATACTGAAGTCTGGATATGGGTACACGGTATTGCTTCTATGATTGCAACATCGTCTGTCGATTTAGAGTTTGATATAATAAGTGAAATGTTGACTGATGTTTATCAGGGTTTGAAGGGAAGATATTCCAATGGATAAGATTATAAAAATTGAGGGGCTTAATAAATCGTTTGGCGAAGTTAATGCAGTTCAAAATTTAAGTTTTGAGGTAAGAAAAGGTGAACTTTTTGCGTTTCTTGGTGTCAATGGCGCGGGTAAAAGTACAACAATATCCATAATGTGCGGTCAGTTAAAAAAGGATTCGGGTACCGTGCTTATTGACGGTTCTGACCCCGATTTGAACTCTGATGAAGTAAGAAGGGAAATAGGTGTTGTTTTCCAGAACTCGGTACTTGACCAATCCTTGACGGTTTACGACAACCTTGAATGCCGTGCCGCTCTGTATGGAATTTATGGAAAGGCGTTTGAAGAACGACTTGATGTTTTATCGGGTATGCTTCAGTTCAAAGACCTTTTGAAACGCACTGTCGGTAAACTTTCAGGGGGTCAGCGTAGGAGAATTGACATTGCAAGAGCCTTGTTGCATGAGCCGAAGTTGCTTATTCTTGATGAGCCAACGACCGGTCTTGACCCACATACCAGAAATACTTTGTGGAAGGTCATTGATGATTTGAGAAAGCAAACGGGAATGACAGTGTTTTTGACCACGCATTATATGGAAGAAGCCGTCGATGCAGATTACATTATAATCCTTGATGGCGGTAAAATTGCTGCTAAGGGCACGCCTCTTGAACTAAAAAACACCTTCAGCGGTGATTATATAACTATTTACAATGCGAATGAGGATGATATTAAATTGCTTGGGGTTCAGTACAGGGCATTGCCCAACGGTTTCAGAATCTTTGTTCGGGATACCGCCGCCGCAACTGAACTAATTTTAAAAAATCCGAAACTTTTTCGCGATTATGAAATAACTAAAGGTAAGATGGATGATGTTTTTCTTGCTGCGACAGGCAAAAAACTCACAGAGGAGTGACGGTTTATGAATCAACTTAAAATACTCATAAAACGCGATACCAAGTTGTTCTTTAAAGACAAAATGATGTTTTTTACATCGCTGATAACGCCGTTAATTCTGTTGCTTTTGTATGCAACGTTTTTGGGCAAGGTTTACCGTGACAGTTTTATACAGATTATTACAGGCTTAAATCTCGGTATCAATTTTCCAGACAGGTTAATTGATGGTTGTGTGGGCGGTCAACTTATGTCATCGTTATTGGCTGTTTGTTGTGTTACTGTCGCGTTTTGTTCTAATATGCTGATGGTCAATGATAAGGTCAACGGGAGTATTGCTGACCTTACCATAACACCCGTTAAGTCTTCGGTATTGTCTGTTGCTTATTATGTTTCAACGGCACTTTCTACTCTTATTGTTTGTGTTGTTGCAACATCCGTATGTATGATATACCTCTGGTTTGTCGGTTGGTATATGAGTTTGACCGATGTTCTTTTACTGTTGCTGGACGTGTTTCTGCTTGTAATGTTCGGAACTTCGTTTTCGAGTATAATTAGTATTTTTCTTTCGTCACAGGGACAGATATCGGCGGTTGGTACTGTAATCAGTTCGGGTTACGGTTTTATTTGCGGTGCGTATATGCCTATTTCAACATTTTCCGAAGGTCTGCAGAAGGTCATTGCTTTTCTGCCTGGTACACACGGGACTGTTTTGTTGAGGACACACGCTTTAAATGGCACTTTGAATGAAATGAGAAGTATGGGTGTCCCTGTCGATGTTGTGGATGAAATAAAAACCTCTCTTGACGGTTCTGTCAAACTATTTGGGGAATATGTCAGTCAAGGAACTATGTACTCGGTACTGATTGGTTCGTGTTTGATTTTATTGGCAATCTACATTGTTATACATCATTTTCGTTTCAGAAAAAAGAGAAGTAAATAATTTTATAAAATGTCAAATTTGGTGTTGACAAACAAACCTCATTGTGGTATTATAGTCGGGTCGACGCGAGTGTGCTGGAACTGGCAGACAGGCACGTTTGAGGGGCGTGTGTCCAAGACGTACGGGTTCAAGTCCCGTCACTCGCACCAAAAATCCAAAACGAACCTTTAGGTTTGTTTTGGATTTTTTATATAACGGCATATAAAAAGCAGACTCCCAAGAGTCTGCTTTTCGCTTTTAAAAATTGATAATTCCTAATCCCTCTAGAAGAAATTTTATTCCTA
>JAZNBS010000031.1:0-1561 GCA_045587185.1 Acutalibacteraceae bacterium
TACAGGTTCGGGTGCAGTGGTTGTTGAAAGACCTACAGAATGTCACACGCCGCAAATTTCGGTCAAGGCGTTCACGGTTGGCAAGATAATCGACCTAAACATCACTGATATGAATAATATGGGTGCTGCAATGGCACCTGATGATGTTAAAATAAGACCATACCCAAAGGGTTACGGCGTTCGGGATTTAGACTCGTTTTCGGTTGTTATTTCCGCTTTGGCGGTGTTAAAAATGCTCGAAATGCAGTAAAGCATTTCTCCGCTTTTTGCCTTGCCAAAACAAAAATAACTTAAACCCTAAAAAACTTCGTCACACCCAAACACCGCCACCCTCGAAGGTATGGTCTTTTTCTACACACAAATCTACATAAAGGGAGGAATATTAAACACTTATTATCGGGAAGTCTTGCAACCTAATGTTCAACCCCAGACACGCCGGTCTCCAGGGCGGCGGCGCTGTTATGTGGTGATACGAATCATTCTGGAAAGTATCCAAAGAATAAGGGATTGAGAAAAATCACACGAAATGGTATAATAAATATATAAACTAGAATTATGGGAGGGCACACAAATGAAAACCATTATCATAGGCGGCGTTGCAGGTGGCGCAACGGCGGCGGCGCGGCTTCGCAGACTGGATGAAAAAGCCGAGATCATTATTTTAGAGCGCGGTGAATACGTGTCCTTTGCCAACTGCGGTCTGCCGTATTATATCGGCGGAGTCATCACCGATCGCGAGGATTTGACTTTGCAGACACCCGAAAGCTTTAAGGCGCGTTTTAATATTGATGTCAGAGTGTTGAACGAGGCGGTTAAGATCAATCCCGATACCAAAACCGTTACGGTCAAAAATCTTCGCACGGGCGAAACCTATGAAGAAACCTACGATAACCTCATTTTGTCTATGGGCGCCGAGCCGATACGCCCGAATATCGAGGGCGCTGACGGCAGTAACGTTTTCACCCTTCGCAACATTCCCGATACCTTAAAAATTAAAAATTATATTAATACCGCAAAACCGCGCTCGGCTGTGGTGATCGGCGGCGGATATATTGGTGTTGAGATGACAGAAAATTTAGCACAGACAGGGCTAAAGGTCGCCATCGTAGAGCTTGCCGACCATTTGATAGCTCCCCTCGATTTTGATATGGCGGCAGACGTTCACCGCTATATTAAATCCAAAGGAATTTATCTGCACCTGAATAACGGCGTAAAGGCGATAAACGGAAATACCGTCGTTTTGCAAAACGGCGAAATTACCGCCGATATGATTATTATGTCGGTTGGTGTCCGTCCCGAAACCGCTATTGCAAAAGACTGCGGAATAGAACTTAATCCGCGCGGAAGCATTATTGTAAACAACAAAATGCAGACCAATATACCGAATATTTATGCTGTCGGTGATGCAGTTGAGGTGGAAGATTTTATAACAAAAAAACCTGCCTTTATTCCTCTTGCAGGGCCTGCCAACAAGCAAGGCAGAATTGCCGCCGATAATATTGCGGGATACGAGAGCGTTTATACAGGAACGCAAGGTTCGGCAGTTTTAAAACTCTTTGAT
>JAZNBS010000032.1:0-82055 GCA_045587185.1 Acutalibacteraceae bacterium
AGTCATATGGGCGTATAGAGTGACATATTTTTTACCGTCGTCACCCGTACCGTGGTTTACCATTACATAATAACCGTAGCCACCCGAATTATACTTGGCAAGCGAAACAATACCATCCGCCGCCGCAACAATGGGTTTTCCCTTAATACCTCCACCGGCAATGTCAACACCCTTGTGGAACTTATATTTTCCACTGATTGGGTGATAGCGGTATCCGTAAGGTGAAGAAATATAATAGTATCCCGGAACAGGCCAGGCAAATTCACCGTCATATTTCTGGTCGGATCCAACATTCTGAGCGTCTCTTATTGCCTGTTCATACTCTTTCTGAGCCTTTTCCAAAGCCGCCGCCTTATCCTCAAGTTTGTCTATATCATTTTCAATGCCTGAAAGCGTAGAGTTAACCTCTTTAACCTGTTGGTTCAGTTCGGTCTTTTTAGTGGCAAGAGTGGACTTAGTAGCCTTTTGCTCATCAATCAGTTTGCTGATTTCAAGTTTATTGTTTTCAATAGCCTTCATATCGTTGACGATTTTCTGCATCAAAGATTTATCATAAGCACTGATATTCTGAGTAAGTTTTGACTTGGTCAGCAGTTCCTCAAGGTTTTCGGCATTGAAGATAACAGCGAGGTTTGATGTTGCTGAGCCACCGCTCATATAAATGGCTCTTAATCTCTGTCTGAAAACATACTTGCTTTCTTCAAGTTGTTGGTTCTTCTTTGCGTTATCAGCCTCAAGATTTGCGATTTTGGTATCAAGGTCAGCGATTTGCTGATTGCAGGCAGTTATCTGACTTTGCAGATTATCAATATTCTTCTGTAAAGCAGTTTTAATGGCATTCTGGTTTGATTTATCGCCTTTAAGTTTGTTAATCTCTTTTTTGATTTCTTTCTGCTCTGCCTCAAGGTCTTTAATATACTGCTGATATTCACTGACAGTAGCCGCCTCAACCTCGGGCGTTACGCCAAAATCACTTGATAACACTGCAGTGCCAACAACCGTCAGAAGCACCAGAACCGATGCAACCGTTCTTTTTATACTAAAGCGCACGAAATTCGCTGCCTTCCTTTCTTAAATACTTGTTTATCATAAATGCACTTGAGAACAAACCTGCGAAACATCCGATTCCTGCGAATATACCAAACAATATCCAGAAGAAATCCATAAAAGGAATCAGTGATATAATTCCAAGTTTGTTCATAATTGTTCCTTCAACAGCATTATATACAAAATAGCAAATAACAACGGTAACAACCGACGAAATCAGACCGATGGTTACACCCTCAATCATAAACGGCAGTCGTACAAATGAATCAGTCGCACCGACTGCTTTCATAATGCTGATTTCAAGTTTGCGGTTATACATTGTGACTCTGATAGTGTTGGAAACTATCATTAACGAAATGATGAGCAGTACCGCAACAATCCAGAAACCGATGATACCGATTGCACGTTTTATCAAAGTTATCCTTTCGGCAATGTTTTTGGACGAATATGTACTGTCAACACCCTCCATATCCTCGATACTCTTAAGTGTCTCGTCAAAATTTTCGAGGTTTTTAAAGGTCACACGTGCACCGCAGGGCATCGGATTGCCGTAATCGTCACTCTCAAACAAAATATTGTAATACTCAGCATCCTGTTTAGACATACTTTCCATTGTGGTTAGCAAAGCATCATCACTGCTGACATACTTAACCGATGCGATATTATCAAGTTTTTCCAACTCACTGCAAAGGATAATGGCATCCTCAAATGAATGAATTGTATAGTCATCCTCGGTAATATCATTATAAGTACCGTCGGCAGAATTTCCGGAATTTGAATAAAGAGCAGAATTGCGGTCATCAAAGAAAACAAGAACAACGTTTTCCTGTTCCAGATTGCTTAAAGCATAATCAACATTAAAGGACAGTGCCATTGCAAGTCCTATAACCGACATACAGGCAACCAAAACGCCGATTGATGCCAAAGACATCAATTTATTCAGCCAGATATTTTTGAACCCGTTGCCGACAAGATATTTAACGCTGGTAAGTTTCATTTTAAACCTCCGTTCGCGTTATCGGCAACAATTCTGCCGCTTTCGATCATAATGACACGCTGACCGAAATCACGAACAAGTTGATGCTCGTGTGTTACCATCAGAATGGTGGTGCCACGACGGTTTATCTCGGTAAGCAGTTCAACAATTTCATAAGACATATTGGGGTCAACATTACCCGTCGGCTCATCGGCAATAATAAGATTGGGTTTATTGACCAAAGCACGTGCAAGACCAACGCGTTGCTGCTCACCGCCCGAAAGTTCGGAAGGCTTGCAACGTGCCTTTTCTGCAAGGCCGACAAGGTTCAGTGCACGGGAAACGTTCTTTCTGATTTCTTGCCTTGAAGCACCGACAACGTGCATTGCAAAAGCAACATTTTCAAAAACGTTCATATTGGGAATAAGGCGGAAATCCTGAAAAACAATACCCATTGTTCTGCGGAAATAAGGCACCTGTTTTCTTTTCATTTTGGTCAGTTTAAAGCCGTTGACGGTAATATCACCCGTGTTAGGCTTCTCTTCCCTCATAATCAACTTCATAAAGGTGCTTTTACCTGCGCCCGAGGGGCCCACGACAAACACGAACTCACCTTTGTTTATTCTTATATTAACATCATCAAGAGCGTGAGTGCCGTTAGCATAATTCTTGGAAACGCCCTTGAATTCTATCAAAGGTTCGGCCTGTTTTTGGCGCTGACCTATAACAAAATCCTCAGAAATAACTATCACTCTTTCTATTAATACTTAATGGGGTTGGCTCTGAGATACTTCTTGACCATAAGTGCAATTTTAAAAATGATTGCATGGTCGAACTCACGAAGGTCAAGACCTGTTATCTTCTTAATCTTCTCAAGTCTGTAAACAAGCGTATTACGGTGGACAAACAGTTTTCTGGATGTTTCGGAAACATTGAGGTTATTCTCAAAGAACTTTTGGATGGTAAACAAGGTTTCCTGGTCAAGACTTTCTATGGAGCCTCTCTTAAATACTTCACGAATGAACGACTCACAGAGGGTTGTGGGCAAATGATAGATAAGACGTGCGATACCAAGATTATCGTAACTTACTATCGCCTTTTCGGTATCAAACACCTTGCCAACTTCCAAAGCAACCTGTGCTTCCTTGAAAGAACGTGCAAGTTCTTTCAAACTCTCAACGGTTGAACCGATACCTACAACAGCGTGAGTATAATAGAACTCACTAGCCAGAGTATCAACAATAGAACCTGCAAGATTCTCAAGGTCTGACGACTCAATACCGTGCTTGGTTTCTTTTACAAGTGCAATATCGGTCTCGCTTATATTGATAATAAAATCCTTATTCTTATCAGGGAAAAGGTTCTGAATAATATCAAAAACCGAAACATCATTATTGGAGGTGACACGGATAAGGAAAACAGTACGTGCAACATCACTGTTGAAACGAAGTTCACGGGCCTTGAGGTTGATATCATTAGAAAGGATATTCTCAAGAATGACATTCTTTATAAAATTGCCACGGTCATACTTTTCATCATAGTAGAATTTGATGTTGGAAAGTGAAATCGACATAATAGCGGCATACTTTGCGGCTTGTGGGTCACTTCCCTCAACAAAAATGATATATTCGGCGCGTTGGGGTGTGCCGAACATTTTATATGTATACTGTCCGCGAACAAAGGTATCATTAACACCGGTTGAAGTGCCTGCGAACATAACTTCGTGTGTTTCGCCGATTTTACCGAGATCGCTACACGCGATAACAGTATAGTTTTCATCAATAATTCCAACGGTACGATCGATAGCTTCCTTAAGCTGATGTATTACTCCCTGAAAAAGTCTGTTTGACATAAATGCCACCTCTTAGGATTTTCACATATTTGTGCACAATACACATAGATATTTTACACAATTTTATAACATATTTCAAGTGCAAAATGCAAAAAACACGAAAAAAGTTACAATTTGATTACAAAATAAACTGCGTACAAACAAAATGACATAAAAAACCACCTCGGTTTGCACCGAGGTGGCGGAAAATTATCAGTTGGTGATGGTCTTTTCAGTCTTCTTGTCGAAGATATGAATTTTACCGGGTTCAATAGCAATTTTGATGGTCTCACCCGGATGAGCGGTAGAGGTAGGAGCAACACGGCCATTGATGTTCTGACCCTCGCAAACAGTGTAGAGATATTTCTCTGCGCCCATAAGCTCGGTGACTTCAACATTAGCCTCAACGATACCGTCAGCGAATTTCTCAAGGAGTTCTTCCTCGTCATGTACGTGTTCGGGACGGATACCGATAATAACCTCTTGATCAACATAAGGAACAAGGCAATCTTTCTTGTTCTTCTCTGCGGGAAGTTTAATCTTATATTTGACTCCGGAACGGGTCTTGGTGTCTTCAGAGCCGAACTCTACGAAGAAATCATCACCCTCCTGCAGAACCTTAGCATCAAGGAAATTCATCTGAGGAGAACCGATAAAGCCTGCAACGAAGGAGTTGCAAGGCATATCATAAAGATGCTGAGGAGTATCAACCTGCTGTACAATACCGTCTTTCATAACGACGATTCTGGTACCCATAGTCATAGCTTCGGTCTGGTCATGAGTAACATAGATGAAGGTTGTTCCGAGTCTCAGGTGGAGTTTTGAAATCTCGGTACGCATCTGTGCACGGAGCTTAGCATCCAAGTTGGAAAGAGGCTCGTCAAGCAAGAAAACCTTAGGCTCACGAACGATAGCACGTCCCAAAGCAACACGCTGACGCTGACCACCGGAAAGAGCAGCGGGTTTACGCTGGAGAAGATGCTCGATATCGAGGATACGCGCAGCCTCTTCAACACGGCGCTTGATTTCCTCCTTGGGAGTCTTGCGGAGTTTGAGACCGAAAGCCATATTATCATAAACGGTCATATGAGGATAAAGAGCGTAGTTCTGGAAAACCATCGCGATATCTCTGTCCTTAGGTGCAACGTCATTTACAAGACGGTCGCCTATGTAGAGTTCGCCGCCGCTAATTTCTTCAAGACCTGCGACCATACGAAGAGTAGTGGACTTACCGCATCCGGAAGGTCCTACCAAGATGATAAATTCTTTGTCTTTAATTTCAAGATTGAAGTCCTGAACAGCGAGAACGCCGCCGGGATACTTTTTGCAAATATTGCGAAGTGAAAGGCTTGCCATTGTTTTTCCTCCTAAGAAAATATGCGTTGTATTACACTACATTGTGATTATAACAGATAACTTTAAAAATTTCTATGCCTTATTTATCCAAAGTTTTAGTCAATATTTTATATGAAATGTCAAATAGTATGAACACAATGTAAAATAATACATAAATCTTTGTGTAATAAAGCATATTTTTTGGTCAATTCCACATAAGCGCCAATTCTTCAGGCGTAAGTTCTCGATATTGACCGTGTTTCAGTTTGTCATCTTTACACAAATTGCCAATTCTGACTCTGTCCAATTCGTCAACACCTAAACCAATAACGCCCAACATACGTTTGATTTCGTGATATTTACCCTCGGTGATAGTAATATATATTTTTGTCGAACCGTGGTTGGCTGGTTTTACCTTTGCGGGACGGCATACCGTACCGTCAGCCAAAATCACCCCTGCTTCAAGGGTTTTTATTCCATCTCGGGTAATAGGCTTGTCCAAAGTGACTAGGTATTCTTTTTCAATCATACTTTTAGGTGAAATAACCTTATGGCCGAAGTCACCGTCATCAGTTATTATCAACAGACCCGTGGTATCCTTGTCCAATCTGCCGACAGGAAACAGGCCCTCCCTGTTATATTCAGGTTTAACGAGGTCAACCACCGTTTCACGGGTTTTGTCATTAGAAGCCGATAATATTCCTTTAGGTTTATTTATCATAATATACACATACTTTTTATATGTATAACTTTGACCGTCAATCTTTATGTCGTCCTTGTTGGGGTCAACCTTTAAAGCAATATTGCCCGAGACCGCACCATTGACAGTGACCCTACCGCGAAGTACCATACCTCTTGCGTCCTTGCGCGAGCCACCTGTCAGCAATGCTACTATTTTATCAAGTCTTTCCAAAAACACACCTCATTTCAACGGCGATATAAACCCGTCAAGTTCGGTTGAATAAATATCCGCACCTATAACACTTTTGCCCAAAAGCAATACTTCCGCAAACACGTTCATACCATCCGGATGATTTAATACCGAAAATGTATACCTTTTGACCGATTGCCCTTTATAATCCGTCAGGTCAAAACCCTGTGACCGTTGCATTTCGTTATAATTTTTGTAAACGTCATTAAACTCACCCGGTATAGTTATTTCATCCACCGTGCATTCACCTGTCTCAATTCCGAAAGACTGAAGATAATCTCTCAATTCGGTTTCGCCCGAGCACTGCACGGGCTTTACCGTTGATTTATTGTAACCTTCAACTCGCATTATAACCGCGAACACTACAACTGCCGTAAATGCAAGTAAAATTAATGCAATTTTCCTGTTTGAGAGCCTTAAATTAACCGAAAACATATAATCACCAATGGATTATATGTTTCATACGGCAAAATTATTTCTTGTAAATAAGACAGACGGCGTGTGCAGACACCCCTAGTCCCTCTCCAGTGAAGCCGAGTTTTTCCTCTGTGGTTGCCTTGACATTAACCTGACCTACATCAATTTCACAATCTTTGGCAATATTCTCTGTTATCTGCAATATAAAGGGAGCAAGTTTTGGACGTTGCATAATAACGGTAGCATCAATATTTGATATACCGTACCCCATTTCTTTAATCAGTTCGACGACCTTTCTTAACAATATTCTACTGTCTATACCCTCAAACTCGGCGGCGGTATCAGGAAAATGTTTACCGATATCGCCCAAAGTGGCGGCACCGAGCAGAGCGTCAGATATTGCGTGCAACAAAACATCGGCATCCGAGTGACCCAAAAGGCCTAGTTCAAACGGAACTTCTACCCCACCTAATACAAGTTTACGGTCAGGTACAAGGCGGTGAACATCATATCCGTGTCCAACTCTAATATTCATATTGAATCCTCCGCAAAAACCTCGGCAATTTTAAGGTCCTCCGCCGTGGTTATTTTGATGTTTTTATAGTCGCCAATACAGGTGTAAACGGGATAACCGTAGGCCTCGACGATAGAGCAGTCATCAGTAAATTTATCCAGACAATCGGCATTGGACTCAACCGCCGACCTATACAGTTCGAACTTAAATCCTTGCGGTGTTTGAACCGATTGCAGTGTACTACGGTCGGGAGTTGCGGTCACAAGTGAGTCAGTACGCACAGACTTCACAGTATCTTTAAGCGGTACAGCACAGGTCACGGCCGACACTTCCCTTGCCTTTTCAATAACCCTGTTAATACACGCATTTGTGACAAAAGGTCTAGCGCCGTCGTGAATAAGAACAACATCCGTATCATCGCAAAGTTGTTTTAACCCATTCGCAACCGACTGCTGACGGCAGTTTCCACCCTCAACTATATCGCAAACCTTGGTAAGTTTAAAGTTTTCACAAAGTTGTTGCATTTTTAAAATGCTTTCCGCTCTTGTGACTATGACAATATCAGCAACCTCGTCGCAGTTTTGGAATGCCAGACAAGAGCGTATACATATCGGTATACCCTTGACCTCTGCCATCATTTTATCAACACTACCCATTCGGGATGAATTCCCACCACAGACGATAATGGCTGATACCTTTTTAGAATCGGTATCCTTAACAGTTGTGTAATTCAAAACCGTTTCGGTTTTAGTCACCCATATCACCTCTTTACTGTTCAATCATGCTTTTTACTTAAAATAATCGGGCATCCAAAATAGGATGCCCGATTGTTTTCAATTACTCTTCCTCGTCACAGCCTGCACATCCGCCGCATTCATCACAACTTATGTCAAACTCGAGTTCCTGACCGCAGTTAGGGCACTTGATGCCGCCTTCGTCGATCATTTCATCGTCAAGGTAGATAACGTCATGGCAAGCGGGACACTCAACCTCATAGCAGAAGTCATCCTCGTCATCATAATCATCATCATAGTCCTCATCATCCTCATAGAAATCCTCTTCGAGGGCTGCGAGATCTTCATCAACAGCATCGAGTTGCTCATTGATTTCGTGAAGAGCACCTGCAATATCCTCAAGAACATCTATGATAGATTTTACTACCTTGTCCTTTGCGTCGTTATCAGAAAAGCCTGCGTTTTCTGCAAGACCCTTGATGTAAGCAACTTTTTCAGAAACAGTCATATTTTTCTCCTTTTAGGCCAGTCGGCCGTATTATTATTGTACTGCAAAAGTTAAAACTTATGCGCGCTCCATATACTCACCGGTTCTGGTGTCGATACGGATCATATCACCCTCGTTTATGAAGAGAGGTACACGGATTTCACAACCGGTCTCCAATGTTGCAGGCTTAGTAGCATTGGTAGCTGTGTTTCCTGCAAAACCGGGATCGGTCTGGGTAACAGCCAACTCAACGAATGTGGGGGGCTCAACACCGAAAACCTTACCCTTATAGGAAAGAACTTTACAAATCATATTCTCCTTAACAAACTTGAAGTTATCGTTAAGTTCGTTCTTGCTTACGGGAACAAGTTCATAAGTTTCGGAATCCATAAAGTAGTAAAGATCACCGTCAGCGTAGGAATATTCCATATCCTTTCTCTCAACGAAAGCGGTAGGGAATTTTTCGGTCGGGTTGAATGTTCTTTCAACAACGGAGCCTTCGATAACGTTTCTGATCTTGGTTCTAACGAAAGCAGCGCCTTTACCGGGCTTTACGTGCTGGAACTCAACGATCTGGTATACCTTTCCATCCATTTCAAAGGTTACACCGTTTCTAAAATCACCGGCAGTTACCATATTTTTTTACCTCCAAATATTTACAGTTATCATACTGCTAATTTAACATAGATATAATATCTTATTTTTCCTATAATTTCAAGTGTTATTTTGATATTTTACAGAATAATCAAATTTTTTTCGCAAACCGTAAGGTTTTTCGACCCCTCATCAGTAACAAGAAGCATATCTTCTATTCTCACACCAAACTCGTTTTCGATATAAATACCGGGTTCGTCCGAAATAATCATACCGCTTTCAAGCGTAATTTCAGAAAGTGGTGACACCGATGGTTCTTCATGGATCTCAAGACCGATGCCATGTCCTGTACTGTGAGTAAAACAGTCACCAAAGCCTGCTTTTACAATAACATCTCTCGCCGCATTGTCAACGTCAATGCACTTCACACCGTTTCTGACTGCTCTTTCGGCATTAAGTTGGGCCTCTAAAACAGTGTTATATACAAGTTGCATCTTATCGGTAGCATACCCTATTGCAACAGTACGCGTCATATCACTGTGATAGCCCTTATACACTGCGCCGAAATCCATAGTCAAAAAATCGCCGTCTTTAATAACATTCCCATTAGGTTGACCGTGTGGCATTGCGCTTTTAAGTCCCGATACGGCTATTGTATCAAACGAAGGATTCTCGGAGCCGCGTTTTTTCATTCTGTACTCAAGTTCAGCCGCAACATCGCGTTCTGTTACACCGACCTTAATATAATTCAACACATCCAAAAAGGCTCTTTCAGCAATACGTTGAGCATTCACAATGCACTCAACCTCAAAATCGGTTTTAATTTTGCGAAGGTTTGCGATAAAATCACAAAGACCGCCGTCTGCTGTCACGTTTACACCTTTAAAGGACTCTTTGAAACTCTCAAAACGGGCAACGCTCACTGTGTTCTCACAAATAAGTGTTTTAACGCCAAGTTTCTTGACGTAATCACTGACCGTAACGGACTTTGCCGAGAGCAGTTCTACCCTACAGTCTTTTACCGATTGTTTTGCCGCAAGTATATACCTGCCGTCAACAAACAGGCAACAGCCGTTTTTTGAGATAATAAGATAACCGAGTGACGAATCAAAACCCGTGAGATACAGGCGGTTGACCGTTGTAAACACCAAAGCTGCGGCGTTTTCGGGCAGCCAGTCGGCTATTCTTTTCATTTGAGCAACTCCTTCATTGCATTAACGGCAAGGAAATAACTGTTTTTACCAAAACCTGCGATAGACCCAACGCAAGCAGGTGCAATAACCGATACGCTGCGGAAATCCTCGCGGGAATGGACATTTGAAAGATGTACTTCAATAAACGGCTTGTTTACAGCCTTAATAGCATCGTATATTGCATAACTGTAATGAGTATATGCGCCTGCGTTTATAATACAACCGTCATATTTTTCAAGCACTGAATGAATTGCGTCAATTATCTCGCCCTCACAGTTTGACTGAAAGAAATCACATTTTATATCAAAAGCCTTTGCATAGGTTTCAATATTGGAATTCATCTCAGCAAGTGTCTGATTACCGTAAATACCGGGTTCACGAACCGAAAGCATATTGAGATTAGGACCATTGAGCACAAGGATTTTTTTATTTGCCATTACAGCAACTTCCTTTCTGTATAAAGTTTTTTCATAAACAAAGCATCTTCGGACTGCGTTTTGTCCGATTCACAAATGATTGTAGGTTCAAGGTTCATATCACAAAGCAATTCAATTAATGGTGTTGGGTCAGGACCGAAAACCGTATCTTCAAACGTAAGATGCTTTTTTTCTCCGCCTTTAGTGTACTCGATTTTAGAAAAATGCGAATGAAAATGCTTCTGACGGTATTCACCCAAGCGGTTACCGATTTCATCAACTATCTGTTTAAAAGCCTCTTTTGAGTTCACTTCACCAAGCGTTCTTGCGTTTAAATGCCCGAAATCTATGCAAGGTATCAATCTCTCATCAAGTTCACACAGAGCAATAACCTCTTCCAAAGTTCCCAACTGATTTATTTTACCCATAGTTTCAGGGCAAATGTGGATATGACCGAGACCTTGTTCGTCCAACGCATTAAGAGATAATCTCATTGTATCAATGGCTAGGCACAGAGCCTCCTCACGGTCAAGTTTTCCGCAAGAGCCCGTGTGAACAACAATACGGTTACCGCCCATAAAATCAACAGCCTTGGCACTCTGCAAAATATAATTCACCGAATTTAGACGCTTTTCCTCCTCAACACTCGACATTGAAATATAATACGGTGCGTGAAGCGAAACACCTATTCCTTTTTCGGCGCAAAGCAGACCAAACTGTCTTGCTTTTTCCTCGCCTACGTTGACACCTCTTCCGCATTGATACTCAAATACATCAAGGCCAAACTCACTTATATACTGAGGCACCTGAAGGCTATGCTTATAGCCCTTTTGATAAAACGATTCAGCGCATCCCGCAGGTCCGAATTTTGCAGACATTCAACTCACCTCTTAAAACTTATCTTTGAGAATCTTCTTTTCAAAATAACGTCTGACCTTAAAACTCCAACCGTCCTCAAGTTTTATGGGACGTACAAGCAACGACCTTATACCGTAAAGGTTGGCACCAAAAACATCGGTGAAAATTTGGTCACCAATTATGGCTGTGGTCTTTTTATCGGCTTTCATCATCCTGACAGCTTTACGGTAACCGTTTGGTAAAGGTTTGCAAGCAAGACTGACAAAAGGCAGACCAATTTTTTCGGCAAACGGTTCAATTCTCCAACGTTTTGAATTGGACACGACAACAAGCATAATACCGTTTTCCTGCATTTTATTCAACCACTCAGTCAAACCGTCAACAATCACGGTACCGTGGTGCGTAGACAACGTATTGTCGACATCCAGAAGCAAGGTTTCAATGTTATTATTTTTTAAAAATTCAATATTAATATCGGTAATTCTTCTAAATACCGCGAAGGATGAAAACAGTGACATAGTAATCCTTTCAAACAAAAACCGACCGGAAGTTGTCTCCCGATCGGCTTTCTTTACATTAAGATTTAGCGGAACTTGCGCTTACGGGCAGCTTCCGATTTCTTTTTACGCTTTACAGAAGGCTTCTCATAATGCTCTCTCTTACGGACTTCCTGGATAACGCCATCCTTCTGAGTCTGTCTCTTAAAGCGTCTGAGTGCGTTTTCAAGCGATTCATTTTCTTTTACACGAACCTGGCTCACTATATTCCCTCCCTTTGCCTAATAGCAGGGGTAATTACAAATTTTATGTTATTATACACCCTTTTATACATAGATGTCAAGAACATTTTTCAAACTTTACAACATTTTTTTACTTTATAACAATGTTTACGAGTTTCTTGGAAACGTATATTTCCTTAATAATGTTTTTTCCGTCAATTTCGGCTGCTATTTTGCCGTCAGCCTTGGCTGCAGCGATAGCATCGTTTGCCGAAATATCAGCAGCAACGTTAAGACGGGATCTTAATTTACCATTAATCTGAACAACGATTTCAACGGTGGAATCAACCGTCTTGGCCTCATCATATTCGGGCCACGCGCTCAAAGAACACAATTCACTTTCGCCCAACTGCTCAAAAATCTCCTCGCAAAGATGCGGCGCAAACGGGCAGAGCATCTTTGTGAACATTTTGAGTTCATCACACGTCAAGGAACCGTGGTCGTAAATAGCGTTAAGCAACGTCATCATGGCTGCAATAGCGGTGTTGAACTTCATATCTTCAATGTCTAGCGTAACCTTCTTGAGGGTCTTATGGAAAAGGCTTTCTATAGCAGGTGTCGCACCCTCTCCCTTTATCATTGAGGGCAGTTCTGCAACACGGTCAAGGAATCTCTTACAACCGCGCATACTGCTTTCAGACCATGGCGCTGCCATTCCGTAGTCACCCATAAAGAGGATGTAAACACGCAAAGTATCTGCGCCAAACTCGTTAACAACATCATTGGGGTCAACAACATTGCCACGTGATTTTGACATCTTCTGACCGTCGGGTCCAAGAATAAGTCCCTGTGCGGAACGTTTTGCATAAGGTTCTGCTGTCGGAACTTCACCGATATCGTAAAGGAACTTGTGCCAGAAACGTGAGTAAATAAGGTGACGGGTTACGTGCTCCATACCTCCGTTGTACCAGTCAACTGGCAACCAATAGTTGAGTTTTTCCTTGTCGGCAAAAACCTTGTCATTCTTGGGGTCAATATATCTTAAGAAATACCAAGAAGAGCCTGCCCACTGTGGCATTGTATCGGTCTCACGGCGGGCATCTTGACCGCACTTGGGACACTTGCAGTTTACAAAAGATTCAATCTTGGCCAAGGGACTTTCGCCACCCTCACCGGGTTCAAAATTCTCAACTGTGGGAAGTTTTAAAGGCAGTTCATTATAAGGCATGGGGACCATTCCGCACTTAGAACAGTGAACTATCGGGATGGGTTCGCCCCAATATCTCTGACGGTTGAATGCCCAGTCCTTCATCTTGTACTGAACACCCTTTTCACCTATACCGCGGTCACCCAAGAAGACAAGCATTTTATCTATTGCTTCGGTCTTCTTTTGAATACCGTTAAGGAAGTCGGAGTTTACCATTTCACCGTCACCGGTATATGCCTCAACCGAAATGTCACCGCCCTTGATGACCTCAATAATATCAATGCCGAACTTCTTGGCAAAGTCATAGTCACGCTGGTCATGTGCAGGTACCGCCATAATGGCACCTGTACCGTATCCCATCATTACATAGTCGGATATGTAAACGGGAATTTCATTGCCGTTAACGGGGTTAATGGCGGTAAGACCCTGAATTTTAACGCCTGTCTTGTCCTTAACAAGTTGAGTGCGCTCAAATTCGGTTTTCTTGGCACATTCGTCCTTGTAGGCATCAAGGTCGGCAATATTGGTTATTTTTTCACGGTATTTTTCAATAATGGGATGCTCAGGTGCTATAACCATAAATGTTACGCCAAACAGAGTATCACAACGTGTTGTATAAACACGAAGACTTTCCTCAACCTCTTTGATAGAGAAGTTTACAAAAGCGCCCGTTGATTTACCTATCCAGTTGACCTGTTGCATTTTAATATTTTCAGGGTATTGAACACCGTCAAGACCTTGCAACAGTTTATCAGCATACTCGGTAATGCGGAGATACCACACATCCTTGGATTTCTGAATAATGTCGTTATGGCAAATGTCACACTTGCCGCCCTGAGAATCCTCATTAGACAGAACAACTTTACAACTTGGACAGTAGTTTACCAAAGCCTGATCACGGAAAACAAGACCGTGCTCAAACAGTTTGAGGAATATCCACTGTGTCCACCTATAATAATCTTCCTCGGTGGTATCAATAACTTTAGTCCAGTCAAAGGAAAAACCGACCCTTTTAAGTTGAGAGGTGAATTTTTCAATATTACGGTCGGTCAATATTCTCGGATGGGTGTTGAACTTGATAGCCGAGTTTTCGGTCGGCAGACCGTAAGCGTCAAAGCCCATCGGAAACAGAACATTATAGCCCTGCATTCTGCGTTTACGCGAAATAACCTCAAGTCCCGAATATGCCTTTATGTGACCTACGTGCATACCCGAACCGCTGGGATAAGGGAACTCAACAAGACCGTAGAACTTGGGTTTTGAATAATCCTCGGATGCTACGAAAGCCTGCTTGTCCTCCCATATTTTTTGCCATTTTTCTTCGATTGTTTTAAAATCGTACTTCATTAGACTTAATCCTCCATAGCAGATGTTAAAATCCGCGTTAAATCAATCTGTTCGCCATCCTGCCACATACGTTCGAGAGCATAAAACTCACGCGACTGACGGCCGAAAATGTGAATTACAACATCATTATAGTCAAGCAAAAGCCAATCAGATGCTTTGCCCTCAATATGACCGGGCTGGACACCTGCTTCTTTAAGTTTTTCCTCAACCTCATCGGCAAGGGCACGGATATGAGCATTAGACGTTGCGGTGCAGATAAGGAAATAATCGGCAATGTCAGATATTTCACTTATTTTTATTGCTTGCATCTGCATTGCTTTTTTGTCATTCAAAGTGTTTGCGGCAAGTTTCAATATTTCAAAGGTTTCCATTCTTCTCAACCTCTTTTCTCTTGGGTAATAAGATAATTATAGGCATCTAAAGTATCAGGATGCAAGGGTCTGGATTTTGAAACGATATCGCATATCGTGAATTTCAGAATTTTAATAATACATTCGTTTATATCACGGTCTGCGGCAGCCCTTATTTCCGATATATCGGGATAATTGCGGTCTGCTGAGGTTAAATCAGCAATAAAAATGATTTTCTGACTTAAAGTCATATCAGGTTTTGCCGTTGTGTGGTATCGGATTGAGGACACTATATCCTCGTCGGTAATACCGAGTTCGTGTTCAACCACCAAAGCACCTGTCATAGCGTGCCAAACAAGCGGTGAGGATTTTTCGGCAACAGACAGCATTATACCAAACTTCAGAAAGGTTTGCAACTGTTCCTTGTCAGAAAAATTTTTTGTGATATCGTGCAACAGCCCCGCAAGGTACATTTTATCGGGGTCAGCGCCCAATTTTTCTGCTAATCTCTTGGCTTCGTCAGCCACACAAAGTGAATGATGATACCGTTTTTCATTCAGTCTGTCTTTCAACAGTAATTTGTAATCTTCTACGGTCATATTAAGCCTTTCTATATAAACCGTTTGCGGTTATATATTTCAAAATGTTTTTGGGAATAAGGTTTTCAGCATTCTGCCCGTTTGACACCGCTTTTCTTACTTCGGTTGACGAAACCTCAGGGAAATCAATATCAAGCACCGTTATATCACCGCCGTTTGACTTTAAAAATTCAACACTCCTGTCAAACTCATCATTGTCAACACCTTTTCGGCGAACGGTGTAAAACGCAGCAATGTTAAGCAATTCTTCATAACGGTGCCAAGTGGTGAACGAAGTGACCATATCACCACCAATAAGCATTGCAACCCGTCCATACTGTTCTTTAAGGGCACACAAGGTGTAAAAACTGTAACTTTTGCCTTCCCTCTTAAACTCAATATCCGAAACTTCGGCCTTGTTCACACCGTCACAAAGAAGTTCGCACATACTAAGTCTCTGTGATTTAGTTGCAAACATTCCTGGTATTTCTTTGTGCGGAGGAATGTTTGTCGGCGCGACCAAAACACGGTCTATCTCAGGTAAAATGCTAATGGCCTCAAGCATTTTGCGGTGGGCTATGTGTGGCGGATTAAAGGTTCCGCCGAAAAACAGTGTTATACCCATATTATTTTACAAGCACAATCTGTTTATTTTCTTTGCTTTGCTTATAGAGAATAAATTTTGAACCTATAACCTGGACAACATCGCTGTCTGTGGCTTCAGCCACTAAATCGGCACATTCTCTCGCCTTCATGGGGGAAGTTTCAAGTACGGTGACCTTAATCAATTCTCTTGCCTCCAAGGCTTCATTGACCTGACGAATGAGTTGTTCACCCACTCCGCTTTTGCCAATTTGGAAAATTGGTTGGTATGAGTTTGCCATACCTCTAAGTTGTGCTCTCTGTCTGGAATTTAACATAAACTACTCCTAATTACGATTATAGTTAGTCGAAACACTTTTCAGTGTTTCCACAAACTACAATCATTATATCAAATATACTTTTTAAGTTCTTCCTTAAACAAAACTATTGCGTTGTGACGGTGGCTGACGGCATCCTTTTCTTCGGCGGTCATAGTGCCAAAGCAACCATAATCGGTCATAAACAACGGGTCGTAACCAAAACCGCCGTCACCTTGAGGTTGTTCGAGAATATAACCCTCACAAGTACCTCTGACAGTAAATTCTCTTCCGTCGGGGAATGTGCAAGCGATACAGGAAACAAAACGGCAAGTACGTTTTTCTTTTGGTAAACCATTCAGTTTTTCAAGCAAAAGTGAATTATTGTCCTCATCTTTTCCGGTCCCTGCAAAACGTGCCGAATAGATACCCGGTGCGCCGTCTAAAGCATCGACGCAAAGCCCCGAATCGTCGGCAATGGCAGGTAAATTTGAAACTTGGCAAGCCGACCTCGCTTTGAGCAATGCGTTCTCCTCAAAAGTGGTGCCGTTTTCTTCGACATCAGGCACACCGCCTGCAATATCCGAAGGACAAACAACCTTAAATCCCATTGGTTCCAGAATTCTGGTCAGTTCGGCCAATTTTTTCTTGTTATGCGAGGCTACGATAAACTTGTTCATTATGCTTCCTCCGAGAAGATTGCCTTTGCAAAACTATCAGCGTCAAACGGTTGGAGATCGTCAATCTGTTCTCCGACACCAATATATTTAACAGGAATTTTCAGTTCATCCATAATGGCAAGCACAACACCGCCACGGGCTGTACCGTCAAGTTTTGTAAGAATAATACCGCTAATATCGGCAACCTCTTTAAAATCTCTTGCCTGATTTACGGCATTCTGACCTGTTGTAGCATCCAGCACAAGCAAAGTTTCAATATCACTTTCGGGAAGTTCACGCTTTAAAACGCGGTACATCTTGGCGAGTTCGTTCATAAGGTTTTTCTTATTGTGAAGTCTGCCTGCAGTGTCAATTATAATAACATCACTGCTTCGGGCTTTTGCGGCAGCAACCGTGTCAAAAACGACCGACGCAGGGTCAGCACCCTCAGCACTTTTCACCATGTCTACCCCTGCCCTTTCGGCCCAGACAGCAAGTTGGTCAATAGCGGCTGCACGGAAAGTATCGGCCGCACCGAGAATAACCTTTTTGCCCGTTGCTTTTAATTGGGAAGAAATTTTACCGATAGTGGTGGTCTTTCCTACACCGTTTACACCGATAACAAAAATCACCGACGGATGGGTTGTCATTTTAAGTTCACGGTCACCGTCAAGCATACTGCGTACAGTTTGTGCCAACATCTCTTTAATCACATTGGGGTCAGTTACTTTTTCCTCCTTAACACGTGCTCTGAGTTCATCGCATATCTTACCTGCAGTAACAACGCCGATATCGCTCATTATAAGTATTTCTTCAAGTTCCTCAAACAGTTCCTCGTCAATTCTTGTGAATGCCGAAAGCATTGAATTAACGGCACCTGTTATTGAATCACGGGTCTTTTTTAAACCTGCGGTTATCTTACTGAAAAAGCCCATTATAAGCCTCCGAATTATTTATTTTCAATATTTAGTGTCTTAATCAGTTGATCAACGTCAAGTTGCAGCAACTTTGTTACACCCTTTTCTTGCATGGTTACACCGTAAAGCATATCTGCAGAATCCATAGTACCTCTGCGGTGGGTTACGCAGATAAACTGCGTTCCGAACTGCGACTTGGTCATATACTGTGCAAAACGCTCGACATTGATATCATCAAGTGCGGTATCAACCTCGTCAAGGAAGCAGAACGGAGGTGCATTTACCATCATAATTGCAAAGTAGATTGAAATTGCGATAAGTGCCTTTTCACCGCCCGAAAGTCCTTCAAGACTCGGTACGTTTTTACCGGGAAGTTTGGCAACAATGTCAATTCCGCTTTCAAGAATATTTTCAGGGTCGGTCAGCACCAATTCTGCGTGACCGCCGCCAAACAGTTCGGTAAACACCTTTGTAAAGTTCTTACCAATCTTCTCGAAACCTTCAGAGAACTTTTCTTTCATCTGCGAGGTAAGGTCACAGATAAGTTTATTGAGTTCTGCACGTGAATTATCAAGGTCGTCCATCTGCGCTTTCATAAACACATAACGCTCATAAACTTCTTTATACTCCTCGATTGCGGCAACATTTACGTGACCGAGGTTCTTTATCTTGCCCTTGACCTCCTGCAACTCGCGTTTTGCCTCAGAGATATTTTCAACAGGTTCGGCAATCTGCTCTGCTTCTGTACGGGTCAGTTCATACTCGTCAAACAAACGCTTGATTATCTCGTCATATTCACGGAGCATATTCTCACGACGTTCTTCAAGACGTGCAACCTCACCGCCCAATTTTTCACGTTCTGCAGTCATATCGCGTTCGGCCTGACGCATCTGCTGACCTTCACGGTCAAAACTGTCACGCTCATCAATCAGTTGTTTTACTTTATTATTACCCTCAACAATATCTTTTTTACGGCCTTCTATCTGTGCGTTAAGGTTCTCAATAGCGGCCTTTTCGACACTTGACAAAGCCTCGACCGTCTCAATCTCGCAAAGCAGAGTCTCTCCCCTGTTACCGCTTGACGAAATAGTCTCTTCAAGAAGTTTAATAGAGTTTTCAATAGACTCGATATCCTTTTCAGACTCCATAATTTTAATACGAAGGTCGGTGATATCGGTTGTAAGGGTCTCTCGGCGGTCGGTAACGGTATCTCTGCCGCCCGAAAGTGAATCAATTTCGGTCTGTGCCATGAGTTTGAGTTTTTCAATCTCCGCAATCTGGGAATTCGCGGTATTTACCGTGTTCTGCAGTTCAACCTTGCGGTTTTCAAGTAAGAACTTTTCGCCGTTCATTGCCTCAATAGATTTGGACAACTCCAAAATAAGGTCACTAACACGGCGAATTTCTCCAGAAACGCGTATCTTGTCCTCAGTTGCCGTAGTAAACTCTGAACGTGCGTTGAGAATCTCAGCCTCAAGGGATGCAACCTCTTGCGCGGCCGAATTATAGTTATCGGTCAAAAATCCTGATTTTTCAAGCAGTTTTACTATTCCATCACTAAGTTCTTTTATCTCACCTGCACGGCTCAGAATACCAGCATTTTTTGCCAGAGAGCCACCAGTCAGTGAACCGCCTGCGTTGACCACCTGACCGTCAAGTGTTACAACCTTAAAGCGGTAACCGTATTTTTTGGCAATGGTAACCGCCGAGTCAATATCCTCGGCAACAACAGTTTTACCCAACAGATTACCAATAATACCCTCGTAACGTTTATCAATCTCAACAAGTTTGGATGCAATGCCCACATATCCAAACTTGTTTTCGAGACCGTCCTCATCAAGTCCGCGCGATTTTATTGTAGAAATCGGTAAAAATGTTGCTCTTCCCTTGTTCTGGTTTTTCAAAAACTCAATAGCCCTTTTGGCATCGTTTTCAGAAACCACAACGATATGTTGAAGTGAGGCACCCAAAGCCGTCTCAATAGCAATGGCATACTCCTTTTTAACCTCAATAAGTTTGCTAATAGGTCCGTGAACACCACGCAAAGTACCGTTTTCTGCTTCTCGCATAACGGCTTTTACAGGCAGTCCCAAGCCCTCCATATTGCGCTCAAGTTCTTCCAAAATAGCAACTCTGCGCTTTTTGTCCTCAATATCAAGTCGGCAATCGTCAAGATTCTTCTTATATTCCTCTTGCTTTTGCTTTCTTGATTCAAAAATCAACTCTCTGCCCTTTAAAGCGTTAGCGGCCTCCTCAGCCAGTTCCTCCGCTTTTTTAAGCATCTCTTCCAGTTCTTCAAGTTCCTTGTCCAACTTTTCCTTTTCAGCCGATTTTTCAACTATCGAACCGTCAAAAGCAATGTTACGAGCGTCAATTTCGGTGATTGACGACTGTGCGGTGACCAACTTTACACGTTGTTCGGAAATACCTGCTGAATAGGTATTGAGTTTTTTGGTCAGTTCCTCTATTTGACGGGAGATGACCTCTGAATTGCTTATAAGTCCGTTAAGTTCGCTCTCAAGTGCGGTAACCTTTTCGGTCAAAGCCGCAATCTCAGTTCTCTTTGTCTCAATGTTCGCGCGGCGGTCTTCAATTTCGGTTTTGGATCTGGAATCGGAATTTTCAAGTTCCGAAATATCTGCACGCAAACGCTCAATGGTCTCGTCATTGTGTTTTATGGTGGCGTTATGGACATTTATCTCACCTTTAATACGGGTGATTTCCTCCTCCATAGCGGCTACAAAACGGTGCATTTCGTCAATTCTGACATTTATGGAAGAATAACGCTCCGAACCCGACTCAATAGTTGCGGCAAGTTCCAGCAACTTGCCTTCCACTTCATTATAATGAGCCGTAGCCAAGGTTATCTTCTGGTCCTGAGCCTTCAAAAGGTCACCCGACTGATTCAAGTAATTCAGCCAAAGACCTATTTCAAGTTTTTTTCTTATTGCAGCAAGTTCAATAAACTTTTCAGCCTTTTTGCTCTGCTCCTCCAAGGGTCCCACGCGGCCTTCAAGTTCGGCCATAATATCCTTTAAACGAAGCATATTGTCATCGGCGGCGGCAAGTTTGCGCTCGGCCTCGATTTTACGGTAACGGTAACGCGAAATTCCACTCGCTTCTTCAAAAATATCACGGCGTTCATCAGACTTTGAGCGGACAATAGTGTCGATCTTTCCCTGTCCTATCATTGAGTATCCGTCACGCCCCAAACCTGTATCCATAAACAGTTCGTGAACATCTTTAAGACGCACTACCGCCTTGTTTATGAGATACTCACTCTCATGCGAACGGAAATATCTTCGTGTTACTGCAACCTCATCATTATCGAAATTAAGACTGCGGTCGCTGTTATCCATAACCAACGTAACCTCAGCAAAGCCGTGGGGACGGCGGTCGGCAGTACCACTGAAGATAACATCTTCCATGGACTGTCCGCGAAGATTTTTTGTGGACTGTTCGCCCAAAACCCAACGAACAGCGTCAGAAATGTTACTTTTTCCGCTTCCGTTAGGTCCGACAACGGCGGTAACACCCTTGCCAAACTTTAAAACGGTCTTATCGGCAAAGGATTTGAAGCCTTGAATTTCGATCGACTTTAAAAACAACTGTTATTCATCCTTTCGACCTTGATGTCGGACGGTTTTACAGTTTCATCCGCCACCACGGTGCATTTATATCCTAATGAATTTAAACTTTCAATATTTGACCTTTTGTTTCCCACTACCTTAGAAATTTCCTTGGGGTTCACAAGCAGTTTGTACTCACCCTTTTCGGGTAATTTTTCAATGATCTTGTCGAAATACATCCTACTGTCGCAAAGTTCACGGAAAGCGGGATGCCACGGACCTGCAACGTACCGTTTATTGTCAATACTGTGCAAACCCATTCTGATAACTTTTATATTTGCGCATTCAAACATCCGCAACAATCTGACACACAGTTTCACAGTACCGTCCAGAGTTGGCGGTGTGTATTCACCCGATAGAAAAAGTTTTTCCAAACGGGTGTTCTTTAATGTTATTGACGGATATATTCTAACCGTTGCGGGCTGCAGTTTTATTATTTCTTCGGCCGTCATTATATCCATCTCATATGTACTTTTATAAAGACCGGTCATCATTTGAAGACCTAATTCAAACCCATATTCTTTTATGAGTTTGGATGCAGATTTTACCGCCTCAGCGGTATGGCCTCGGTCATTGGAAATCAGTACATCATCACACATACTTTGCGCGCCGAGTTCAATGGCCATAACACCGCACTGCTTTAAAATATCAAGAACATCACGGTCAATACAATCGGGTCTTGTTGAAATTCTTATACCCCTTATACTGCCTTGCTTTATGTGGGAATGAGCCGCCGACAAAAGTGTGAGCATATACTCGCGGTCAATAGCCGTAAAACTGCCTCCGAAAAAAGCAAGTTCGGTATTGTCAGCATTATATCTTGGCGACTTACAGGCCTGTTTTACCGCCTCGTCAACATCTTCTTTTGTTGGTTGCTTAAAAGCGCCTGAAATGGTTACCTGATCACAAAAACTGCAACGGTTGGGACACCCCAGATGCGGCACAAAGACCGAAATATTTGCGTGACTCATACCTCTACGCCCATCAGTTCAAGAGCCTTTTTAGCTGCCTTTTGTTCAGCCTGCTTTTTGCTACGACCCTCACCCTGCCCGATAACATTAGAATTAAGTCTGACTTCAACCGTAAAACTTTTATCGTGGTCGGGTCCTTCTTCACCAACAAGGATATAAGAGAGTTCTTCACCTGGATTTTTTTGAATGATCTCCTGCAACTGTGTCTTATAATCGTGGAATGCTTCTTCGACAGTGTGATTCTTTATCTCATCCTTCACAAATCGCATAACGTGGGAACGGGCCGGCTCAAAACCGCCGTCGAGGTAAATAGCGGCAAGCAAAGCCTCAAACGCATCAGCCAAAATTGACGGACGCTCTCTTCCCCCGTTTTGTTGCTCACCCTTGCCCAAAAACAAGAATCTGCCAAGTTCAATTTCACGGGCAAAAGCGGCCAAGGTTTTTTCACAAACCAAAGATGCGCGCATTTTGGTCAATTCACCTTCGGGCAGTTGTTTAAAGTTTCTGAAGATATATTCGGAAACCATTATGGACAAAACCGAGTCACCCAAAAACTCCAAGCGCTCGTTGGATTCGGGAATACTTTTTACCTCGTTGATATACGAGGTGTGCGAAAGTGCACGTAGCATCAGTGATTTATCCTTGAACTCATACCCTATAATCTGTTCTAATTCCTGCATATAAACACCTTAATTATTCCTCGCTATCAGTTTTGGTCAATCTTGCAAGGTCATCTGATATTTTTCCTATAACATCATTTTCAACGCAAAGTTTTGCCTGACGGATAGCATTCTTTATTGCTCTGGCATCCGAACCACCGTGAGCCTTGATTACAGGCTTTTTGACGCCCAACAGCGGTGCTCCGCCAACATCACCGTAATCTGCAAACTTCTTAATCCCCATTAAAGGCTTTTTGGCCAGAAGATATGCCATTTTTGTTTTGAAGTTAGTGAGAAAAACACCTTTCACCATCTTCATAAGATTCATTGCAACGCCCTCATAAAGTTTGAGCGCAATGTTTCCTGTATAACCGTCGGCAACAATGCCGTCACAAACACCCGCAGGCATTTCTCTTGACTCAATATTGCCAACAAAATTTATTGAACTTTCCTTAAGCAACTTATAAGCCTCTATCTGCAAGGGGGTGCCTTTGGTATCCTCTGTTCCAATATTCAAAAGGCCTATTTCCGGGTTTTCAATCCCCTCTACATTGCGAAGATAGATTGAGGACATAATACCGAATTGTTGTAACATCTCTGGACGGCATTCCGCATTTGCACCGCAATCCATAAGCATAAACTTACGCGTTCTTGAGGGCAAAACCGTTCCCAAAGCAGGGCGTTTTACACCCTTGATACGCTTGATGATAAATGTTGCGCCTGCAACAATGGCACCAGTACTGCCTGCCGAAACAAAGGCATCTGCATCTCCGTCTGCAACCGTCTTTAATGCAAGTCCCAACGAAGTGTTCTTCTTTAAACGGACAATATCCGTCGGTTGGTCATGCATATCAAAAATTTCTTCGGTATGCACAATTTTCATCCCTGAAATATCAATAGCGTTTTCGGCGGCAACCTTTTTTATTATTTCTTCATTACCCGTCAGTACGATATCAACGCCAAATTCTTTTTTGGCATCTGCGGCACCTTTAATTACCGCCAACGGAGCATTATCTCCGCCAAAAGCGTCAACTGCAATCTTCATATCATTCTCCTTATTGCCGTAAATTTAACATTAAAGTTCAATTTCTGGAATCTTATCGCAAAGACCCTTTTCTTTAAACCACCTTGCTGAACGGTAGAACAACTCTGCATAGCGTTTTTGCTTATCCCGTATATTAACATCCAACGGTGGCAAAACACCGAAGTTGGCACCCATTGGCTGAAAATCCTTAACCGTTTGGTCACTGATATATCCCGACAAAGCACCCAGCATAGTGAATTCAGGAAAAGCAACGGTATCAGAGCCGTTTATTTTTGCCGCCATATTGATAGCGGCAACTATGCCAGACCCTGCCGATTCCATATAACCCTCGACACCGCTAATCTGACCCGCAAAACTAATCTTGGGATGATTTTTCATTGAAAAATCGGAATTTAGCAGTTTTGGGGAGTTGATAAATGAATTACGGTGCATCACACCGTAACGGAGAAATTCGGCATTTTCAAGACCAGGTATCAAACTGAACACCCTTTTCTGTTCACCGAACTTCAGGTTGGTCTGAAAGCCCACTAAATTCAGCATTGTGCCTTTGCTGTTTTCTTTTCTCAACTGCACAACAGCCCACGGACGGTGACCTGTTTTAGGGTCTTTTAAACCTACAGGCTTCATAGGTCCAAAACGCATTGCATCATTGCCACGTGACGCCAGAATCTCAATAGGCATACAACCCTCATAAACCCTCAACGGGTTATCGGCATCGTGCAAAATTGCTCTTTCAGCCGACAGCAATGCATCGCGAAAAGTCTCATACTCTGCCTTGTTAAACGGACAGTTTATATAGTCATCTCCTTGACCCTTACCGTATCGGCTTTCAGAGAAAACCTTGGAATAATCGATACTTTCGGCAGTAACGATGGGTGCCGCCGCATCAAAAAAATTGAGATAATCCTCACCGCAAAGACTTTTGATATTCTCAAAAAGTTTACCCTCGGTTAAAGGACCTGTTGCTATTATTGTATATTCCTCGGGTTGTATCTCGGCAACTTCATCAATGATAACGTTTATTAACGGATGGGTTCTCACCGCATCGGTAACCGCTTTGGAAAACAGGTCACGGTCAACGGCCAATGCACCGCCTGCTGGAACAGAATGTTGCTTTGCAGCCTTTACGCAAACCGAACCCAACTGCTCCATTTCCCATTTCAAAAGCCCTGCGGCAGAGTTAAGCCGTTGCGCCTTCAATGAGTTTGAGCAAACCAACTCTGCAAAGTTTTCAGATTTGTGTGCAGGTGAAAACTTTATGGGTTTCATTTCATAAAGGTCAACCTCTATTCCGAGCGTTGCCAACTTATACGCGGCCTCGCAACCCGCAAGACCTGCGCCCAAAACCTTAACCTTCATTCTTTTCATCGGTCTTTTTTGCATTTTTTCTTGCGGTAGCCTTTTCATAACCGCAACCCTCGTTAAGACAGGATACCTTACCTCTACCCTTGAAAAGTGTTTTTCCGCACTGAGGACAGTTGTCTGCGGTGGGTTCATCCCAAGTCATAAACTTACAGGTGGGATATGACGAACAACCATAGAACTTTTTACCTTTTTTGGTGTTTCTCTGAACAAGTTTGCTCGAACAAACAGGACAAGCACCCTTAATATCACCGGTCAAAGGTTTTGCGTTCTTACACTCAGGGTATCCGGGGCAAGCAAGAAATTTTCCAAACCGGCCGTTTTTAATGACCATTTTTCTTCCGCAAAGTTCACAAACGTGTTCAGTCTCCTTATCAGGAACCTTGATACGCTTACCGTCCATTTTTTCTTCGGCCGACTTTAAGGTTTTATCAAAATCCTTGTAGAAATCGGCGATGGTCTCAACCCAACCAAGTTGACCGTCACCAATCTTATCAAGACTTTCTTCCATACCTGCAGTGAATTTTATGTCAACGATTCTCTTGAAATATTCACACATAAGTTCGGTCACAGTCTCACCAAGCGGTGTGGGGGCGTATGCTTTGCTTATCTTAGTAACATAATCCCTTTTCTCAATATTTGAAACTATCGGCGCATAGGTTGCGGGACGACCGATACCGTTTTCGTCCAAAGCCTTGGTCAGGGTTGCATAGTTATACCTTACAGGTGGCTGTGTGAAGTGCTGTTCAGCGGCAACACCGTTGACACTGTCGGTCTTCAAAATATCACCGACGCTCATGGGCGGAATTGCGCTATTTTCCTCTTCTTCCTCATCCTTGGCCTCAACGTAGAGTGCGGTAAAACCGTCAAACTTCACCTTGTAACCGCTTGCTTTGAAAAGATATCCGTTATTGTGAATGTCAACATTAACAGTGTCCTGTAAGCAGTTGGCCATAAGGCTTGCCAAAAAGCGTTCCCATATAAGTTTATACAGTTTATACTGTTCGGCAGTAAGAGCCGATTTAACCGACTCAGGAGTAATATCTATTGAAGTGGGACGGATGGCTTCATGAGCATCCTGAGTTCCCTTTTTTGCCTTAAAATAACGGGGCTTTGAAGGCAGATAATTGTCACCGAAACGGTTGGATATAAACACGGCAGCGGTGGCTCTTGCTTCCTCAGAAATGCGCAAAGAGTCGGTTCTCATATAGGTAATAAGACCGATACTGCCCTTATCGGGAACCTCAACACCTTCGTAGAGTTGCTGGGCAATTCGCATGGTGCGTTTACCGTCATAACCCAATCTGCGTGAAGCCTCCTGTTGCATTGTTGAGGTGTTAAACGGAGGCGCAGGCTGACGGGTTCGTGTTCCGTTTTTGACCGAAGCAACCGTAAACTGACCGTCCTTAACGGTATTAAGAATATCATTTGCGGTCTGCTCGTTATTAATCTCAACCTTTTTGCCGTCAGTGGTGCCGTGAAACTTCGCGGTGAATTTTTTGCGGTCTTTCAAAAGTTTTGCGGTAATTGTCCAATATTCTTCAGGCACAAAGGCACGAATCTCTTTCTCACGGTCAACAATAAGGCGCAAAGCGACCGATTGAACACGACCTGCCGAAAGACCTCTTTTGACCTTTTTCCAAAGGAACGGACTGATTTTGTAACCGACAAGACGGTCCAACACACGGCGGGCCTGTTGAGCGTCAACCAAGTCAATATCGACCTGTCTCGGATTGTTCATACCGGTCTCAACACCCGAACGGGTAATTTCGTTAAAGACAACGCGGTTGGCCTCGTTAAGGTCGAGTCCCAAAACGTGAGCCAAATGCCAAGAAATCGCCTCTCCCTCTCGGTCGGGGTCGGTTGCGAGATAAACAAAGTCGGCTTTTTCTGCGGCTTCCTTTAGTTTTTTGATAACCTCTTTTTTGTTAGTAAGGTTCTGATACTTTGGCTTAAATCCGTGCTCGATATCAATACCGAGGGATGACTGCGGAAGGTCACGAACATGGCCTGTGCAACCTACAACTTCATATCCTGTACCAAGATATTTTTGAACAGTTTTTGCCTTGGAGGGTGACTCCAGAATAACAAGTTTAGACATTTATATTATCACTCTTTCGTGTTATATATTACTTCAAGCGGTATCTTCCACCGGGGACGGCTTCAATAAATCCGCATATTTCAAGTTCGGTGACGCAACCAATAACCGTACCTGATGACAAATCGGTCTTATCAACGGCATCGTCGGCTGTAAATGTACCACCTATTTCTTCAAAGACGTCAAGCACCTTGACGGCATCGTCCGAAAGCATTGACTTTTCGGGTCTTGCCGTAACACGGACGTCATCGTTATCGTCCGAAACATCCTCCGATGCTTTTATCTCGGTTATACTTACATCCTTCACCTCATTTACCTTATCATCTACCGTTGTTTTGCGTACAGGCGGATGTATTTTGTCAGGATAAAGGAATAAATATTCATTGATTATATCGTTTACGGTGAGTAAAGGTCTTGCACCGTCGGCAATAAGACGGTTTGAACCTTCATAATGCTTTAACGACGGACTTCCGGGTATTACAAAGACATCCTTTCCCTGCTCTACCGCGTGCCGTGCAGTTATCAGCGTTCCGCTGGATACCGCACCTTCAATAACAACTACTCCGTTAGAAAGACCCGACATAATACGGTTTCTTCTGGGAAAAGTGCCCTTATCCACGCCTTCAAACGGGGGACATTCAGATATAAGGCACCCGTGCCTTGTAATCTCGTCACGCAGTTCTCTATTGGTCTTAAGATAATCGCTTTCGATTCCCGCACCAAGAACACCGATAGTATAACCGTCGGCCTTGATGGCACCTCTGTGAGCGCAACTGTCACCACCCAAAGCACCGCCGCTTATGACACAAAATCCGCAAGAGGCAAGCGTATCGGAAATAACATACGCACACCTTGCGCCGTATTCACTTATTTTACGGGGTCCAACAACGGCTATGCTTGGAATATTGTTAAAATCAAACCTTGAACCTTTTACATAAAGCGCTGCAGGTGGGTCTGTAATATTCAACAACCTTTCAGGAAAAATCTCATCCTCAGGCGTGATAATGTTTATACCGAATTTTGCACAGTCTTGCAAAATCTTAAAAACAAGTTTTCGTGCGACGGTATGCAGTTTAGCAATCTGCGTTTTACTCAAGCGGCATTTCTTTATCTTTTCCTCATCGGGCGCAAGGTAAAACTCCTTAGCGTTGCCGTAATGAGTAATAACGCTTGAAACTGTAGGACTGCCGTAACCCAAAACCTGTTGCAACCATATCCAATACTCTGCCGACATCACTTCACCTCCGCGCGGGTTATTTCCCACATAATAATAGAGGCGGCGGCCGCAGCATTCAAAGATTCTGCTCTGCCGCGCATTGTAATGGTCACCTTTTTATCACAAACTGAAATTATATGCTCGGTCAATCCGTTGGCCTCGTTGCCGATAAGCACGGCCGAATTTTCAGTATATTTCACCTCGGTGACATCGCAATCGGCATTAGACACAACCGACGCAAATAGAGAAAAACCTTTGGATTTGAGAATGTTAAGGTCACTCACCAGGTCTTTTGAAATATATATAGGCAGACGCAACAAAGCGCCCATACCTGCCCTTTGCGCCTTGGGTGAAAACGGGTCGCAACCAAGATGAGAAATAACAAGTCCGTTTATTCCTAGCGCTTCAGCAGTTCGGGCAATGGTGCCCAAATTTGCAGGGTCGGCAGTGTTTTCAAGCACAATATATTTGCCCTTTTCAATATCACTTATTCTGCCCACCGTTTCGGGAATTTTCACGACACACATAACCCCTTGAGGCGATACGGTATCACACATAAAATCAAACAAACTGTCGGACACTTTTACGCATTGCTTGGCAACATTAACGATGGTTTGAACGCGGTTGCAAACATCAATACTTTCTGAAATAATGAGAGTCTCCACCGAATAACCATTCAGAGCGGCGTCTTCACAAAGTCGCAGACCCTCTAGCACAAAGGTGCGCGTCTGTTTACGCTCACGCGGTGAGGTAATTAACTTGCGAACCGATTTTATGAGTTTATTTTCTTTACTTGAAATAAAGGAAAACTCCACGTTTGCCACCCTTTCTGAAAATTTTGCGTCCAATATGCGCATTTTCGCATACTATCTCATTGTATTTTCGTAGTATAACAGAAATCAACCCTAAAATCAAGATAAAATATGAATTTTATCCGTAACTCTTACATTATATACAAAAAGACCGACCCATTTTAAATGAGTCGGTCCAAATATTGTTTATTCTGCTTTTTCAGCAATTACCTTTTGAGCAATAAACGGGGGCGCTTCCTCATAACGCTCAAATTTGAATTCAAAGACTGCTCTGCCCTGAGCAATGGAGCGCATTGCTGTCGGGAAATCACCCATCTCGGAAACAGGCACCTCGGCAATAATCTCCTGCTTGCGGTTTTCAGCGGGATTCATACCAAGCACACGTCCACGACGCTTGTTGATATCACCGATAACATCGCCCATAACATCATCGGGAACAATAACATTAAGAGTGCCGATAGGCTCCAGCAAAACGGGATTGGCCTGAGGAATACCTGCCTTGAAAGCAACTGCTGCAGCCATTTTGAAAGACATTTCAGAAGAGTCAACAGGATGGTAAGAACCGTCAACAAGAGTTGCCTTCAATCCTACAACGGGATAGCCTGCCAATGTGCCCTTCTTGACACAATCACGAAGTCCTGTTTCAACTGCGGGGAAGAAATTCTTGGGGACTGCTCCGCCGAAAACGTTTTCGGCAAAGACCATTTCATCACTGTCGCAAGGCTCAAACTCAATCCAAACATCGCCGAACTGACCGTGTCCTCCCGACTGCTTTTTGTGTCTTCCCTGAACCTTGACCTTCTTGCGAATTGTTTCACGGTAGGCAACCTTGGGTGTTTCAAGTTTAACCTCAACACCGAACTTATTCTTCAATTTAGAGGAAACAACGTCCAAATGCTGTTCGCCTAGACCCAACAATACAAGTTCTCTTGTCTCTTTATCAGTACCAAACGATAAAGTGGGGTCCTCTTCACAAAGTCTCTGCAAGCCTTGAGAAACCTTTTCTTCTTCACCTTTCTTAGTAACCTTTACGGCCATAGAAAGACAAGCCTTTGGGAACTCAGCGGCAACCACCTCAACGGTAGAACCTACGGCACAAAGGGTATCACCCGTCTTCACATCGCCGAGTTTTGCAACCGATCCAATATCACCTGCATTGATAATATCTGCATCCTCCTGCTTACCGCCCTTAAGCCACATAACTTTGCCAAGTCGCTCTTCCTCACCGGTACGCATATTAACAAGTTTCATATCAGATTTAATGCTTCCGTTTACAACCTTGAAATAGGACAGTTTACCGACAAACGGGTCGGCAATAGTCTTGAAAACGATTGCAGCAGCAGGTGCAGCGGGATTGCAGTTTGCAGTACCTTCAGCATCACCGTTCTTTACCTTATACTCACGGTCTGCGGCAGACGGGGCAATGTCGGCCAATATATCCAATGCAAGACCAACGGCCTCACCCGTCTGGTTAACACCGCCGAACACAGGGCAAATATCACCTGCAACCATACCCTTTTTCAGGGCTTCTTTTATCTCATCGGCGGTAAACTCCTCACCGCCGAAATATTTCTCCATCAAAGCCTCGTCAACACTGGCAACAGCCTCAAGCATAACATCACGCATATTTTTAATGTCATCACTTTCGGGCATATCGGTCTCAGAGAATTTAACACCTTCACATTTATATGCCTTACCTTCAATAAGATTGACGTAGGAAACAACCGTCTCACCCTCAACATAAGGGATAACTACGGGACAGATAACAGCACCGTAATGAGCCGTCAACGTTGAAATTACGCGGTAAAAATAAGCCCTTGGAGAATCAAGTTTTCCAATGAAGAACGAAACAGGCACGCCTGCCGCTTTTGCTTGGTCGAAGTTAATCTGCGCACCGACATTAAGACCCGATTTACCCGAAAGTACAATCAAAGCACTGTCAGCAACGGTAAGTGCCTCGCTCACACCACCCACAAAGTCAAAAAGACCGGGAGCATCAATAAGATTTATTTTATTATCCTTATACTCCAACTGATAAACTGCGGTAGAAACTGATACGCCACGCTTTTTCTCTTCTGCGTCAAAATCCATTATTGCTGAACCGTCAGAAGTCTTACCTATACGGTCGGCAACACCGGCATAAAAAAGCATTGAGTCGGCCAGGGTCGTTTTGCCGGACGAACCGTGACCGAGCAACGCAAGGCTTTTGATTTTGTTGATGTCGAACTGTTTCATATTGACCATCCTCTGCTTAAAAATTGAAATATATTGAGGTTAATATATTTTAAATCATTTTATTGTGCAAGTTGCACATAAATTATAAAGATATTTTGATGTTTTTATTCCCTTTCAATAAGTATATCACACTGTAACTGATATTTCAAGTATATGTTTACAGTTTTTAATAAAGAATTTCAGTTTTCAAAATAAACAAACCGCACACCATCACCAATAAAGTAACGGTATGCGGAATAACAGTTTAATAACATCAAATTACTTGATCATCAAGATGATTGTATTTCCCTTTAATCCTCCATATAGTTTATGAAATACTGCTTGAACTCGGTTGAATACGAGAGTGAAACATAATCACCGTGTGCAACGATAATGTGGTCAAGGAGACCGATATTGATGGTCCTCAACATTTTTGAAAGTTGACCTGTGCTCAGAATATCCTCTCTTGAAGGCAATGCAAGACCACCAGGATGGTTGTGTGCCAGAACAACGCACGCTGTTTTGGGGTATTTGAATATTACGCTTAACAGGGTTCGGTTATCAACCACAACACTGCTTACATCACCTTCGCAAATGGTTTCAAAAGCAATAACCCTATAGTTTGAATCAACACATACAAGGCAAACACGTTCTTTTAATAGCCCAGCGTATTGCGACAAAACATATTCGCCGCATTTGTCATGCGATGATAACCTAGGCGTACTGTTTATACTCTTGGTATATTCGTGAAACAGAGGCAAAATCATATGTATAAGCGAAGCCGCTTGAGGGCCAACTCCTTTTACGGTCATTAACTGGTTCTCGGTCGCCTCAAATACTCCTGCAACCGTTTTAAAGCGGTCAATCAATGCGTGTGCAATATCATTTGTATTCTTTCTTGGAATCGCATAAAACAAAAGCATTTCGATTATCTCATGCGGTTGCATTCCGTCCAATCCGTTCTTGGAAAAGCGTGCACGCATTCTTTCTCGGTGCTTATCGTGAACGTTTTTGCTCTTTTCATCTGTTTGAGGTTTGTTTTTCTCTGCCATAAACTCTCCCTAAATCAAGTTTGTCATATAAACGGTGCAAATTGGTCCGACAGGAAATCTGTGTGCACAGTTCGGCAACAAAAACACCCGCAAAAATATCAACTATAACGTGCTGTTTGGTAAACAGTACCGAAGCAAATACCAAAAATGCCGAAACAAAGGCAAAAATTTTATACCATTTTGGTATTATCCTGCTTTTGCCCACAAATCTTGCCGCAAACCAACTGACTGAACAGTGCATTGACGGAAGCAGATTGTCCGGTTGGTCAATAGTATATATGTAATTAAGCAACCAACCGTCAAAACTTGAAGTGTCAACAGTGGGTCTTGCGAGCGTTGTGGGAAAGATTATAAACACGGCCGCACACAAAATTTTTCCCATCATATCAGCAACCAACATTTTGTTGCATATTTCCTTGCTTTCCCGTCCTACCCATATATAACTGACCGCCCAAAAAACATAACTCAAGAAATAAATCACCGACCATATAGGCATAACCGGTATCATTTTGTCAAAGTCAGACGCGATATCGGTAAAAGTTTCGGGCATACCTCTGAAACTGTAGTTTATAATGCGTGTGACATAATAAGCGACAAGTTGCCCAACGCCACACAGTATAAACGGAAGAACAGCATAATCCGGAAAAATCTTTCTTCTAAAATCTATAATTTTCATAAAAACACCGCATATTCTTAGTTTGTAATATTGATATATTAACACTTTTTATTACGTTTTTCAACATATAAATTAAGTGTTGAATTATACTGTGTAATGTGGTATGATACTTAGTGTGAATATTTATGTCAAAAGGAGGAAATTATGCAGTACACAAACACGGCTTCGGCCTGCATTGTTACCTATAACAGTGAAAACAAAATAGGTACTGCCGTTTCCTCTTTGAGAAGGCACACAAAAGGTGTTGACTGTAAATTATTTGTATTTGATAACGGTTCTGTTGACAACACCAAAGAGACTGTACTAAGTGCAGACCCTGATGCAGTCTTTGTTGAAAACAACGCTAACCTTGGGTTCGGTAAAGCCAACAATCTGGTAATTCCTTTGTTGGAGTCAAAATATCATTTCATAATCAATCCTGACATACGGCTTGATTCTGACACTGTAACGCAAATGTGCAATTATATGGACAGTAATCCTGATGTTGTGCTTGCAACACCAAGGATACTCTTTCCCGACGGAAATGAGCAACATCTACCCAAAAGAAGACCGAAGTTTATTTATCTTTTGGCTCGTCGCACCCCTTTTTTCAAGAAAAAAGCAGTTGAATATACAATGGAAGACCAAGAAATCACCGAACCGTGTGAGGTTGAACTTTGCAGCGGATGTTTTTCGGTGATAAGAAGTGAAGTTTTCAAAGAAATCGGCGGTTTTGATGAGCGATTCTTTATGTATATGGAGGATGCTGACCTCACATTGAGGGCAAAACAGTACGGAAAGGTTATGTTTCTTCCCCAATTTCACGTTGTTCATACTTGGGAACGTAGCAGTGCAAAAAGCCTTAAATACCTTATGATACACATATCTTCAATGTTGAAATTTTTGTGGAAACACAGAAAAACGAGGTGAATTTATGAAAATATTGATAACCGGAGCAAACGGTCAACTAGGAAACACCCTTTGTGACCTTTTGACGCGTGGCAAGAACTCTTTGGGAAATATCCCCGAAGCCTTTAACAGTTGTGAAATTGTCGCAGTTGATGTTGATAGGCTTGATATTACCGACAGTGACGCGGTTATGAGTCTTGTAAAATCCGAAAAACCCCACCTTATTATCAACTGTGCCGCAATGACCAATGTTGACGGTTGCGAGACCAACCGCGAACTGGCCGATGCGGTCAATGCTGTTGGCCCTTGGAATCTTGCTGTTGCCGCAAATGAGGTTGACGCAAAGTTGGTGCACGTTTCAACCGACTATGTTTTCAGAGGAGATGCCACAACACCTTATGTTGAGGATGATGTGTGTGACCCCGTTACTGCTTACGGCGCATCTAAACGAAACGGTGAGATAAAGGTTTCAGAAACCTGCAAAAAACATTTTATTTTCCGTACTTCTTGGCTTTACGGATTGGTTGGCAACAACTTTGTCAAAACCATCCGCCGTGTTGCCAAGGAAAAGGGCGCATTAACTGTTGTCAACGACCAACGAGGTAACCCCACCAACTGTGACGACCTAGCATATCACATTTTACTCGCCGCCGTTACAGAAAATTACGGTATTTATCACTGCACAGGCACAGGCGAGTGCACCTGGTTTGACTTTGCAAGGAAAATCGTTGAGTTTTCGGGCATTCCTTGCACCGTTGACCCTTGCACCACCGAGCAGTCCAACCGACCTGCAAAACGTCCTGCTTATTCTTCGCTTGACAACCGTCATTTAAGAGAGACCGTTGGTGATTTTATGCGTGAATGGACAGTGGCATTAAAAGAATATATTGAAAAACTTGAAACGGCCGAAAAGGCTTAAAGAATAGGAGAAATTTTATGAAAACTTATCTCGTCACCGGCGGTGCCGGATTCATTGGTTCTAACTTTATAATCTATATGCTCAACAAATATACCGATGTTAAGATTATCAATGTTGACTCGTTGACCTACGCAGGCAACCTTGAAAATCTTAAATCGGTTGAGAAAAATCCCAATTACAGTTTTGTTCAGGCCGATATCCGTGACCGCGAGGCTATTCAGAAAATTTTTGACCAAAATACTGTTGACTATGTTGTCAACTTTGCGGCCGAAAGCCACGTTGACCGCAGTATTTCAGACCCCGAAATTTTTGTTCAGACCAATGTTTTAGGCACTGTTAATCTTCTTAACATCGCCAAGGCTGCATGGACCATTGGTGACGATACCTACCGCAAAGGCGTAAAGTTTCACCAAGTTTCCACCGACGAGGTGTACGGTTCTTTGGGTGAAACAGGATTCTTTATGGAAACTACTCCCCTTTGTCCGCATTCTCCCTATTCTTCTTCAAAGGCGGCCGCCGATATGTTTGTCAAAGCATATCACGACACATATAAATTGCCCATCAACATCACACGTTGTTCCAACAATTACGGACCTTATCAGTTCCCCGAAAAACTTATTCCCCTTATTATGTACAACACTCTTCTGCACAAGGATCTCCCCGTTTACGGTGACGGAATGCAGGTAAGAGACTGGCTGTATGTTGACGACCATTGCAAGGCTATTGATATGGTTATCCGCGACGGTGTTGACGGTGAGGTTTATAACGTTGGCGGACATAATGAGCGTCCTAATATCTTTATTGTTAAGACCATTATCGAATATATTAAAGAAAATGTTGATGCAACCGTTGGCGAACATATGATTAAATATGTTGCCGACCGTAAGGGTCACGACCGCCGTTATGGTATCGACCCTCAGAAAATTAAGGATGCCCTTGGTTGGTATCCCGAAACCTGCTTTGAAGTTGGCATAAAAAAGACGCTTCAGTGGTATCTTGACAATCAGGATTGGGTGAAGAATGTCACAAGCGGTGAATATCAGAAATATTACGATAAAATGTATAAGGACAAGTGATAGAATGGGCAAGTTTAACTTTATAAAGACCGATATCGACGGTGTTATCATTGTTGAACCCGCCGTTTTCGGTGACGACCGCGGTTATTTTATGGAGACATATCAGTACAACGATTTTTGCGAGGGCGGTATTGATGTGAAGTTTGTGCAGGATAATCAGTCGATGTCCAAGAAAGGCGTTTTGAGAGGTCTGCACTTTCAAAAACAGTTTCCTCAGTCGAAATTGGTGCGTGTTATCCGCGGTGAAGTTTTCGATGTTGCGGTTGACCTGCGTAAAGGCAGTTCAACTTACGGAAAATATGTCGGTGTGCATTTGAGTGCCGAAAACAAACGTCAGTTTTTTATCCCTAAAGGTTTTGCACACGGATTTTTGGTGCTTTCGGATGAAGCCGAGTTTGTTTACAAGGTTGATGACTTCTATCATCCAAATGACGAGGGCGGTCTTATGTGGAATGACCCCGATGTGGGCGTCCAATGGCCCATCACCCCTGATATGGAAATTCTCCTGTCGGACAAAGACAAGATAAATCCAAGTTTTAAAGATTTGCAAAAATAATTTTAAGACCGTTCAGCGCAATATCTGAACGGTCTTATATTTTATCTATTTACCTAAATGTTTAAGCATTATATCACGGCATTCCTCACTGATAGCGTGGGTGATTTTGTCCTCGAAGTCAGAAGGCTCAATAACTTTGAGAATATCAAGTTCCACTGTTGTTTTCTTAAACGGGAAGTTTTTGAGAATCTTCTCGGTTCCTTTCACTGTTGCTACAATAACGGGACAAGGTGCTTTTTTGGCAACATAAAAAATGCCGTCCTTAAACTCAAGCAACTCCCCAGTTCTTGTACGGGTTCCTTCGGGATAAATTCCGATTGAAACAACATCCTTTTTTATAAGGTCGGTTGCTCGGTGCAGAGTTTTCATAGCATTTCTGGCATTGTCACGGTCAATGGTCATATAACAGCATCTTGGGATAAACTGACCGACCAACGGAATTCTAAAATTCTCAGGTTTTGAAACATATGCTATGTTATATTCCATAAATTCCGAAATCTTGACCATTGGGTCAAACCCCGAACGGTGATTTGAGACTAACAAAAAGCGTTTATCGGTCGGCAGTTTTTCAACACCTGTGGCTTTGACCTTGACGCGAAGCAAAATAAGGATGCTCTGCACAGTGTAATCAACCATAAATTTACAGAATTTATTGGGGCTATCGCAAGGTTTTTTAGTTATAAGAAAGGGGGCAACAATGCATAAAAACAAAATGTGTAACAGCAAGAAACCGACAAACAGACCCAAAAACAAGGCAAACGGCACCCAAATATCACTCCAACCGCCGATTATATCGGTAAGAAGGCATAGGCAGATCTCTATCAAGAGTGACAGTATCGCATAAATTTTAACAAACAACCGACTCGCCTCTTTCTTCAAGTGAAAGTTTTTCATAAAGTTTCTTGGGAACGGCAAAGTTGACAACCTGTTTCAAAATCTCAACCTTGAAACTCTTGGCAAAGTTCAGTTCTCCGTCAATAGAAAAGTGCATTTCTTTTCCGTCAACCGACTCGACCTCGACAACCGTTCCGCGCGTATAGTTTACATATTTTTCAAAACGTTTGTCAGAAAGGTGTGTTCCCTTTTCATAGGCACTGATAAGGGTTAAAATCTTCAGTCTTGACACAGGATTAACGTGGCAGATTTCCAACAAGCCGTCCGCATTGTTGGACAAGGGTGCGCATTTATACTTTCCGCCGACAAACTTACCGTTGCCAATGGTGCAAAGCAGCATTTTATCTTTGCCAATCTGTTTGCCGTCAACAGTAACTTTGCAATTATGCTTCATTCCGTTAAACAAGGCCGTTACAACACCTGTTGTATAAGCGTGCTTTCCTCCTATTATCTTCTTGCGACGTACCTTCATCATAGTCTGCAAGCAGGCCGAATCAAATCCGAAATGAACGAAATTAACTGCATAACGTCCGTGAACTTTCATCATATCAATTTTGGTGTCAACACCGTTTACAAGGTCTTCAATATCCTTAAACTCATCCACTGCACCGTAATACTTTATGTAATCGTTACCGCTCCCGCAGGGGAAAACCGAAACGCTGATGTTGTCTTTATTCACGGCACCTGAAGAGACCTCATTAAATGTACCGTCACCACCACAGGCATAAACACGGTACTGTTCACCAGTTGTTGCAAGTTGTTCAACAAAACGCGTTGCATCACCCTGACATTTAGTACAGTAAATTTCATAATCAATCGACAGGTTTTTGACTGCGTTTTTGACAAACTCGGTGGAATCCTGCTTACCTGCCGCAGGATTTACAATAAATATATGTTTCAAAACAAAACACCCACTTCCATACACAGTAATTGTATAAAATTTCAGTCCTTTTGTCAACATTTTTCACTTCACAACAACCTTGACCTATCGACTTATTTATAATATAATTACACTGTAGCAAGAATGGTGGTGGTAGAGTGTATTATTCCTTAAATGAATATTTGAAAACAAAGTTTGGCTGCAAGGTTTACAAACTGTCATTATCGGGCGGAATGACCTGTCCCAACCGTGACGGAGCCTTGGGTTCAAGAGGTTGTATTTTCTGTTCTGCCAATGGTTCGGGTGACTTTGCCGAGCAAAAATGTGACAGTATAACACAACAGATTGAATACGCCAAAAACCGCGTTAAAGCCAAGATTACAACAGGAAAATACATCGCCTATTTTCAAAATTTCACTAACACCTACTCAACGGTGCAACATCTTGAAAAAATATTTTTCGAGGCTATAAACCACCCTGATATCGTTGCCCTTTCTATTGCCACAAGACCCGACTGTCTGCCCGATGACGTGCTTTGCCTTTTGAAAAAACTTAATAAGATCAAACCTGTTTGGGTGGAGTTGGGGTTACAAACGATACACCCCGAAACCGCCCGATATATCCGCCGTGGATATGACCTTAATGTCTTTGACAAGGCTGTGAGAAACCTTAAGTCCATAGGCGTTGATGTGGTAGTGCATATGATTGTAGGACTACCGAATGAAACCGATGAAATGATATACAAAACAGCAGGTTATATCGGTCGCTCGGGTGCCGACGGTATCAAAATTCATCTTTTACACGTTTTAGAGGGCACCGACCTTGCCGACGATTACCGTAACGGCAAATTTGAACTACCGTCGTTGGAAAAATACACCGAGTTGGTTCTGGGTTGCCTTAAGCGTATCCCACAGACTATGGTGGTCCACCGTCTGACAGGTGACGGAGCAAAACGCGACCTGATTGCACCGCTATGGTCTGGTGACAAGAAAAAAGTTCTCAATTTCATTAACAACAAAATTAAAACAACTGCGCTAAAACAAGGAGAACTTTTTAATTGAAATCGACTTTATGTTATAGTATAATATATTTATAAACTTGAAGGGATGAATAAAAATGTGGGTTGTTTATTCTGCTGCAACAGCCATTTTGTTGGCTTTGTCGTCACTGTTTGCAAAAAGCGGTTTAAAACGGGCACATCCAACCGTTGTTACTTCGTTAAGAACGCTTGTTGTTGCAATTTTTGCTTGGGTTATATTCTTCACAGATAGTTCAACAAACTCCTTTTCTTTGCTGACAGGGACAAATATTTTGTACATAGCACTAACAGGTGCGGCTTTTTCGGCGGCAATGATATGCTACCATTTCGCACTAAAAAAAGGCAGTCTTGTCAGGGCATCGGCCTTTGAAAAAATGACCTCGCTTTTGATAATTCTTACTTTTATTCTTTTATATAACCACACATCCTTGTTATATATCAGAATAATCTGTGTTGTGTTGCTTGCTATTGGAATAATACTGATGCTTGCCAACAAATCAAAAGCAGGTAACGGAACGGTTACTCTGTACGGGTGCTTGTTCTCAGTGGCATCAACCGCCGCTTACATACTTGACGCAACGGGTGTTAATGTCAAAAACGGCAACCTTTCACTCTCATTGATTCTTACCGTAACGCTTATAGTTTCACTTATTTCGTCATTTATAAGCGGCCTGCAAAGCGGTGTCGGACGGTTGCAGTTTGGTGACCTTATATTCCTTATTTTATCGGGATTTTCGGCAGGTCTTGCGTGGATTTGTTACGGTTCAGCAATGTCATACGGCGACGGAGCAGTTGTGAGCGTTATCGTTGCAATGAGTTTTGCCGCAACCGTGGGTCTCGGCTCATTGTTTTTAAAAGAAAAGGTCTCATGGAAAACAATCTGCGGAATGTTGCTTATAGCAGTTGGAACACTTTTATATAAATTTGCAATATAAATTAAAAACACCATGCAGTTACTCGAAAGTAACTGCATGGTGTTTTAACTATTACAAAATTCTTAAACCTTTGGGATAATGGTTTTTTAGTGTGCCGTTTGATGCTTTTCCGAAACCGCAAGGTATCGAGCATATTTTTACCTGTGTATATCCCTTAATTCCAACGTCAACACTAATCTCCTCACCGTGCAAGAATTTGTAGACTCTTGGGTCATCCAACGGTAGGTCAACAACATTTTTTGCAATAAAATATTTGTTGTTGAACAGTGCGTGTTCGGGTATAAATCGATTGTTGCGAACCGTTCCTGCAAAAACGCCTGAGCGTACTGTCTGTACACCTTTCAAGTTAAAATTTACAGGTGTTATGTAAACTTTATCTCCAGCAACGATAACATTCTGAGGTACATTTCCTAGAAAATTTTCTGAGAAAAACTCCGCGAACGCTTTAAAAACCGGCTCAAGTTTTCCACCTCTTATATATTTATCATCTGCCTGAGATTTATCACTTTCACCATCGCGTTGCATAACAGCCACAAAATGGCCCTCTCCACCGTTGAAATTGAAGATTCGGCGTGCATAATGAATGTTTTGAACATTTGGTGCAAATTCTTTTACCGCATCCTCACCAAAGTCGATTTGGGGTTTTACAAGGTGAAATTCGGGATGATTTTTCAAAAAATATTCAATAACACCCTCGTTTTCCTCAAAAGCGTATGTACAGGTGCTGTAAACAAGTTTTCCGCCCTGTTTTACACATTCTGCGGCACAATCCAATATTTTTTTCTGCCTTTCAGCACAGGACAGAACATTTTCAACGCTCCAATTCTGCAACGCTGCCGCTTCTTTACGAAACATTCCCTCACCCGAACAAGGTGCATCAACAATGACTTTATCAAAAAAATCTGGCAACTGAGGACACAATACATCGGGTCTTGCCGATGTCACTATGGCATTTGTAATTCCCATGCGTTCGATGTTGGACACAAGAGGCTGAACGCGTGACGTCACAAACTCGTTAGACACAATAAGTCCCTTTCCGTTAAGGTATGCCGCAGCCTGAGTGGACTTACCACCCGGTGACGCGCAAAGGTCAAGCACGAAATCGCTCTCATCAATACCGATAGCCTCAACAACAGACGTTGCCGACGGCTCCTGCATATAGAAAGCGCCTACATGGTGCAACGGATGGTTGCCCGGTTTCGTCACCGATTCGGGCAGATAATAAGAATTTTTACAAAAATTGGTGCATTCCTGAAGATTGAAAATATTTTTTAACAGTTCTGCATCAGCTTTGAGCGTATTCACTCTCAGCGCCCGAAATGCACCGTTATCGAAAGCATCCTCAAATAAGGTATATTTTTCCTTTAAAATGCTTTTCATTCGATTTATAAATTCTATCGGTAAAGCCATATTTTTCACCTTGCATATTTTTTGTGTCCCCGTTAAAAATAATGTTGTGAAAGCGGGGTGACAATAATGAACGACCAGTACAACAATCAGAACAGAAACGACCAGAACAACCAGAACAAGCAGAATAATAACAACCAGAACAGACAGCAGAACGACAATCAGAACAAGAAGGATAACAACCAGAACCAGAGATAAGTCTGTTCGAATTAAAACGCCATGGCAAAATGCTATGGCGTTTTATTATTTAATTATTTTTGTCCGAAATACCGTTCCAGATGACGTCAAAAAGTTCTTTTATTCGGTCAACCTCTCCCGAAAGATGAAGATAACCAAACAAAGCCTCAACACCCGTTGCTGTGTGGTAATTAGCGATGGTGGTGCTTTTGGGCACACCGCCGACGTGTAGGTTTCGTCCCCTTTTATAAATCGACATTTCAAGTTCGGTCAAAAGGTTTTTAATCATTTCAAAACCCTCAGCCTGAGCGTTGGCATTAACAAAATCTACCGATTTTTTGTGCAATTCCCCTATTGGACGCTCAACTTCAGCCAATTTTGTTCTAACAAGCAGTCCAAAAACTGCATCACCGACAAATGCCAAAGTACCGGGGCTTGCCATTATTGCTTTTTCCATTGAAAATCACCCTTTAACGACAACATTACGGCACGTAATTGAACTCAATATCATACACGCAAACAAGGTCGTCTTCCTGAACGCCCGCTTTCTCTAAAGCATCGATTATACCACTTGCATGCAGAGTTCTCTGGAAATACTGCAATGACTCATAGTCATCGGGGTCAACCGTCTCAAGTATCTTAAGCAACCACGGTGCTTCGTCGATAATAAATGCGCCGTCCTCGACAGTAAGTCTGAAATCGCGTTTTTTGGCAACCGTAAAGTCCTCAACCGGTGCAGGCTCGGCCTCATATTTCAGTATAGGAGGCAGTTTATCAAGTTCCGATGCAACATAATTGATAACATCCCTTGTACCCTCTGCAATGGCAGCCATACATTCAAAATACTTATATCCGTTACTTTCAAAATACTCGCGCACGGTTTTAAGCGTTTCCTCATCAATGAGGTCACACTTGTTGGCAACAACAATTTGTTTTCGGTCTGCCAATTCAGGACTAAACGACTTCAACTCATTATTTATCGTGTTAAAATCTTCGATGGGGTCTCTTCCCTCACTGCCTGAAACGTCGACAACGTGAACAAGCAGACGGCAACGCTCAACGTGGCGCAAAAACTCATGACCCAAACCCAAGCCGTCACTCGCACCTTCAATAATACCGGGAATATCGGCCATAACAAAGGACTTACCCTCGCCAAACCGAACGACACCCAAAGTTGGCACAAGAGTGGTAAAATGGTAGTTGGCTATCTTGGGCTTGGCCTCACTGACAACCGAAATGAATGTCGATTTCCCTACATTTGGGAAACCGATAAGACCGACATCGGCAAGAAGTTTGAGTTCCAGAGTAACATCAAGTTTTTCACCTGGAATACCGGGTTTTGCGAACTTTGGAATCTGTCTGGTAGAGGTGGCAAAATGACTGTTGCCCCAACCACCGTTACCGCCTTTGGCGATTATTACAGGCTCATCATCCGAAATATCGGCAATAATGCGTCCCGTTTCGGCATCTTTTACAAGAGTGCCTTTGGGAACACGCAAAACAAGGTCGGGCGCAGACTTTCCGTTGCAACGGTTTGTTCCGCCATTCTGACCGTTTTCGGCAAAGTATTTTCTTTTATATCTGAAATCGGCCAAGGTGGACAAATTAGAGTCGGCCTGGAAAACAACGTTACCGCCTTTTCCGCCGTCACCTCCGTCGGGTCCGCCTGCTGCAACAAACTTCTCACGGTGAAAGGAAACCTTGCCGTTTCCTCCGTCGCCCGCTTTTATATGAATATTTGCAATATCTACAAACATATATTTCTCCGTTATAAAAAATTCAAAGAAAAAACCCGAGGATAACCCCGGGTTTCAATTAGCATTTTACTGCTCGACAGCGTAGATGCTGACCTTTTTGCGGTCACGTCCCATACGCTCAAACTTGACCTTACCGTCAATCAAAGCGAAGAGAGTGTCGTCAGAACCCTTGCCAACGTTTTCACCGGCATGGATGTGTGTGCCTCTCTGGCGAACGATGATGTTGCCTGCAAGAACAAACTGACCGTCTGCTCTCTTAACTCCGAGGCGCTTGGACTCACTGTCACGGCCGTTCTTGGTAGAACCAACACCCTTTTTGTGAGCAAAAAGCTGAATGTTTAACTTTAACATAAGTTACACCTCCGAATAAACTTTTACGTAGTTACGATATTGGCTTGCAAGTTCCCTTGCGTGAAGCAGAAAACCTTTTAAAGTAATCTGCGATTCCGAGAGTTTTGATTTTACATCTATTTTCATATAACCTTGTCTATCGTCAACCTCTGCTGAGATATCAGCAAATATTACATCCGACAATGTGTTGGCGGTTAGATACGCCGCCGATGACACTGCCGAGCAAACAATTTTGCCCTCAAGGTCATCACAATTTGAAGAACTGTGACCCGAAATTTCGTATCCAGTAATCATTTTGTCTTCATTGAAAAATCTTATCTCGGTCATAATGCACCTTAGCCGATCGAGTTGATCTGAACCTTGGTGTACGGCTGTCTGTGTCCCATCTTGCGAGCGGAAGATTTCTTGGGCTTATAGGTGAAGACGGTAATCTTCTTGCCCTTTCCGTTCTTGAGAACGACACCTTCAACCTTTGCGTCAACATAAGGAGCACCTACGGTGATTTCCCCATTGTCGTCGCAAACTGCAATAACCTTATCGAATACTACAGTTTCTTCTGCGGCTGCATTGAGTTTTTCGACGAAGATAACGTCACCACTCTGAACACGGTACTGCTTACCGCCGGTTTCGATGATTGCGTACATTTTTCTGGCACCTGCCTTAATTCAAGACTCGCTACGGTGGGTGGGAAAATCCACTTCAACCCACAATACGCGGCTCATATACTTTACCACAAGAGTCTGAATTTGTCAAGCATTATTTTACCAATTCCAAGTTTTTTATTATCAATCTATTTCTTTTTATTTCGTCAAAGTTCCGCCGTCGGTTTTGAGCAACAACAAAATCTGTTCTTCTTCAAGGTTTTGGGTATTGACATATACCAACAACTGTTCCCCGTCAACACCTATGCAATCAAACTCGTAGCAATGTTTTTCCGTATTTCCGTCGGTGGGAATGATGCAACGGTTAACATCGTTTATTTTTAGTGCCTTTGACAACCGTTGTCTTGCCTCGTCAACCGAGTATTTGGGTGTTGAGATAGTTCGCGTATAATGGTTTGCGATATATCCGCCCGCCTCAATAAAAACTATCTCCCCGTCATCAAGGGCAACACCCACCTTTATAAGGTCGGGGTAACAGACGGTGGCCCCCTCTTTGTATGCAAAATTAACGATGCAAACTCCCTCATCTGCAAAATAATAGGTAGTAACAAAGGTTTGTTTTGAGTGAGTTTCAAGATACTCTTGAGCCTTTTTTACGGCATCGTCGTAATTGAGGGTCTGCTCTTTCATTTGACGGAATTTCCTCATATATATTACAAAACCGCCTTGTTTTGTAACCGAAATCGACATTGTCCCGTCAGTGAAATTATAGCAAGGCACATTGCCTTCAGTATCGGCTTCTTTTTCAAAGCCCGACACATCACGCCCCAATATTTCCCCTGCTTTTTGCAAAGCCTCTTCAGCAGTGAGTTGTTTTGCATCTTTCAACAGTTTCATTTCGCCTTTGAGCATATGGTCGGAAAACGGTCCGTCATACTGCAATGTGGGGTAATCTGTAAGCAATTCTTCCAAGCCCTCAAGGTTTTCGGCAAATCCGCCACCGACTGAGGCGTTAATGCCCTCTGCTAATTCGTTATCCCACACGCCTTCCTTATCATATTCGGTTCTGACTGCATTAATCGATGAAGACACCGACTGTGCTGTTTGTGACAGTTTGTGTAAATTCTCACGGTCATCATCATTTACTTCTCCGCCCTGAATTACTTTGCGTGACAGATAAAATGTGTAGTCACCAACCTGCGACAGAAATTTATTGACTTTTTCAAGCCCGTCGCCCGAATATGGCAACTGTGATAAAGCATTTTTGGCAACGGTCGATTCAGTACAAAGTTCAACCGCTATCGAACTCAACTGTGTCGGTGATGAGGCATAAAGGCTCTTTTGCAAAGCCACGCTTATGTTATATAGGCTTCCGTCAAGTTCACTGAGATTCATACTGTAATTGTAACCCATCTGCATTTTATAATCACTAAGTTTCTTATTGGTCACAAAGGTCAGCGCTACCACCGACAGCACAACTGCAACAGCAAAACTCACAAGCCTTATAACGGCTCTTTTACCGAATCTCATATTCATAACTCCTTTTAAATGACATCTTTTTAAGGATTATTTTGCCACAAAAATTGTTAAATATTTATTAACACAAAATACATCATTTTCCGTAAAAAATATATTGTAATTAAACTCAATATATAGTATAATATACTAGATTAATGTGTACAACTCTGCTTATTTTGTGCAGTGACTTTCGGAGGATTGTTTTTGAGTCTTATATATCTTGATAACAGTGCCACCACCAAGCCTTGTGATTCGGCCATCGAAGCCCTTAAAAAAGCCGTGTGTGACACTTGGGGAAATCCTTCCTCTTTGCACCGATTGGGTGTTGAGTCGGAAGCAATAATTAACGATGTAAGGCAACATATTGCCGACATTATCAACTGCCGTGAGGATGAGGTGTTTTTCACAGGAAGCGGTACCGAAGCCAATAATATGGCTATTATCGGTGCGGCCGAAGCATTGAAACGCAGAGGTAATAAAATTATCACCACATCAGTCGAGCATCCCTCGGTGCTAAACACCTGTAAATATCTTTCAGAAAACGGCTTTGAAGTGACCTACATAAAGCCTCAGAAAGACGGCCATATTTCGGCCGAGGATATCCTCAAAGCCGTTGACGATAAGACTATACTCATCACGATGATGTTGGTTAATAACGAAACGGGGTGCATATTCCCTGTCAGCGAAGTTGCTGAAGGAATAAAGAACAAAAAAAGCCGTGTATTACTCCATGCCGACTGTGTGCAGGCTTTTGGTAAAATTGATATTGATGTTGATGAACTCGGTGTCGATATGCTTACGGCAAGTGGTCACAAAATTCACGGACCTAAAGGTATCGGTTTTCTTTACAAAAAGAAATCTGTCAACCTACAGCCTATCATCCATGGCGGAAATCAGGAAAAAGGTCTTCGCTCAGGCACCGAATCGGTTCCTTTGATTGCTGCTTTGGGCGGTGCTTTGGACGAACTTTGCATAGGCTCTTCGCTCTCCCGCGTCAAAAAACTTCACGCATATGCCGTTGATACTCTAGGCTCGTTTGACGGTGTAGTGATAAATTCACCGTTAAAAGGCATTCTCCCTTATATAATCAATATTTCGGTTCTGGGCTACCGTTCAGAAACTTTGTTGCACTTTCTTGAAGCCAAAAACATTTTTGTTTCAAGCGGAAGCGCTTGTTCAAAGGGCAAGGGCAGTCACGTTCTAAACGAGATGGGCTTAAACCCCGACATTACCGACAGTGCTTTGAGAATAAGTTTTTCAAAAAATAACACTAATGATGATATAGATGCTTTGTGTTTAGCATTGCAAGAAGCACAAAATTCTCTTCGCAGAAAGCAAGGACATTGAAATGAAAGAAGTTATACTTATTAAAAACGGTGAATTAGTTTTGAAAGGCCTTAACCGTTCAACTTTTGAAGATGTATTGGTCAAAAATCTCAAGTACCGTATCAAAAAATGCGGTGCTTGTGAGATAAAGAAGTCACAGTCGACCATTATGGTGGAACCTTTGGATGATGATTTTGACTTTAAGGCCGCTTTGAAGGCTACCGAAAAAGTTTTTGGTATTGCAGGTTTTTCAAGAGCCGCCGCATTGCCAAAATGTATGGATGACATCATTAATCTCGGCGTTCCTTACTTACAAGATGCGCTCAAAAACTGCAAAACCTTTAAAGTTGAGTCCAAACGTTCGGACAAAAAATTCCCCCTCGGCTCTCCTGAAATCAGCGCGCAGTTTGGCGGTGCCTTGCTTGCAAGATATCACCACCTGTCGGTTGATGTTCACCAACCCGATGCAGTTGTTGTTGTTGAGATACGTGATAAATATGCCTTTGTCCGTTGCGGACAAATAAAAGGCGCCGGCGGTATGCCGGTCAGCACTTCGGGCCGTGCCGAGATACTTATTTCTGGCGGAATTGACAGTCCTGTTGCGGCTTGGATGATGGCAAAACGCGGAATCCAACTTGCCGCGGTCCATTTTGCAAGTCCCCCTTACACAAGCGCCCGCGCCGAGCAAAAGGTACACAAACTGCTGTCGCAGGTTGCAAAATACAGCGGTGCCATTGGTCTGCATACCGTTTCTTTTACTGAAATTCAGGAACAGATTGCCGAACATTGCCGCGAGGAATATTTCACCCTTATTATGCGCCGTTTTATGATGCGTATTGCGGAAAAAATTGCTACAAAAGAGCATTGCGGTGCACTTATTACGGGTGAAAGCGTCGGTCAGGTTGCAAGTCAGACCTTGCCTGCTTTGAATGTAACCAACAGCGTTGTTGAAATTCCTGTTTTAAGACCTCTTATCGGTATGGATAAGGACGAGATAATCGAAATCTCGCGCAAGATTGATACTTTTGATATTTCGATAGAGCCTTTTGAGGATTGCTGTACCGTATTTACCCCAAAACATCCCAAAACCCGTCCCGAACTGCAAAAGGTCATCGATGCCGAAAGCGTGCTCGATATTGAGCAACTTGTCGAACGCGCAGTTCAGAGCGCTCAGTTTATGATGATTGACTAAAGGAAATATATGAAAGCTGAAATTATTGCAATAGGAACCGAGTTGTTACTTGGAAATATACTAAATACCAATGCGCAGTACCTTTCACAGGAATTGGCAACATTGGGTTATGATATGTACTATCAATCGGTTGTGGGCGACAATTTTGACCGAGTTGTTACTTGCATAAATCAGGCGGTCAACCGCAGTGATGCTGTAATAATCACCGGTGGACTGGGTCCCACACCCGACGACCTCTCAAAAGAAGCCACCGCTAAAGCCTTGAAACTCGAACTTTTTGAAGATGAGGAAAGCATTAAGGCCATTGAGGGTTACTTTAAGAAAACGGGTCGAGTAATGGCCGAAGCAAACCGCAAGCAAGCATTATTTCCAAGAGAACGTTGCGTTATATTCCCAAACGGTAATGGCACTGCCCCAGGATGCGCTATGACCGCCGAAAACGGTTCGGTTGTTGTGCTTATGCCGGGTGTTCCTTACGAAATGAAGTTAATGTTTGAAACACACGTAAGACCGTTCCTTGCCAAAAGAAGTAACAAAACACTTGTTTCAAAAAATGTACTCGTAGCAGGTATCGGTGAATCAATGTTAACCACTCTTATTCCTGAATTTTTTGAGCAAACCGACCCCACAGTTTCACCGTACTGCAAACCGGGGCTTGTGACCCTCAGGGTAACATCGGCGGCTACCACACAACAGCAAGCCAGTGATAAATGCGACAGTACTGTCAATAAACTTTGCAACATTTTAGGCAAAAATGTTTGCGGTGTTGATTGCAAAGACCTTGAAAGTGTTGTTGTAAAACTGCTGAAACAAAAGGGCTTGAGGCTTGCTACGGCAGAGTCTTGCACCGCAGGCAAAATATCGGCCGCCATTACTGCCGTTTCGGGCGCTTCAGAAGTGTTCGATTTCGGCGCGTCGACCTACTCAAACGAAATGAAGCAAAAGTTGCTTGGCGTAAGTGCTGAAACATTAGAAAAATTCGGTGCCGTAAGTGCCGAAACCGCTTGTCAGATGTCTAAAGGCATCCGCGAATTTGCTAATTCCGACCTTGGACTTTCAGTTACAGGTGTGGCAGGACCCGGTCAAAGTGAAAACAAACCTGCAGGTCTTGTTTACATTTCACTTCATGACGGTGAGCACACCTGGGTGGTAAGACTTATGGTTGGAAAAGCACAAAACGACCGCGAAAGAGTGAGAAACAACGCTGTAACTGTAGCCTTGGATTTGGTGCGGCGTTATCTTGAATTTACACCCGATGTTATGTCGGGCTACACTGACCCTGACTCCCCTATTCCCTTAAATCCAGAGGATTTTTGCTTTGGAATGTTGAATAAAACTTAAAATTTTGAACGGAGATCCACTATGAACAAAAAGGATACCAATAAGAAGAAAACTATGTATGTACCCGATGAAGAGGTACTTGCATATAGCCGAAACAAAGATGCTGAGCAACCCTCAGAGCAACCCGTTTTGACCGAAAACCAAGACAAGGTTGACCAAATCGAGGCCGTCCAAACGGTTGATAGTGTTAATGACGCAGAAAATCAAGCGAAAGTCGGCGCAGAAGAGGAACAACAAAAAAAGAAAAACAACCCTGTGTTGGTTTTCTTGGGTAAATTATTCCCTAAAAAAGGTGATAATGTCAAAACGGTGGTTATGAAGATTGTGGCAATCGTTGCGGCTCTTGCTATCATTGTTTCCGGAACCTATCTTTCCCTTTATTTCTGTGATTTAGGTCAACAGGACAAGAAGATTGAAAACGTCCGAAATAACTATGACCTCAACCGTGACGATTATACCAAAAACGAGGATAATCAATTTTCCAAATTTGATGTTCTTAAGGCACAGAATCCCGATGTTGTTGGTTGGCTGACTATACCCAACACCGAGGTCAACAACCCCGTTTATCAGACGGGTGACAACCAGTACTACGTCACCCACGATATGGATAAAAAGAGTAACAGTTATGGCGCTTTGTTCCTTGACTACCGTTGCAAAATCGATCCAAAGACGCTCACGCGAAATCAGATAATCTACGGTCATAATATGCGTTACGGAGCAATGTTCGGCACCTTGAAGGAATACCGTAACCTTGAGTTTTACAAAAGAAATCCCATTATTCAGTTTGACTCTTTGTATGAGCAACGAACCTACAAAATATTTGCAATAATGATTGTAAATGACAGTGAGGACAACACTTTCGGTTATTCTTATACTGCATACCGCACAGATTTCACAAGTGACAATGACTTTAACGATTGGATTAAGCACAGTCGCGACCGCAGTTTGTTTGATACAACTGTTGACATCAATAGCGAGGATGAGATTATTGCTCTTTCAACCTGCTGTTATGATTTTGACAATGCACGTTTTGTCGTTCTCGGACGTTTGGTGCGCGACGGCGAATCTGCCGAGGTAAACACCGACGGAGCAGTAAAGAACAGCGATGTCCTCTATCCAAAGGCTTATTATGATAAGAAAGGACTTAAAGTCCCCGAACTCACATCTTCTGACAAAACCACATCAGCGGATAAAAAATAACATAAAAACACAAAATCAGAAAGGAGGAGGCTTATGTCTAAGGACGTCAAAATTGAAATAATTTATTACAAAACAGCGACCGATGTTTCTTTAGAGTTCGGTCTGCATGACCAATATCCCCTACGTCTGCTTTCCTCCTGTTGTAATGACCTTAAATCGTTTTTCAAAAGCCTTAAAAGGGCGGTTATGCGAAGCGAGATAATTCTGTTGGTCGGTGGATACGACGATGAAAAAGAATATCTACCGGGATTTTTGGCGCGTTCCATCGGTCAGAAATGTGTTATCCCCGATTATGGAAAACTTGGTGTCATTGCAAGCAACCACTACATTTTGCCAAAAGATGCTAAGCCTCTTGCACCCAAAAGCCGTTTGTTTGGCGGATTTTTAATTGAACACGGTCCTCAGACCATCATAAGTCTTACCGATGACCAAAAGATACGCAACGAACTTGTCAAGCAATTTATCGCAAGTTACATAACCGAACATCACAACAGTTTCAACAGTCCGTTTGTATTAAAACCCGACGTGGAAAAGGTTGAGAATGAAAAAACCGAACAATCCACCGAATATACTGATATTTCTTCCAACGGTGACAATGCCGACACCCCCGAAACTAATACTGTAGTTTTGGAAGAAACCACAAACGAAACTGTTTTGAATCTTGATGATTTCGATGTGCCGTTGATTTTTGAAAATGAAGATAATATCGAGAACTCTGACAGCGATGATTCCGATGATAACGGCAACGACGACAGTATTTTTATCTATGAAATTGAAAAAAATTACACCCACAGAAAGCGACGTGCAGTACGTATATGGTGCATCATCTTATCACTGCTTGTTGTTTTATCCACTGTTGCGGGTGCATTATCAACCAAATTTATTGGCAAAGGTGAAGATTATTATAAAAAGTTAAACCAAATATATAACTCTCACGGTGATGATATATCAAGCGGTTTTCAAAAGGTCAAGCAACGCAATAATGCTATTTTTACTTGGCTGAAGTTTGATTCTATCGGCATCAACCACCCTGCTTTCAGCGTTGTTGATGCTTCTAAGAATGAATATTTGAATAGGTTGCCGAACGGCACCGAGGATGTGAGAGGCACCCTATATTCTGAGTTTGTCGGTTCACTTACTTCATCCGTGGGAAACGCGATAATATACGGCAACTCTGCAAACGGCGGCCTTTTGCAAGAAGTCCCTGCTAACCTCGAAGAACTCCTTGGCAGCGAATTTACTGCTGCAGATAACCGATTCTTAACAAATTGGCAAGTTTTCTCTGTTTTTAAGGAGAGTTCTGTCAACGGTTATGACTATTGGAAGACCGATTTTGACAATGATGATGCTTACCGTGAACATTTGATTGCCTTGCAAAATCTGTCCATTGGCAATTTTGAAAAAACGCTTTACGGCAACGAGAAACTGCTTATAATAGTAGGAATTGGCACTGATGATAAGTTTGTGTTGGCTGCGTGCCTTGATTCGGTACGTGTTTTGATGATCACCAACGAAACTGTCAATAGTTCCGTTGGCAATCAGTCGCACATTGATTCCTCATTGTCCGACAGTACGGTTTCAAGCAATACTTTAAGTTCGGAACCTGATGACTCACACACCGGTGACCATAACGACTTTCACGGTGACTCACCCGATATAATCTTACCCCCACCCCCTGTAACAAGTTCTTCACCGTCTTCTTCTAATGCCTCTTCATCAAAACCTTCCTCATCAACCGTACAATCATCAAACACATCTTCTCAAAACAGTTCGAATGACACATCAACCAAGGTTTCATCGGTTATCGGTTCTTCATCTGTTGTTTCTTCAGTGCCGTCAAGCACACAATCTACCTCATCTGGCAACACATCGTCACACATAACCTCTGCCGAACCCTCAAGGCCCGATGTGACCTCTTCACAGACATCAAGTACCGTCACATCTTCAAAGCCATCGTCTGTGGTGGCATCAAGTTCATCGCAAGCCAGTTCATCTCAACCGCCCAAACCTACGGTTGACCCAATATACACCTGGGATGTTGAACTGTCCTGTATTGACAATGCAACTGGTATAAAATATACAGGCAAAGCCGTGGACATTGTTGCAATGATACTTGAGGACGAAATGAGTCCCACCATTGACCCCCCTGAGGCTTTGATTGCCCAGTCAGTTGTTAAATATAATTGGCTTTTAAACAACAACGGCCTTAATCCAAACAAAGCCCCAAGCAACGCGCTTGACCCCAACCCAACACCTCAGGCAATCAAGTATGCTACAGCGGCAAAGGGAATGGTGCTTATGTATGGTAACACCGTTGCTAAAACATATTGCTATGCTTATTCTGCGGGTAAGACTGCCTGCTATCAGGATATTTGGGGAGGCACCGCCTACCCCTATCTGCAAAGTGTTGACTGTTCAATCGACGAGCAACTTAAAGACTTCAAAACCACTTCAACATATTCGGCCGCAAAAATGCAAGAACTTATAAAAACGGTTTGCGGTATTGATGTAAGTGAAATGCCCAAAACCGAATGGCTTGTTCCCACCAAACGTGATGCCAACGGTCTGTATTGTCTGAAAATTAAGATTGGCGGCAAAGAGTATAACGGACGTTATCTGCGTGAAACTTTGCTTGCAAAGAAAAACACTAATATGGCCGCTATAAGGTCGACAGCATATGAAATTGAGTACAACGAAGAACAAGACGCCTTTACTGTGACCTGCAAAGGTTACGGACACGGTGTTGGATTCAGCCAACGCGGTGCCAAAGCCTATGCCAAAGAGGGTTGGACTGCCGAACAACTGTTAGCTCACTTCTTCCCAGGTACCACGTTAATTAAAAATTGATTGAATAACTAACTCAACGAGGTGTATTAAATGATAGATAAAGTTTTGGACGCATTGAGGGGAATTCCGCCTGAACTCATAGTATTTTTGATATCATTATTGCCGATACTTGAACTCAGAGGCGGACTTGTAGCGGCGGCAATTTTAGGTGTGGAATGGTATATTGCTTTCCCAATTTGCGTTTTGGGAAATATGCTCCCCATACCGATTATATTACTTTTTATCAAACAAATATTTAGGTTGTTGAGAAAAGCGCCACTGTTTAAAAAGATTATCCCATATCTTGAGGAAAAGGCAGGGCAAAAAGGCAGTCTTATTAACCGCGGACGGTTTATAGGTCTGTTTTCATTCGTTGCTATCCCATTACCCGGCACAGGTGCATGGATGGGTGCTTTGGCCGCAACTCTGCTTGATATCAGAATGAAGCGTTCATTCCCTATAATTTTCCTAGGTGTTGTAACCGCAGGCATTATAATGTTACTTGTGGCATATGCACTGCCCGACCTTTGCGCAAAACTTTTTGGGTTCAGTTTTTAGACCAACACTCTAACTGATTATACCAACATTACACAAAAACCTCCCACTCACAACAGTGAGTGGGAGGTTTTTAATGTACTTTTATTCTTATTTCAAGGATTCAAGAATTGTGATGTAACCGTCATCCTCAGGCTGTGCGCCGGTTGAAAGAGTGGACAGAATATCATCTGCGGGGCTCTTTTCTTCCTTGTCATCGCCAAGACCAGTTGCAACAACAGTGATACGCATCTCGTCCTCAAGGTTGGGATCAAGCTGAGTACCCCAGATAATGGTTGCATCGGGGTTGACCATGTTGTGGATGATGGTAGAAGCCTGTTCGACCTCTTCGAGACCGATATCCTCGGAACCGATAATGCTGATGATAACACCGCGTGCATTTTCCATACTGGTTTCGATAAGCGGGCTGGAGATAGCCTTCTGTGCGGCAAGTTCTGCTTTGTCGCGACCATTTGCAATACCAACGCCCATATGTGCGAAGCCAGCGTCCTTCATAACTGCGGTGACATCTGCAAAGTCAAGGTTAACCATAGCGGTAACATTGATAAGTTCAGAAATACTCTGAACGCCCTGACGGAGAACATCGTCGGCAATTTCAAAAGCGTTCTTCAAGGTGATCTTCTGCTCAGAAACAAACTTTAATCTTTCGTTAGGGATAACAATAAGGCTATCAACCTGTTCACGGAGAGCAGCAATACCTTCCTCTGCCTGAAGCATTCTCTTTCTGCCTTCAAATGCAAAAGGCTTGGTTACGATACCAACAGTGAGGATACCGAGTTCCTTTGCAATCTGAGCAACAACGGGTGCTGCTCCTGTTCCTGTACCGCCGCCCATACCAGCTGCGATAAAGACCATATCTGCGCTACGGAGAGCTGCTGCAATTTCATCTTTAGACTCCTGAGCTGCACTCTCACCCTTATCGGGAGAAGCGCCTGCACCCTGACCCTTGGTAAGTTTTTCACCAATCTGGATCTTGTGGGTTGCCTTGGAAAGCAACAAAGCAGCCTTATCGGTATTGATTGCAATAAACTCAACGCCGCGGACACCGGCATCAACCATACGGTTAACAGCGTTACCGCCGCCACCGCCAACACCAACAACTTTAATCTGTACTACATCAGCAGTTTCGTTATCAATTTCGAATGCCATTTTAATCATCCTTCCGTTTTTGTATATATTAATACCTAAACTTACAGTATTCCTAGAACATTATACAATGTATTTTATAAAAATGCAATACTAAATATTGAAAAAAATCAGAAATATTGTGATTTTTTTTAAATAAAACCGCTATATCTTGAATTATTTAAGAAATTCGGTTATGTCTTCATACTTAAGAACGGCTTTTTTATTATTAACCGACCAATCCACCAAAGAAATGCTTGCACTGACATCCTTTTCAACCGATTTCAGCATTGTTTCAAGGTGGTTGAACTTCCCACCCATTTCGGTATAACTGCCAAGTTTTATGTACAGTTTCTCGTTTATCACAAACTTTATATCAACAAGGTTATCAACGTCAACCAAAATCAAATCAAAACCTTTGGCGTTGCAAAGTCCAACAATATCATTCAAAACATCCCGCTGATGTTTGTCAGAAAAATCGACCGCTTTTCCAATGATAAACTCTGAGGATTTTATACCCTTTACTCTAAGAAGTCCCCCAGGTCGCTCAACCGTTGAACGCAATATCTTGAAATCAGAGTCGGCAATGTACATACCATCCTCTGTTTCGAAAACCATTGATTCACTCGCAGGTGTTACTTCAATTCCCAAAGCGTCTGGCAAAGATTTCACAACATTTACCTTTTTCACATACGGCAAGGATTTCGTAATGTTTTCGGCAATTTCATCGGAGGACATTCTGATAAGATTATCACCGACAGTTACCCCTGATGCATCAATTATCTCCTGTTCGGAATAAATACTTCTACCGATGATTTTAACGGTGTTTAGATTGAATAAAACAGTCAACATCAACGTGACAGCAATACCAACAATAACAAGCAGTATCAAAGTAAGCAACATCGCGACCTTGATTTTTGATATTCTGCGCTTACCGTTCTTAGGTCTGCGACCGTTTTCAGAGTATTCTACCTTCATATCCTCACCGCTTTCAACTTAAAAATTTTTAATCCTTTTAATATCGGCTCCGAGCGAATTGAAAATGTGCTCAAAACCGTCGTAGCCACGGTCAATATAGCATATATTATTAATATTTGAAGTGCCGATTGAAGCCATTGCGGCCAATGACAGCGCCGCACCGCCGCGAAGGTCTGCCGCATTAAGGTAAGCACCGTGAAGATGTTTCACACCTGTAATAACAGCAACCCTGCCAAAGGTTTTTATCTTTGCTCCGAGCCGTTTCATATCATCAATATAACCGAACCGACTGTTGAAAATATTTTCAACAAAAACACCTGTACCGTGCGCGGTAGATGAAACTGCAACCAACAACGGTCCTGCGTCAGTGGGAAAGCCGGGATAGGGTTGTGTGGTAATTGTGTCAAAATTACTCAAGTTTTTATGGGATATAACAGTGAGACATCCGTCATTCTTATATTCAATTTGGCAACCGCATTCACGAAGCACCGAGGTTATCGGCACAAGATGGTCGTAAACAATATTTTGAAGATTAACCTTACCTCCACAGATTGCAACACCGCACATACAGGTTGCCGCAACAATTCGGTCAGGCATTACGGTATATTCAATCCCTTTGAGTTGCTTTACGCCGTTGATGATTACGGTATCGGTGCCCGCACCTCTTATATCGGCACCTGCCTTTTTTAGAAAATTTGCAAGGTCGGTTATTTCGGGCTCACATGCGGCATTTTTAATTACAGTCGTTCCTTTACATAAAACCGATGCAAGAATAATATTTTCAGTTGCACCAACGCTTGGGAACTTCAAATAAACTTCGGTACCGCAAGCACCGTTGGGCATATCACAGACAATTTTTGAACCGTCATATTGTACGGTTGCACCGAGTTTTTTCAATGCATCAATGTGCAGATCTATCGGTCTCGGCCCCAATTCACATCCACCTGGCAAACTCATTTCGGCCTTGCCTGTTCTGGCCACAACAGCACCCATAAACACTATGGACGAGCGCATTTTATGCATAAGGCACTCAGGGACACAAGTATTACACCGAAGTGACGGATTGACCGTTACAGTTGTACCCTCACGTCTCACATCACACCCAAGGCAAGACAAAATATCAATCGAAGCATCAACATCAGACAGGTTCGGACAATTATGTAAAACACATTGGCCATTGCACAGAAAAGTGGCGGCAAGCAGTGGCAAAACGCTGTTTTTCGCACCTTGCACCTTATATTCTCCGTAAAGTTTTTTACCGCCGTTTATAATAAACACGGACATAGTATGCACCTCGGTACATACTATGCAGGTGTTTTAAATTTGTTATAAATTGTTATAAATATTAACGTTGTTTGGCGAGATTCAACACAATTTCGGCAATTTTTCGGTCTGCATCCGCAATAGCGGTTTCTTTAGCCGAACGTGACATTTCGTTTAACCGTGCCTCATTACCCAACAGTTCTCTGACCGTTTCGAGCAATTTTTCACCGTTCAAATCCTTTTCTTCGATAAGTTCGGCGGCATTTACACGCTTTAATGACATTGCATTATGGGACTGATGATTTTCGGCAACATACGGCGAAGGAATAAGAATTGAAGCCTTTCCACACAGTTGAAGTTCGCAAACCGACATAGCACCTGCGCGGCTTATTACAACATCGGCCGCCGCCATCATAACATCCATATTATCAATATATTCGAGAATGTTGACCTTGCCGTTATCTTGGGTATAGCCGATTTCGGACGCCTTTTGCATAAAATCAGCATAACCCGACTTGCCTGTTCCGTGAAAATGGGTGAAACCCCTGTTTTGAAGATTCCATTCAACAACCTTTAGTACAGCATTGTTGATTGCCCTTGCACCAAGACTTCCGCCAAACGAAAGCAGTACCTTTTCATCAGCAGGGATACCGAGTTTTTGCCTTGCCTCGGCCTTTGAAACGGTGGTCAATGACTGCCTTATAGGATTTCCCGTGATGACAGGTGGGTTTTTGGAATTAAGGTTTTTAAGTGCATCCTCCATTGCCACCATAACAATATCGACCAGCGGTGCCAACATCTTGATAGTCATTCCCGGATAAGCATTGGCCTCATGCACGGCTGTTTTTATGCCCAATTTCGCGGCCTCTCGAAGTACGGGACCGCATACATAACCGCCTGTGCCCACAACGACATCGGGGTTGAGTTGGCGCAAAAGTTTCTTTGAAGCAAACGACGACGCAACTGCCTTGTATGCAGCGCTGATATTCCTAAAGATATTTTTTACCGTGATTTTTCTTTGAAAACCTGCAACGTCAATAGTGTAAAAATCATATCCAGACATTGGCACAAGACGACTTTCCATTCCCCTCTTTGTACCAACAAAACTGATTTTACAATCAGGACAAACCTGTTTTATGTACCCTGCAACCGCAATAGCAGGGTTGATGTGACCGGCGGTACCGCCACCTGCAAATACAATATGCATAACCTATACCTCTATCCACATTAAAGCGTTTTCTTTAAACTGCACGCACGCGAAACCGAAAGAATTATACCCATTTCAAATAAAAGTATCACCAAAGATGTTCCTCCGTAACTGAAGAACGGAAGACTGATACCTGTGTTCGGGATAGTGTTGGTAACAACCAAGATATTAAGTGCCATCTGCAGTCCCACCTGAAATGTGAGACCCATTGCAAGCATTGAGCCAAATTTGTCGGGAGCCTTCATTGCAACAACAAAACCTCTCCACATCAACAGACAGAAAAGAATTATTATAATCATTGCGCCTATAAAGCCCAACTCTTCACAAACTATGGCAAATATAAAGTCGTTATGCGGTTCGGGCACCCAAAGGTATTTTTGTCTAGACTGCCCCAGACCTCTGCCAAGCCAACCGCCTGAACCGATTGACAAAAGCGACTGAATGGTCTGATAACCCTCACCTACGGGCGCTGCCCACGGATTTAACCAGTAGGTTATGCGGTCCTGTGCGTAGGAAATAACTCCGCTTAAAACAACAATAATACCTGTTGCCGCGGCACCGAGACCTACAAAAACATATCTAAGTTTAATTCCGCCAACCACCATCATAACGGCACCGATAAGGAATATCAGAATGGTTGCAGAGAGATGCGGTTCAAGTACAACAAGTGCGCAAACAACCGCAACAAGCAGTCCCAAAAACAGAACGCCGAATTTGAATGTTTTCATCAGTTTCTGATTACCCGAAATAAGGTGCGCCAAAAGCAAAATTACCGCAAATTTAGCCAATTCGGACGGTTGAAAGTTAATCGGTCCCAATGAGAACCAACGTTTAACGCTTGTTCCCTGCACCATTGGAGGTAAAATCAACATCACAACAAGGAACGCAACCATCAAAAGATAAAACGGTATGGAAAATTTTCTCAAATGATGGTAATCAATTTTTGACATAACCAACATTACAAATACGCCGAATACCGCAAATCCTGCTTGTTTTGTTATAAAGTGATAACTGTTTCCGTAATAGGTGTTGGCAAAAATATAACTTGCCGAAAATAGCATAACGAGACCGACAGTCAAAATAATTAAGAGCAAAATTAAAAAGGTAAGATCCATTTTGCCGTTAATAAAAAGTTTAGACCAAAATCCGTCTTTTTTATTCAGTTTCTTTTCAGCCAAACGGATCACTTCCTTTTCTAAAATATCAAATCATATTAAAAAAACTTAACAGCAGCAAAGCAAATTCCACAACCAACGAGGGTAATGAGCGAGAAAACAACGACTATTTTAACCTCACTCCAACCTGATTTTTCAAAATGATGATGAATTGGGCTCATTTTGAAAAGACGTTTGCCGGTCTTTTTGAACCAAACAACCTGTAAAATGACCGAAAATGCCTCAACAAGATAGATAATACCCGCTAACAAAAGATAAACAGGGCGGTCTATGGCAAACGCAAGCGCCACAACCATTCCGCCAAGGAACATTGAGCCTGTATCACCCATAAATATTTTAGCGGGATGCCAGTTCCAAACAAGAAAGCCAACCAAAGCACCTGCCAAAGCGGCCGCAATGATATTTACCCCCAAAAGTTCCAATGTACCCGCCATTAGCATAAAGCCAATGGAAACGACCAACGTTACACTTGACGCAAGACCGTCAACACCGTCGGTGAGATTTACGGCATTGGTAAATCCGTAAATAAAGAAGAAAGCGATAGGCCAAAAAATGATTCCAATTCCGCTTGTTACATCAACTGCTCCAACAAAAGGTATCCAAGTGGTTTTAAGACCTGCAAATGCAAGGCTTATGAGATAAGCGGCAGTCACCGTTGCCTGAAAAACGGTCTTCTGACCTGCGGTGAGACCGAGATTGCGCCTTTTGACGACCTTGATAAAATCATCAAAAAAACCAATAAGACCCATTCCAATACCAAGGCCTAATCCTGCAAACAGTTTGACAAAACTCTGTTTGTGTCCAAATTCATACGAAAGGTCGCCACCCAAAAGGCCGCTGACACCCATCGCAACGGCAACTCCCAATACAACGCCAATGGCAATCATTATTCCACCCATTGTAGGGGTTCCTTGCTTGGATTTATGCCAATCGGGACCTTCCTCGCGTATAGTTTGACCGAACTTTAGTCTTTTTAACAGAGGAATTGCAGGAATTCCCAAAGAAGCGGCCACAATAAAGCCAATCAATGCTGCAACTGCAGGTATTAAGCCAATCATTTTTCAATCCCCCGAAATTCAAATTTCATTCAGTACCTCGGCAATAACCTCTCGTTCGTCAAGGTGGACAGTACCGCTTTTCAAAATCTGATAAGTTTCGTGTCCTTTGCCTGCCAATACAATTATATCACCTTTTCGGGCAATTTGCACGGCTTTTTTTATTGCCTCAACGCGGTTTTCAATAACCTCGTAAGGAGTTTTGCAATCCCTCATACCGTCAAGAATGTCATTTATTATAGACATTGGTTCTTCAGAACGGGGATTGTCACTTGTAACGATAACATAATCTGCGTTTCTGGCAGCGATTGCTCCCATCTGGGGACGCTTTGTGCGGTCACGGTCGCCTCCGCAACCAAACAGAACAATTAGGCGGTTTTTTTGACATTCGGAAAAAGTTTTCAATATATTTTCAAGGCCATCGGGCGTGTGCGCATAGTCAATAATTATTGTAAAATCACGGTTACACGGTACGACCTCTGCCCTACCCTTAATCCCTGAAATTGAACTGAATGCATTCTGCACGGTTTCGGCCGAAATGCCCAGTTCAAGTGCGCAGGCGGCGGCACACATAGCGTTATAGGGCGTGAACTTTCCGCCGATAGCGGTAGTTATATGAATTTCTATGCCATTGTGTTTCATATCAAACTCAGTTTTATCGGGTTTCAACATCGTATTAAGCGCAGTATAATCCGCATTTTCATTTTTGGTAGAAAATGTGACAACACGGCAGTCAAGTCCATCCGAAATTTCGCCGAAATATGAATCATCCAAGTTCATAACGGCAACTTGACCGCTTTTAAACAGTTTTTTCTTGGCCTTGAGATAGTTTTCCATTGTGATATGGTAATCAAGATGGTCCTGTGTGAGATTGGTAAACACGGTTAGTTCAAAATTTATACCGTATACCCTATCTTGGTCAAGTGCGTGTGAAGAAACCTCCATAACGCAGTAATCACATCCTGCGGCAACCATAAGCGAAAACATTGACTGTAATTCATAACCAGAGGGTGTTGTGTTCTTAGATGGTAGAATCTCATCGCCAATCATATTCTGAATAGTGCCGACAAGACCGACCTTATGACCCGCTTTTTCAAGAATTTCTTTAAGCATATACGACACTGAGGTCTTGCCGTTTGTTCCCGTGACACCGATAATTTTTAATTTTTCGGCAGGATTTTGAAACCAATTTGCCGACATTTTTGCAAATTCTTTTCTTGAATCACTAACGAACAACTGATTATCAAGACCTGTGTCTTTTTCACAAATTATAACTGCAGCGCCATTCTCGTAAGCGGTTTTTGCATATTTATGGCCATCCTGTGTTACACCGTTAATGCAGACAAACACACAACCCGACGTCACATGACGCGAATCACAGGTAACGCCCGTGATTTCAACATCTGCAAAACGTCCTGCGCCCGATTTCATTATATCCGAAAGTTTCATAACTTTTCCTTTCTTATTGTCGCTGATACCTATTCAGCGGTTTCGGTTGTTCTGAAATATACAGTCACAACGGTACCGACATCGACCTTTGTACCTGCTTCAATGCTTTGTTTGTAAGAGGTTACGCCTGCACCCGAAAGCGATGTTCCTGCATACTGAATATTTAATCCGTGCTTTTTGGCAAGCGTGTTGGCATCACTCACTGAGATATTCAGGAAGTTAGGAACCTGGGTCTTCTCAGCAACGGTATCTGCCTCGGTATAAAGCATTACAACACCGTCACTGTACAGCGAATCAGTTGCTGCGGGGAACTGTTTGAGAACGGTATCTCCACTACCGATTACCTTATATGTCAGACCTTTTTCGGTAATAGCCTTTTTAGCGAAATCAACTGTCTGTCCCGTAACAGAGGGAATTCTTACTGCAAGTTTCTTGAGTTCATCCTCAGAATACTGCGGTTCAATGCCAAGATAAGGCAGAATTTCTGACATAATCTGTCCACCGACAGGAGCCGCAATAGTACCACCGTAATATGCATCGCCGTGAGGCTCGTCAAGTATTACAAGCAGTGCAATTTCGGGATCATTTATTGGGGCCACACCGCAGAATGATGCGATATATAAACCCGATTCGCCTGTTTCAAGTATCTTCGAAACCTTCTGTGAAGTACCTGTTTTACCACCGATACGGTAACCGGGAACATAGGCATTCTTACCGCCGCCGCCATCAACAACGGCTTCCATAAGTGTACGGATGGTTTCGGATGTCTTAGTTGAAATCACCTGTCTTTTAACAGATGTGCTCACATTTTTAACGGTGTTTCCGTCCGAATCAATAATTTCATTTACAATGTGCGGTTGCACCAGGTATCCTCCGTTGACCGCCGCAGAAATTGCAGTAATCATCTGAATGGGGGTTACATTAAAGGTCTGACCGAACGATGATGACGCAAGTTCGGTTATACCCATTTTATCAACAGTATGATATACAGGTGTAGTCTCACCTGGGAGGTCAATACCGGTTCTCTTGCCAAGACCGAAAGCCTCATAGTACTTTGAGAAAGTTTTCGCGCCCAACTGCTGACCGAATGTAATAAATACAGGGTTACAGGAGTTCATAACTGCTTGAGTCAGTGTTTCAGCACCGTGACCCGACCTTTTGTGACAGTTGTAACGGCGACCTGCAACAACAATATAACCACTACAGTTATAATGGTTTCCAATCTTGGTTACACCCTCTTCAAGAGCCATTGCGGCGGTAACAATCTTGAAAACCGAACCAGGCTCATAAGTGTCGGAAACGGTCTTGTTCCTCCACTGCATATTGCGTAGTTCAGAAAGTTTTTTTGTCTTTTCTTCACCCTCAAGTGCGTCGACAATGGCCTGATCGGTTGCAGACAAAGTGAACGGGTTGTTGGGGTCAAAGTCATCTTTGACCGCCATTGCAAGGATATCCCCTGTATTAACATTCATACAGATAACAGCACCACGTTCTGTTACTTTGTTATCAATTATTGCCTGTGCAAGATATTTCTCACAAACATTCTGCACATAAGAATCAAGGCTTGTTTTAAGTGAGTTTCCGGGAGTTGCCTCAACCTCAATTTCATAACTCAATGGCATATTGTTGCCCGTAGCATCTTTAGCCGAAACAACCCTTCCCGGAATACCTGTAAGTTCGTCATCGTAATACAGTTCTAGTCCCGACAGCCCTTGATTATCAGTGCCGACAAAACCTAGAGCCACCGAAGCAAGACTGTCGTTGGGGTAATAACGCTTGCTACTCTCATCAAGGCCGATATATTCACTGACTTTATACTGACTGTCAGCCATATACTGTCTGATAAGGTCGGCCTGAGGTTTTTCAACATTCTGCTTGACCTTAACGTAACTTGTTTTTTTGTTGGTGAGGTCAAGAACGCTTTGATAGTCAAGACCAAGAATGGCCGAAAGATTGGTTGCTATCTCTGATTTTACTGCATTGAGCTTGGTTTCATCAGTTATTTTCTTGAAACTGTTAGGGGTTATGTAAACCGTCCATACCTGAGCACTTGTTGCCAAAAGTTCACCGTTACGGTCGTATATTTTACCTCTTTCTGCGGCGAGTTCCGTATCGTAAAGTTGCTGTTCGGCAGCCTTTTGCTGATAAAAATCACTTTTTACCGCCATAAGATAAACAAGACGGCCTCCAACGAGCCCGACCATGCAGAGGGTCATAACAATCCAAACTGCTACGATCCTCAATATCATGCTTTTGTTCGGTCCCTTGGTCAACCGTCTCACTCCTTAAATCATGGCAGATTCACTGCCCTAATAATACACCTTAACGAGAGTCGGTCAAAAAGACCAACTCTCGCTTAAATTTGCATTAGTAAATGTATATTTAGTTTATACTGGCTTTATTCTGCATTGGCAGTCAAACGTCCGCCAATATTCTCCGCTGTATCGGTCTCATTGGTTCTGATATATGTCACTTGGCTCTTTTCACACTTTTGCATACCAAGTTCCTTTGCGGCCTCTTCAAGGCTAGTGACCGATATTTTACGCTCCATTTCAACCGAAAGTCTTGTAGACTCACTCTCAAGTTCAACAATTTCATTCTTTATTGCGTCAATTTCACTTTTGGTTGATGAAATCTCTGCACGAAGGAAAAGACTTGCGCACACAGATGCAACTACCATAAATGAAATAACAATATTTCTAATAAGGATAGTTCTGTTCCTATTTACAACTTTTGCTTTTGCATTAACCTTTGTTTCGGTTGCAGGATATTCGTGAATCTCAGCCTTCTTTTTCTGTGATGGAGCAAATATATCGTAATTATAAGCAAAACTATCATTGTAATATTTAAGGTTGTCCATATTTACCCAAATTTCCCCTCTGTTAAGAGCAACAAGTTGAACCTATTACCCTATAGCAATTTTTCTATAACCCTTAATTTTGCGCTTCTTGAACGCGGATTACTTTTTATCTCTTGGTCGGTAGGAATTATTGGCTTTCTTGAAACCAATTTTCCACGCAGTTTTCTGCCACACACACAAATCGGGATTTCCGGCGGACAGATACAACCTTTGCAAAACTCTCTGAACAAATTTTTAACCAATCGGTCTTCCAAAGAGTGAAAGGTTATTACACACATTCTTCCACCGATTTTAAGCATTTCAAACGCCGCTTTAATACCTGAGGTTTCTGCCTCAAATTCTTGATTTACCGCAATGCGGATAGCCTGAAAACTTTTTCTTGCAGGATGTCCGTCACGTCTTACAGCCGCGGGTACCGAGTTTGAAATGATATCTGACAACTGTAACGTTGTCAGTATTGGCGACTTTTCTCTCTGCTTAACAATATTGCAGGCTATTTTGTACGCGAACTTCTCTTCGCCGTAATCTCTTAAAATATCGGTCAGTTCTTGAACACCCAGTGTGTTCACAAGGTCGGCCGCCGAAATACCGCTCTGGCTCATTCTCATATCAAGCGGAGCATCGGCGTGATATGAGAATCCCCTGTCTCCGTTATCCAACTGCCAAGACGAAACGCCAAGGTCCAGCAGAACACCGTCAACCGACTCTATACCCCTCTCTGCCAAAGCCAATTGCATATCGGCATAGTTTGTATGAATAACCGTTGCAGCAAGACCTTTCAAACGCTCTGTAGCGGTTTTCACGGCATCGGGGTCACGGTCAAGTGCAAACAGATGTCCTTTTGTAAGGCGTTTTGCAATCTCTTTTGAATGACCCGCACCACCTGCAGTGCCGTCAACATATATTCCACAAGGGTTAATATTAAGATTCTCGATACATTCATCGAGCAGCACCGATTTATGTATAAACTCCATATCCGTTTAGAATCCCAAAAGTTGCGCAAGTTCTGCAATCGACTCGGGGGTCTCCTCTGCTTCCTCGGCCTTGAAGGCTGTGGCATTCCAGACCTCAAGTTTTGAAGACATACCGATGATGGCGGCTTCACCGTCAAGTTCGGCATATTCACGAAGGTTTTGAGGGATAAGCACACGACCCTGCGCATCACAGGTTACCTTTTCGGCGCCCGAGTACATAAAACGGATGAGTTTACCCGCCTGAACTCCCGGCATAGCCTTGAGTTTTGCGTCAACGACCTCCCACTCGGACATGGGATATATGCAGAGGCAACGCTTACCGTCGGGACTGCGACTGAGCATAAATTCCTCGCCGAGTTCTTCACGGTACTTTGCAGGCACGAAAACACGGCCCTTTTTATCGACGTTATGATAATGTTGTCCAAAAAACATGCCCGCAACCCCTTTCATACTCCACTTTAGTGTTAAAAAATGGTTTTTGCCACCACTTTTCACCACCGTAACTTTATTATATACATATAATCGGTCAAATGCAAGTGATTTTTCAATAAAAAACAAACAAATTTTTCAAAGTTGTGTTGTGCAACATGTACACCTACAAAATATTGTGTTTATAATATAATTTTAAAAAAATGTTGACATCTGCGTTGCAAGAATATATAATAGACAGTACGTAAAAACCATATATTTTTGCCGCTGTGGTGGAATAGGCAGACACAAGGGACTTAAAATCCCTCGGTAGCGATACCGTACCGGTTCGACCCCGGTCAGCGGCACCATAACAAAAGCCACACTTGTCTATTGGATAAGTGTGGCTTTTGTTTGTAACATAAAAGACCGTTGGCAATACCAACGGTCTTTTATCAAAATTTTAAATTACTTATTCATATCGGGCTCAAAGTTGTAACCGAAAATAGTGTTGTTGTTTGTGGTAACAGAAAGTTCACCAACATAGAACTCACGCTCATAGAATTTACTTACAAGACTATTTATCTCGGCATCGCTGAAGTACTTGCCCATAGCAGATGCCTTAAAGGTTGAAACTGCGGTGGCTTTATCATAATCCTTTTTAGTGGTGTAGTCCCAACTGCTGATTATAAGACCAATATACTCACCCTCAGGAACATTCTCAATTTTATAATTGCATGTATCACCGGTTTTGGCAACGTAGTAGCCGTTAACAGCAACTGCACAGGAACCGTCACCAGCCTTTTCACTAGTGGTAGTAATATAATCAACCGCCTTACTCATATCGGTACCGTCCTCAAGATTTTTGGGGACAATAATAACATATGCGTCAGCGTCGCCTCGTACTTCAGAATATCCCCAGCGCTTATTGGTGATACCACCAACATTGCCATCACTGTCAACAATAGAACCGAAGCCTACGACGAGAAGTTTACAGGTAGCGGAAACCTTACCATCCTCAGACTTTGCGGTAACGGTAACTTCACCGGACTTTACACCATAGAACTCACCCTTTACGGAAGAAAGTTCGGCAATGGTTTCATCAGAACTGGAGTAAACAACCTTTGCGCCTGCAGGCTCAACTGTAACGTGCTCTGAAATCATAAGATAATCTTCAACGCCAACGGTATAACTTTCGGCATCAAATTTGATAGACGTTGCAACGGTAGCGGCGTTACCGTCCGGCTTACTTGCATCGTCCTTATCACTGTTACCGCACGCTGCAAAAGCAAAAACAAGAACGACTGCCATAAGTAAACAAAGTAACTTTTTCATTTTTCTAACTCCTTCATTTAAAGAATTTACATAATTCTAGCATAATATTTAACTACTGTCAACCGAAATCACCCAATTTTAACAATTCGGATTTATTTTCGACAGTTTTGAATGAGTGTAATTTGAACTAAAAGCACTGCCCCAAAAAGAGACAGTGCTTTTGAATTTAGAACAATCCGGTAATCTTTCCGTTATCGTCAACGTCAATATTAACTGCGGCAGGAACTTTGGGTAGACCGGGCATTGTCATAATATCGCCTGTGAGGACAACAACAAAACCTGCACCAGCAGAAACCTTGACATTTTTAATAGTAACCTCAAATCCATCGGGTGCGCCGAGTTTTGTGGGGTCATCCGAGAAACTGTACTGTGTCTTTGCAACACAGACAGGGCACTTGTCAAAGCCCAAGGCGGTCAACTGTGCAATCTGCTTTTTAGCCGAGGGCAGAACATTGATGCCCACACCGCCGTAAATTTTCTGCACGATTGCCGTGATTTTATCCTCAATAGTGCCATCAAGTTCATAAGAGAAAGTGAAATCACCCTTCTCCTCCTCGCACAGGCGGACAACTTCGCGTGCCAGTTCTTCACCGCCCTTACCTCCTTCTGCCCAAACGTTGGACAGAACAACGTTAACACCAAGTTCCTTACACTTACTTATAATAAGCTCAACCTCGGCATCGGTATCGGTCGGGAAACGGTTAACTGCAACAACAGAAGGCAGTTTGTAAACATTTTTGATATTGGAAACATGTTTTAAAAGGTTGGGTATACCCTTTTCCAAAGCCTCAAGGTTCTCACTTCCAAGTTCGGTCTTTGCCAATCCGCCATGCATCTTAAGAGCACGGATGGTTGCAACAACGACAACAGCCGAAGGAGTAAGACCCGCCATACGGCACTTAATGTCGAGGAACTTTTCTGCACCGAGGTCGGCACCGAAGCCAGCCTCTGTAATAGCGTAGTCACCCAGCTTCATAGCCAAACGGGTTGCCATAACCGAGTTACAGCCATGTGCTATGTTGGCAAAAGGACCGCCGTGGACAAATGCAGGTGTACCCTCCAAAGTCTGAACAAGGTTGGGCTTGATAGCATCCTTCAACAGGGCTGCCATAGCACCAACTGCACCGATATCACCTGCAGTCACAGGCTTTTCGTCATAAGTATAACCAACAATTATTTTAGAAAGTCTTTCTTTAAGGTCGGCAATAGACGAAGAAAGGCAGAAAACCGCCATAATTTCGGATGCAACGGTAATATCATAGCCATCCTCTCTGGGAACACCGTTTACGCGGCCGCCCAAACCGTCGGTAACAAAACGCAACTGACGGTCGTTCATATCAACACAACGTTTCCATGTTATGCGTCTGGGGTCAATATTAAGCGCATTACCTTGATAAATATGATTGTCAAGCATTGCGGCAAGCAGATTGTTGGCCGCACCGATTGCGTGAAAGTCACCTGTAAAATGGAGGTTGATATCCTCCATGGGAACGACCTGAGCATATCCGCCGCCTGCGGCACCGCCCTTGATACCGAAAACGGGACCAAGAGAGGGCTCACGCAAAGCCACCATTACATTCTTACCAATACGGCGCATACCGTCTGCAAGACCTATGGTAGTAGTGGTTTTACCCTCACCCGCAGGTGTAGGAGTGATAGCGGTAACAAGAATAAGTTTACCGTCCTTTTTATCTCCTTCATCAAGCAAAGAGAGATCAACCTTTGCTTTATATTTGCCGTACTGCTCAAGGTATTTATCATCAATACATGCAGTTTTTGCAATTTCTGTTATAGGTTTCATTTCGACCGACTGAGCAATTTCGATATCAGTTTTCATATTTTTGCCCTCCGTTATTTGAAGTATTTTACTGCGGAACGGAACATTCCAATCTCATAATTGCCCAAAACGTTATTGTAAAGTCCGTTACCGATACGCTCACTGTGGCCCATCTTACCAAATACACGGCCATCAGGCGAAGTGATACCCTCAATAGCAAATGCCGAGTTATTGGGATTGAATCGAATATCGGCGGTTACATTTCCGTCAAGGTCAACATACTGGGTTGCAATCTGTCCGTTTTTAGCGAGTTCACGGATAAGTTCCTCACTTCCTAAGAAACGACCCTCACCATGAGAAATAGGCACATTATAAATATCACCCACTTTAGTTTCCGCAAGCCAAGGAGACTTATTGGAAGCAATACGGGTACGGACGATTCTTGACTGGTGACGACCAATGGTGTTGAAGGTCAAGGTTGGGCAGTTTTCATCGGTATCAATAATTCTACCGTAAGGCACCAAACCTAATTTAATAAGTGCTTGGAATCCGTTACAGATACCTGCCATAAGACCGTCTCGGTTTTCCAAAAGGTCGGCAACCTCGGCCTTGATAGCGGCGTTACGGAAGAAAGCGGTAATAAATTTACCCGAACCGTCAGGCTCATCGCCGCCCGAGAATCCACCGGGGACAAATACTATCTGTGAACGCTTGATAGCATCAGCCACTCTTTCAACCGAGCGTGCAATTCCATCGGAAGAAAGGTTGTTGATAACAATAATCTCAGCCTCTGCGCCCGCATCGTTGAATACCTTTGCACTGTCAAACTCACAGTTGGTGCCCGGGAAAACAGGAATGACAACGTGAGGCTTTGCACACTTTATAGCAGGCGCTTTGCGTTGGGTAGCCTCAAACGAGAAGGCTTCGAGTTTGTCCTGTTTCTGTTCAATATTGCAAGAGTAAACAGGCTCTAATTTTCCTTCATAGAGTTTGCAAAGTGCATCCAACTCAACTGCAGAATCACCCATGGTGAGTTTACCGTCATCGGTTGTGTAACCGAGCAAGGTTCCGCAAGCGGTATCATCTGCCAATTCAATAATAAATGCACCGTAATTGTAACCGAAGATATCGGACATCTCTACACCGTCAGCATATTTAAAACCAATCATATTACCGAAGGCCATCTTCATAACGCCTTCTGCAATACCGCCGCCAATGGGTGTCCATACAGCGACTGCCTTTTTAGAGGTGACAAGTTCATATACCTTGTTAAAGTTCGTAATAAGCGATTCGGTGACGGGCAGTCCGTTATTGTCATACTCAGGTTTAATGACAACAACCTTGTGACCTGCCGACTTAAATTCACCTGAAACAACATCCTTAACGTCACCGACAGTAACTGCAAAGGAAACAAGTGTCGGAGGAACGTCAAGATCCTCAAAACTACCGCTCATAGAGTCCTTGCCACCGATTGATGCAATACCCAACTCTTTCTGCGCCTTAAATGCGCCGAGTAATGCCGACAAAGGTTTGCCCCAACGCTTTCCATCGGTATTAGGTCTCTCAAAATACTCCTGGAAAGTAAGGTAAACTTCTTCAAAGGAAGCGCCTGCGGCAATCAACTTTGAAACCGACTCAACAACTGCTAAATAAGCACCGTGATAGGGACTCTTTTCCATTATAAAAGGATTGTAACCCCAAGCCATAAATGAACAGGTGTCGGTATGTTTCTTTTCAACCGATACCTTATTGACCATTGCCTGCGACGGGGTAAGTTGATGTTTGCCACCGAAAGGCATCATAACAGTGCCGGCACCGATAGTCGAGTCAAAACGTTCAGAAAGTCCACGTTTAGAGCAGATATTAAGGTCAAAGGCCATGTCCTCCATACCCTTTTTAAAGCAACAGGGTGTTACCTTGGTATAATCTTCGGGTGCACAAGGGGTAATATCAATATGCTTTTCAGCACCGTTAGAATTCAAAAACTCACGGGAAAGGTCAACAATGGTTTTGCCGTTCCAATGCATCTTAAGTCTCGGTTCGGCAGTAACCTTTGCAACAACAGTTGCCTCAAGGTTTTCGGAAGCGGCAAGTTCGCAAAATCTTGCTACATCCTTTGGCTCAACAACAACTGCCATTCTCTCCTGCGATTCTGAAATTGCAATTTCAGTACCGTCAAGTCCGTCATACTTTTTGGGAACTGCATTAAGGTCAATAGTAAGACCGTCAGCCAATTCACCGATAGCAACCGAAACACCGCCTGCGCCAAAGTCATTACACCTCTTGATAAGGCGAGAGGCCTCAGCATTACGGAACAGTCTCTGCAGTTTTCTTTCCTCAGGAGCGTTACCCTTCTGAACCTCTGAACCGCAGGTTTCAATCGAACTCAATGTGTGTGATTTGGAAGAACCGGTAGCACCGCCGCAACCGTCGCGACCTGTTCTACCGCCCAAAAGGATAACAACGTCATCGGGATCAGGAACTTCACGGCGTACGTTTTCTGCGGGTGCCGCCGCAATAACAGCACCTATTTCAAGACGCTTTGCGGCATAACCGGGATGATAAATCTCGTCAACCTGACCGGTTGCAAGTCCAATCTGGTTACCGTATGAAGAATAACCGGCGGCAGCGGTCGTAACAATCTTTTTCTGGGGAAGTTTGCCTTTCATAGTCTCATTTATGGGCTTCAAGGGGTCGGCTGCACCGGTAACACGCATTGCGGCATAAACATAAGAACGTCCCGACAGAGGGTCTCTAATAGCGCCGCCGATACAGGTTGCAGCACCGCCAAAAGGCTCAATCTCGGTGGGATGGTTGTGGGTCTCGTTCTTAAAGAGCAACAACCATTTCTCGGTTCCCTCTTCGGTCTTGACATCAATCTTTACCGTGCAGGCATTGATTTCCTCAGATTCGTCGAGTTTGGGCAACAAACCGCGTTTTTTGAGTAATCGGGTACCGATACAAGCAATATCCATAAGGTTGATAGGCTTGGTTCTCTCAATTTCGGCACGAGCATTAATGTATTCCTCAAAGGCAGACTGCAACAACTCATCCTCAAACTTAACACTGTCAATAGTGGTGAGGAAAGTGGTGTGACGGCAGTGGTCAGACCAATAGGTATCAATCATACGAATCTCGGTAATGGTGGGGTTGCGATTTTCTGTGCGGAAATAGTCACGGCAGAAACGCAGGTCATCATTATCCATCGCAAGACCCAATTTTTTGACCATATCCGAAAGGCCCGCATCATCAAGGTCGATAAAACCATCAACAGTTTCAACCGTTTCAGGAATGTTATACTTAATTTTTAGTGTTTCGGGTTTTTCCATTGAAGCCTCGCGGGATTCAACGGGATTGATAACATACTTCTTAATCTTTTCTATGTCTTCCTCGGTCAATGCGCCCTTCATCATATATACCTTGGCGGTCTTAACATCGGGTCGGTCGCCTGCATTGATAAGTTGGATGCATTGCGAAGCAGAGTCGGCACGTTGGTCAAACTGACCGGGCAATGCCTCAACTGCAAAAACAATATATCCATCTGTATCAATGGCATCAGAGGTGATATCCAACTGAGGCTCAGAGAAGACAGTGCCAACTGCATAACTGAACAGTTCCTCAGTGATATTTTCAACATCGTAACGGTTAATAACACGGAGTTCTTCCAGAGCCTTAACACCCAAGAATGCTCGAATGTCCTGCTTCAAAGAGGATGCTTCGTGTTGCAAACCCTCTCTTTTTTCAACAAATACTCTATATACCATACGGCAAAATTCCTTTCGGTATTAATTAACACAAATTATTTGAGAGCCTTCAAAGCACGCTGTCCGATATCGCTTCTGCAACGTGCATTCTCGAACTTAACCTCTTTAACGGCATCGTAAGCAAACGAAATGGCGGTTTCAAGGTTATCGGCTACTGCGGTTACACCCAAAACACGTCCGCCTGCGGTAAGCAACTTACCGTCACAAATTTTCGCACCTGCAACATACACTTCTGCATTGTGGGGCAAGGTTTCGGGAATAGTCATCTCGAACCCCGTCTCATATTTCTGAGGATAGCCTTGGGAAGCCATAACAACACAGCAAGCCGACTTATCACTGAATTTAACCTCGGTTTCTGCCAAAGTACCGTCAGCGGTTGCTTGCATAACGGTCAGCAGGTCGCTTTCGAGCAGTGGCAGAACAACCTGAGTCTCAGGGTCACCAAAACGGCAGTTGTATTCGATAACCTTGGGGCCTTCAGGTGTCAGCATAAGTCCGAAATACAAACAACCTTTAAAGGTTTTTCCCTCAGAATTCATTGCATTCATAGTAGGCAGGAAAATGGTTTCCATACACTCTTTCGCGATGTCCTCGGTGTAGTAAGGGTTGGGTGCAATGGTGCCCATACCGCCTGTGTTAAGACCTTTATCGTTATCAAGCGCACGCTTGTGGTCCATTGAGGAAACCATAGGCTTTACGACCTTACCGTCGGTAAATGCAAGCACAGAAACTTCAGGACCTGTCAAAAACTCTTCAATAACAAGGCTGTTACCGCTGTCACCGAAAATTTTATCCTCCATCATAGAACGGATGGCGGTTTTAGCGTCCTCAACGCTTTCAGCAATAACAACACCCTTTCCCAATGCAAGACCGTCAGCCTTAATGACAACAGGGATTTTTGATGCTTCAACGTAACGGAGAGCCTCTTCCATATCGGTAAAGGTTTCGTACTGTGCGGTGGGAATGTTGTATTTCTTCATAAGGTTTTTGGAGAAAACCTTACTTCCCTCAATAATTGCCGCTGATTTTGTGGGGCCGAAGCATTTGATACCAACCTTGTTCAAAGCGTCAACGCAACCAAGCACCAACGGGTCATCGGGCGCTACAACAGCAAAGTCAATACCCATCTTTACGGCAAAATCAACTATAGCGTCAATATCCTTTGCACCGATATTGACCAAGGTGGCATCTTTATGCATACCGCCGTTGCCGGGAACAGCAAAGATTTCGGTTATCGTATTATTTTCTTTCAATTTGCGGATGATGGTGTGTTCGCGACCGCCTCCGCCTACAACCATAACTTTCATTTAGTTCTCCTTTATATACGTTTAACCCTATATTAGTGGTGGAACAAACGCATTCCGGTGAACGCCATTGCCATATTGTACTTGTTACAGCAAGCAATAACAACATCGTCACGAATGGATCCGCCGGGCTCTGCAATGTAGGAAACACCGCTCTTTTTGGCACGCTCAATATTATCGTCAAACGGGAAGAATGCGTCCGAGCCCAATGCTACACCGGTAATGGTATCGAGATATGCTCTTTGCTCCTCACGGGTGAAAACAGAAGGCTGCTCGGTGAAATATTTCTGCCAGTTACCGTCGGCACAAACGTCTTCCTCATTCTGGTTGATATAACCGTCAATGACATTATCGCGGTCTGGACGGCCGAGAGTATCCTTAAAAGGCAGGTTTAACACCTTATCGTGCTGTCTTAAGAACCAAGTATCGGCCTTACCGCCCGCAAGACGGGTGCAGTGCACACGCGACTGCTGACCCGCACCAACACCGATTGCCTGACCGTCAACAGCAAAACAAACCGAGTTGGACTGGGTGTATTTCAACGTAATAAGCGAAATAATAAGGTCGCGGATTGCACTTTCAGGCATATCTTTACGGTCAGTAACAATGTTGGAAAGAAGTTCTTTGTTAATCTTGAAGTTGTTTCTTCCTTGCTCGAATGTGATGCCGTATACCTGTTTGTGCTCTGCTTCTGCAGGAACATAATCGGGGTCAATTTTAACAATGTTGTACGAACCTTTTCTCTTGGATTTGAGAATTTCTAGTGCCTCAGGCTCATATCCCGGTGCAATAACACCGTCAGAAACCTCACGCTTAATCATCAAAGCGGTGGTAACGTCACAAACATCGGATAGTGCTACCCAGTCACCGAAACTACACATACGGTCGGTACCGCGAGCCCTTGCATAAGCGCAAGCCAAAGGAGATTTATCAAGACCCTCAATATCATCAACAAAGCAGGCTTTTTTAAGTTTGTCACTCAAAGGAAGACCGATTGCAGCCGATGTTGGGCTAACGTGCTTAAATGAGGTGACTGCAGGCATTCCCAGAGCCTCTTTAAGTTCTTTTACCAACTGCCATGAGTTGAATGCATCAAGAAAATTGATATAACCCGGACGTCCGTTAAGTATCTCAATAGGGAGTTCGCTTCCGTCATGCATATAGATTTTTGAGGGCTTTTGGTTGGGGTTACAACCGTATTTCAGTTCAAACTCTTTCATTTTTGTCTCCTCCGTTACTTGTTCTTATTAACTATTCTGGACTCGTATTCACCAGACTCAATATCAATATATCTTACAAACAAGGAAACCTTGTTGTCTTCGTTAAGATTCTGCCAGATAAGGTCGGTCAAAGAGTCAATATCCATATCGGGCAATTCCAAAGTTTTCGGCTCACCCTCAAAAGAAGGCAGAGGGTTGCTGTCACACTTATAAGTGTGGATAAACTTAGCCTTACCACACACAGGATTGGAATAAGCGTATGTATATCTCTGACAGGAGGAACCGTCACCGTCGGCAGACTTCAAAATCGAAAAAGCGTAGTTCATACCGTCCTTCTCAAGACGAATAATACCCGAAATACGGGGGGTAAAGTTCGGGCAATCGTCCTCAAATTCACGTGTACGGAGTGCCTGTTCAAAGGTCATCTGCTTGTCCATCAGTTCATAGATAGTATCGGTCTGGTCGCCGTTAGTGACTATGGTTTTGTTTCCCAGCACTCTTACAGGTGCATAGATAATGAGGTGGGGATCAACCATTTTAGACTCATCAAAGGCTTGGGTGCGGATGCCTTCGCCGTCCTCAACAAAGATACGGTTACGGCTGTTCTCACTTCTACCCATAATAAAATAGGCAGTGACAGCCTTTTTACCGTCGCCACTTTTACCAATTATTATTCCTCTTCCGTGGTATGCAAGAGAATTTAATTCTTGGGCAATAGTCTTGATTTCCATTTTTTATCTTCCTTTCAATCCTCAATTATTGTTACACCGTCTTTAACGGCTATCTTTCCGTCACAGAAAAGTTGTACAGCCTTGGGTAATATTTTCCACTCGGCATTTTCCATAATTCGTTTTTGTAAAGTTTCGGGCGTGTCCCCATTTTTGACCTCGACCGCCTTTTGCAGAATAATTGGACCTGCGTCACACTCGGCAGTTACGAAGTGCACCGTTGCACCCGAAACCTTAACGCCTTTCTGTAAAGCGGCCTCATGAACATGAAGTCCGTAAAAGCCCTTTCCACAAAACGATGGAATCAGTGCAGGGTGAACGTTTATCATTTTCTCCCTAAACGCATCGCAGACATTTTCATCCAATATGGTCATAAAGCCTGCATACACCACAAGGTCGGCGTTTTCTTCAAGCAAAATGTCACGCATTGCCTTGCTATAAGATGCAATATCCGAAAACTCCTTGCGGATTAGCGTACGGGTCTTTATACCGTTGTTCTTGGCTCTCTCTAATGCGAAAGCATCGGGCTTGGAGGCTATAACACAGGTTATTTTACCTGAGCCTAACTCTCCCCTTTTTTCGGCATCTATCAAAGCCTGCAGGTTGGTACCGCCGCCCGACACCAAAACGCAGATATTTTTTTGTGCCATCAGCAGAACACCACGCCTTCGTCACCTTTAATTATCTCACCGATAACATAAGCATCTTCACCGTTAGCCTTTAGTATTTCAAGAGCGTTGTCCACCTCATTTTTGGAGACAACGATACTCATTCCAACACCCATATTGTAGGTGTTATACATATCTCTTTCAGGAACGTTGCCAACCTTTGCGATTAAATCAAAAATAGGAAGTACCTTAACGGCACTCTTCTGAATCTTTGCCGAAAGGCCCTTGGGGATAGAACGGGGAATGTTCTCATAGAAACCGCCGCCTGTAATGTGGGAAATGCCCTTTACATTAACCTTTTCCAACAATGCAAGAACAGGCTTGACATAAATTCTTGTGGGTGTAAGCAAAGTCTCAGCAATGGACTTTCCGCCAAGTTGGTCACAAGGTGTGTAAAGCGAGGCGGGATTATTATCAATATCAAACACCTTTCTTACAAGTGAGAAACCGTTGGAATGAACACCGGTAGACGGCAGTGCTATCACAACATCTCCCTCTGCCATTTTGGTATTATCAAGAATCTTTTTCTTGTCAACAACACCTACTGCAAAGCCCGCAAGGTCATAATCCTCAACCGGCATAAGACCGGGATGCTCAGCAGTCTCGCCACCGATAAGCGCAGCACCCGACTGAACACAACCCTCTGCAACACCGCCGACAATCTCAGCAATCTTTTCAGGATAGTTCTTGCCGCAAGCAATGTAATCAAGAAAGAACAACGGCTTTGCGCCGCAACAGATTATATCGTTTACACACATTGCAACGGCATCAATGCCAATGGTGTCATGCTTGTCCATCAAAATAGCCATTTTAACCTTGGTACCGCAACCGTCAGTACCAGAAACGAGAACAGGCTCTTCCATTCCCTGAACATTAAGACCGAAACAACCGCCGAATCCACCGACATCGTCAAGGCAACCCTCGTTCTTGGTACGGGCTATATGCTTTTTCATCAGTTCTACCGACTTATAGCCTGCGGTAATATCAACACCGGCTGCTGCATAAGATTCAGATCTTGAGTTTTTCATAATTTCTGTTTCCTTTCAAATGTCCGTTTTTATTCTTTGCCGTTCCAGCAATATGTACAAAGTTTACAGGGCTCAAGACCAATAGCCTCTATAATGCCCTCCAAAGATTGAAATTCAACCGATTTCAGATGCAGTTCCTTACACATACTCTCGCGCAGTTTCTTGCCACGCTCGGTGTTAAAGTCACTGTATTCCTCAATGTGGTTTAAGCCCTCCTCGCCCTCAAGTTCAACAATGGTTCTGCGTGCAATAAGTTCCATCTCACTTGTGGCTCTTGAAAAATTCAGGTATTTGCAAGAGTACATAATCGGCGGACAGGCCGACCTGATGTGTACCTCCTTGGCACCGTTTTCATAAAGGAAATCAATAGTTTCCCTGATTTGTGTGCCCCTGACTATCGAATCATCAACAAACAAAAGACTCTTGTCCTTGATAAGGTCAGGCACGGGGATAAGTTTCATCTTGGCAACACGGTTACGTTCCTGTTGGCGTGTCGGAGTAAAACTTCTTGCCCATGTGGGAGTGTATTTGATAAAAGCCCTTGTATACGGTTTATGGCTTTCGTTAGCATAACCGATAGCATGAGGTGTTCCTGAATCGGGCAGACCGCCGACGTAATCAACATTCGTCGTTGCGCCTGTTTCTTGGTCACGTTTAGCCATAATTGCGCCGTTGCGATAACGCATAACCTCAACATTAACACCTTCATAACTTGTGGTCGGGAAACCGTAATAACTCCAGAGGAAAGAGCAAATCTTCATTTCTTTGCCCGGAGCCACCAACTGTTCAACACCGTCTGCAGTTATTCTCACTATCTCTCCCGGTCCCAGTTCACGGTCCTTTTGATAGTTCATTTTTTCATATGCAAACGATTCGAAAGAAATACAGTATCCGTCTTCATTCTTTCCCACGGACACAGGCAAACGTCCAACGCGGTCACGCGCAGCAATGATGCTTCCGTCATCCTGCAGAATAAGGATCGATGCGGTGCCCTCAATCTTCTCTTGGGCAAACTTCACACCCTCGGCAATGTTATCCTTACGGTTTATCATTGCGGCAAGCAGTTCTACCGAATTAACCTTACCGCCCGTCATAGCATCAAAGTGGCCGCCGTTATCAACTAGATACTCATCAATAAGTTCCTGAGCGTTATTGATGATACCAATAAAGCAGATGGCATATGTACCGAACCTTGCTCTTATCAGTAATGGCTGAGGTTCAAAATCACTGATACAACCGATTGCTGAGTTGCCACTCATCTCGTTAAAGATATTATCAAACTTAGTTCTGAACGGCGAGTTCTGAATATTGTGAATTTCACGTTGCAAACCAATTTCCTTATCATACGCCGCCATACCGCCTCGGCGAGTACCCAAATGCGAATGGTAGTCAGTACCGAAAAAGGTATCCGACATTGCGTCACGATGGCTTACAACTCCGAAAAATCCTCCCATATTTACACCTTTACTTCCTTTGGGATTTTTGACTTGATTATCTTATGCGTTGAACTTTTCCTCAACAGCCTTGTTGGCCGCCAAAACCTTATCTGCGCCTTTTCTTCTTGCCTCGTCAAGTTTTGCGGCCAAAGTCTCATCATTAATAGCAAGCATCTGAATGCAAAGCAAAGCGGCATTGACAGCACCGTTGATGGCAACGGTTGCAACAGGCATACCTGAGGGCATCTGTACCGTCGACAAAAGTGCGTCAACACCGTCAAGATTAGTTGATTTTACGGGGATGCCGACAACAGGCAACGTTGACCTTGCGGCCATTGCGCCCGCCAAATGTGCAGCCATACCTGCAGCTGCAATAATAGCACCAAAGCCGTTTTCACGGGCGTTGCTTGCAAACTGTGCCGCCTCATCGGGGGTTCTGTGCGCAGAATAAACGTGCACCTCATAGGGCACACCATATTCTTTAAGGGTATTTACAGCCTTTTCAACTACTGGCAGGTCGCTGTCACTACCCATTACAACTGCAATCTTTTTCATAACAAATCCTCCAAAATTGTTTCAGAAATCAAAAAAAGGACAGACTCCCACTTTTAAAAATGCGGAGATCTGCCCAGACGGTCGGCAATATACTAATTTCACGTTCCCATTGTGTTAAACCACATACCGTCAGTAGCGTGAAACCTCACGGAATTCAGTATACCAAAACTGTCGGTTTTTGTCAATGAATAAACGCTTAAAAATTAGTATATTATTTTTAATATTTATATCAAAATTTGTGCAACTTCCCCACACCGCAAATTTTTGTGATGCTATGTCAACTCGTCTTGCTTAATGTTAGGGAAAAACTGAGATTTATAAGTTCTTTTACTTCATCAAACGGGACATCGCAGTCCAATACCACCGATATCCAATGATACTTGTTCATATGGTATGCAGGTATAATACCTTTGTGGCTTTCAAACAACCCCTTAGCCAACACTGGGTCGCATTTAAGGTTCAGAACATCCACCTCTCCCTTACCCTTTACACCTACCTTTGTTTTGGGTGCCTTAAGCAATATTCCAAACCACTTTTTTGACACTTTGTGTCGCAAAACGGTGGT
>JAZNBS010000033.1:0-37120 GCA_045587185.1 Acutalibacteraceae bacterium
GGTCCCCGGAAGACTACCGGGTTGATAGGCTGCATGTGTAAGCACGGCGACGTGTTCAGCTAGGCAGTACTAATAGACCGAGGGCTTGACCTTTAACCTCTTTGTGATTCTTTTCTTGTTCAGTTTTCAGGGTGTGTTCAAAAATTTTGAAAATTACTCTGACCTAGTCGGTCGGAGTTTTTTTGTTTTTTATACAGTTTTCAATCGGTGTACGAATGGAAGTTATGAGAAATAATTTACATGGCATCAATATTAACTGTTTTTTGCCCAATTGCCTTGGATTTTTTAATGATTTAACACTGATTTAATAAAAAATACTTTTCAAAACGGTAGCAGTTATGTATAATGTACTTGTGATTAATGATGAAAAGAGGGAAGAATGTGATTTATCTTGTTGAGGATGATGAGAATATACGAGAATTGGTAGTATACACGCTTAACAGTACGGGGTTTGAGGCTCACGGATTTGATACGCCGTCTGAGTTTTATAAAGCGTTGGTCAGTAAAAAGCCCAGACTCATCTTGCTAGATATAATGCTACCCGAAGAAGACGGCCTTAGCATTTTATCTAAAATCAAGACCTCTGATGAAACTAAGGATATCCCTGTTATAATGTTGACGGCGAAAGGCTCTGAACTTGATAAGGTGAAGGGTTTTGAATTGGGCGCCGACGATTACATATCTAAGCCGTTTGGTATGATGGAACTTGTGGCACGTGTTAAGGCAAGACTGAGGAACTCGAAATCTGAGTGTAAATCTTCAGAGTTTACTGTAAAAAATCTTTACGTCTGCCCTGAGAAACACGTTGTAAAGGTTGACGGTCACGGTGTTCAGTTGACACTTAAGGAATTTGAAATGTTGTGTCTTCTGCTTGAGAACCGCAATGTAGTGCTTAACCGCGACCAGATACTTAACAACATTTGGGGGTATTCCTTTGACGGTGAGAGCCGTACGGTCGACGTACATATTAGGACGCTTCGGCAGAAGTTGGGCACCGGAGGAGAGGTTATCGAGACGGTCAGAGGTATTGGCTATAAGATAGCAGGTGATAACTGATGAAAAGTCTTAAGGGAATAATCACACGTTATATTGTTTTGGTTTCTGTCATTATGTCGGTTGTAGTATTTGGCGTTTTGTTTGCGGTTGTGTATTATGTTTATGCCGACCACGACACATCGGTATTTGAGTTGCTGGTGCCCATGGCAGTTTTGCTCACTCTTGAAACTGCCGTTTCGGTGTTGGTGGCATTCAAGGCTTCAAAAACTATCATAAAGCCAATAAATCAACTTAACCCGTCCGACCCCAAGAAAACAATCTGTTATAAGGAATTATCCCCGTTGGTTGAACGAATTGAGGCACAGAACACGCAGATTGCCCAACAGATAGCCGACCTGCGCCGTGAGCATGAAAATCAGGATGCGATGCGTAGGGATTTTACGGCAAATGTTTCACACGAACTAAAAACCCCGTTGACATCTATTTCCGGTTATGCCGAGATAATCAAGGCGGGTATTGCAAAGCAGGAAGACATTGCACGTTTTGCGGGCAAGATATATGATGAGTCTCAACGTCTAATAACACTTGTGGGTGACATAATTAAACTTTCGCGGCTTGACGGTCAGGAACTCCCTATAGAGAACGAAAGATTTGATCTTTATGAGTTGTGCCAGAATGTTTTGGGACAACTTGAAATGGCGGCAGATGAGTGCAAGGTTACAACGGAACTTGTTGGTGAGCATCTTGAAATTGTAGCATCACACAAGATAGTTGAGGAAATAATCTTCAACCTTTGTGACAATGCCATAAAATATAACCGTGAAAACGGCAAGGTTACGGTCAAACTCAAGCAGTGTATGGACGGTATCCAACTGACTGTAAAGGATACCGGTATAGGAATTCCCAATGAGGATGTTGACCGTATTTTTGAAAGATTTTACCGTGTGGACAAAAGTCATTCAAAAGAAATTGGCGGAACAGGGCTTGGACTTTCCATCGTCAAACACGGTGCAAAATGTCTCGGCGCTTCACTTTCGGTCGAAAGTGAATTGGGTGTTGGGACGACGATAAGAATTGTTTTTTAAGGAGAGTAGTAAAAATGGCCAAAAGAATTGCTTTGATAGCACACGATAATATGAAACCCAGGTTGATTGAATGGTGTAAGAATAATTATGAGGCTTTGTCGCACCATTTCCTTTGTGGAACGGGTACAACCTCATCCAAGATTACCGAAGCAACAGGATTGCCCGTCAAGGCATATTTAAGCGGTCCTTTGGGTGGTGATCAGCAGATTGGCGCGCGTGTTGCTACGGGTGAGATAGATATTATTATTTTCTTTTCCGACCCTTTGACGGCAATGCCTCATGACCCCGATGTAAAGGCACTTTTAAGAATAGCGCAGGTGTATGACATTCCTATTGCCAACAATGTCGCCACGGCTGATTGCATACTTAAAGCGTTACTGTAACAAAAAACTGTCCCACTTTAAAAAGTGAGACAGTTTTGTTTTTTTTATTCGTCTTCTTCATCCTCATCGTCAGATTGAGGAACCTCTTTGTAAAGGTTGAATCTGAACAAAAGGCTTTCGTCTTCGGGGACGGTGCAACGGATGGTAACCTCTTTGATTATGGCATCTTTCAAAATGTTGGCAATACCGATCATCTGACAAAGTTTAGACTTTAGGTTGAGAACGTCACCCTCATCGGTCTCAAGAAACACATCACCGCGGCACTTGTCAAGAGTCTGAATAAAATCGGCAATGTCAATATCGTGCATAACAATAAACTTCTGCATAATAATCTCCTTTCGTCTAGTGTTAACATCCACATTATACTTCAAAATCAGAATTTGTCAATAAAAAATGTGAAATTTTTGCATAAGTGCGGTTTACCGTTGCCAAATGGCAAAAAAGATGATACAATAAACTGTAAATTTAACTTTGGAAAGGGAGTAAGAAAATTGAAGCCTTTGAAATATATATGTTTTGTGCTTAGTGTTTTGACGGCTATGTCTTTTACGGCTTGCTGGTCAAATACGACTGATACCGAAAATCGGTATTTTAAACTTAAAAATGACCCGATTGTGTCTGCAACGGCGGACGGGTTTGTTCTGACTCGTTTTAACAAGGAATACACTGACAGTCTGAAACCTTTAGAAACTTACGGTGAACTGTTGCCGTTTGTGGGTGATTTTGTTGAATATAAAAGCACAAAAGAGGGCAGTGATAAACTTTTGAAACTGCCCAAATACGGGCTTTGCAACAGTCAGGGTGCCGTTGTGGTTGATGCAGTGTATGACGCTGTCAAAAAACACAGAACCGATGAGGGTTCCTTTGTTTACGAACTTATAAAGGGTAGTGACGGCTCCGATGTTTTTAAAGGTGAGCGGTATCTTACGGCATCAGACGGCTCGTGGGGATTTACTATACCTAATAACTGTGCATTTCGTTCGGTTGGTGCCGACCGTGTTATTCTTGAACGCACGCGTACCGTGAAAAATGTTAAATATACATATCTTGATTTTTATGATTTTAAGGGCAAACGCAGATTTATTTTTGAAAGAACACTGGCTGAGGATGTTAACACTAACTACACAATCGGTGCTTTTTCGGACGGACTTGCACCCGTTAACGTTACGGTCACAGACCCAGAAAACAAGGCTAAGAAGTCTTACGCGTATTATATCGACTACAGGGGAAAGAAGTATTACGAAAAATTTATTTCCTGCAGTGAGTTTGAAAAAGGTTATGCCGTTGTACAGGCTGAAAACGGACTTTTTGGCGTTATTGATACAAAAGGCGAGTGGTTTTTCGAACCGCAGTACCGACTTATAAACTATAACAGTGAAAAGGGATATTTTGCCTGTGCAAAGGATGGATATTTTCATATTATAAATATGGAAAAAAACAATATAAAGTCTATTCTTTGTGATAAAGGCAGTATTGAGATTATTAATTCAGAGCGTCTGATTTACAAAAAGACCAATTTTGACACAGGACGTGCCGAATATTTCTACATCGAAAACGATAAGCCGTTTTCCTGTACCGAAACAGGTCAGTTCCCTGACAGTGATGTTTCGTTGGGAGGACTTTTTGTCTGCACCTATACGGGAACGGGAACGATATTTAACGAGGATGGCGAGAATATTGTCAGCATCGGTGACTTTGGTGAAATGGCCGACCGAATCTCAAATACGGTAATAGTTACCGACAAAAATGATAAAAGGGTATGTTTTGTGACGGTCAGTAACAAGCAGAGAACCGATTGGATAAAGTATCACTATACCCGTCAGAGTATTGGCGGAAGATACATTGTACTCCAAAATCCGAGCAACTCAAAGTACGGTCTTTATGACCTTTATTCCAATGAGTTCTGCTTTGAAAACTGTGATTTCATCACGGTTTCCGAATCGGGCAAGACGCAACTGCTTTCGGTGTTCAGTGACGGCAGAGCAATGGTGTTTGACTCATCGCTTAAACCGTTAATGAATACTCTACAACAGATTCAGCATTGAGAGGTGGCAAAATGAGGAAATTTTTTGTTTTATTACTTTGCCTTGTGTTGATTCTTGCGGTTGGTTGCAAAGACAAGAAAGAATCCCGTGTTGCAGATGGAAGCATTGTTTTCACCCAAGAAAATTTGCCGAGAATCACTGCAACACCCAATACGGTTGAGATGGCCTTGAGTTATGTTTCGGCTATTCTCGGCTTTGATGCTGACGCAACAATTATAACAGTTTGCGATACCACGGATGAGTGCTATGTGAAACTTATAAATAACGAGTGTGACATAGTTGTGGCACACGGCTTTGGAAGTATTGCTGAACAGGCATTGAGCACCACTGCTTTGAAGTTCAGTTCGACCGAGGTAAAACAGGATGCCCTTGTTTTTTTGACCAATGGCAGGCAAAAGGTTGATTCGGTTTCTTTGGAGCAACTGATAGCATTGTTTTCGGGCCAAACTTCCGATTGGTCAGCCATTGGCGGTGAGGCAATGCCTGTTGTCCCGTTTGGTCAGAGGGCAGGAAGCGCGGTGCAGAATGCTTTTGAAAAATATATTGGTCAAGATGTGAAGATTAACAACGTGATATCGACTGTGGTGACCAATAAAGGTGAGTTCAAGGCAGAACTGTCTTACGACAACCGTGACGGCGGTTTGGGTTATGCGCTGTTCAGCCAATGCAACCACTTGCTTGGCAATGGGTTTGTTTCGCTTAAAATCGACGGCGTTGAACCGACAGAGGATAACGTCAACACAGGCAAATATACCCTCAAAGCACCTGTTTTGGTCAATATCCGTGCTAGCGAGGTATCAAACTCAAATGTACGGTTACTATATGAATGGATGATTTCAGAGCAGGGGCTCAAATGTGTGGGTTGACACATTGGTGTATTGGTGGTATAATTACTTGCCCGATAAACCGAATGGTTTTTGATATAATATTTATTTGTTTTTATAAAAGAGGTGAGAATTAAATGGATGCCGGCAGTAGTAGTAGCGGTATGAAGCCCCGAGGTACCTTGAGAAAAACGGTCGGTTTCCGTTTTTCTCTCATTTAGTGATGGTATCTCTGCCGTTTTGTACCTTTCTTGCTGTCAATGAAGCAGTTTTAACTGCGACAAGAAAGGAGTAATTACAATGGAAAGAGAAGAAATGATGCAGACGGTTTTGGAACTTGTTGAAGCACACGCTTTTGTGCGGGTGCACAACCTGTTGGTTGAACAAAACCCTGCCGATGTTGCCGAAATAATAGGCAACTTAAGTGATAGGGAAATTCCTCTTGTATTTAGAATTCTGCCAAAAGATTTGGCAGGCGAGACCTTTTCCTATATGGAAAGCGATGACAGGGAACTGCTTATCAAAAGTTTCAGTGATATCGAACTTCGCGAGATATTCAATGAACTGTGGTTGGATGATACGGTCGATATTATCGAAGAAATGCCGGCCAATGTTGTTACAAGGATTTTAAAAAACACCGACCCGAATGTTCGTCGTCAGATAAATGAACTGCTCAAATACCCTGAGGATTCGGCTGGCAGTATTATGACGGTGGAGTATGTTTCGTTAAACAGAGAACTTACTGTCGAACAATGCTTTAACAAGATACGAAGGGAAAGTATTGACAAGGAAACGGTGTATACCTGCTATGTCACTGAAAAGCGCAAATTGGTCGGCACTGTTTCGGTTAAAGACCTTTTTATGGCCGATGCCGATGCTATAGTTTCAGATATTATGGAAACCAATGTCATAAGTGTTGACGCTTATGAGGATAAGGAAATTGTTGCACAGACCTTCTCGAAATACGGTATGTTGGCACTTCCTGTTGTTGATAAAGAGGGGAGAATTGTCGGCATCGTTACGGTTGATGACGCTATTGACGTTATTGAGGAGGAGGCAACCGAGGATATCGAGCGTATGGCGGCTATTACCTCGACTGATAAACCGTATCTTAAAACCGGTGTCTTTAATATATGGCTCACACGCATCCCGTGGTTGCTTTTGCTTATGCTCTCGGCAACCTTCACGGGCATAATCATAAGTTCATTTGAAACGGCTTTAAGTGTTTTCCCTGTGCTTATATCGTTTATTCCGATGCTTATGGGCACGGGCGGTAATGCAGGCGGTCAGTCCTCGGCCACTGTTATCCGCGGAATGGCGGTTGGCGAGATTGAACTGAGGGATATTTTAAAGGTACTTTGGAAGGAACTGAGGGTTGCATTGCTTTGCGGTGTAACTTTGGCGGTGGTTGGTTATCTGAAGATTATCTTTATTGATAACCTTTTACTCAAAATGGCGGTTTCTTATTCCGAAATGGCGGTCGTAAGCCTGACATTGGTTGTGACGGTGTTTGTCGCAAAATTGGTGGGATGCAGTCTGCCTATTTTGGCAAAAGCCGTAAAACTTGACCCGGCTGTTATGGCAAGCCCGTTTATTACCACCATTGTTGATGTTCTGTCGCTTATAGTATACTTCTTCATCGCAATGAGAATATTGGAAATGTGATTTTTTAAGGGATGGCTTAGACCATCCTTTTTTATGAGCAAACTGTGGTTTATAAGCGGTGGCAACAATTCTTGCAATAGTCAATAGAAATTAAACTGGTTAAATATTGCTGTTTTACTTGCAATATAAAAGGGTTTGTGTTATCATTATTTTGCGTAAGTTTTGCTTGCGTGAAATTTTTAACTTAGGAGGGATTCCATCTTGGATCCGGACAGTTGGCCGCAGATAATAATTCTCATTATCCTTGTAGCCTTTTCGGCGTTCTTTTCGGCGTCGGAAACAGCATTCACATCACTCAACAAAATCAGGCTTAAAATGATGGCTGATGAAGGTAATCGCAGAGCCGCTCTGGCATACTCGATGACCGATAACTATGACAAAATGCTATCCACCGTGCTTATCGGTAACAACATTGTTAACATTGCATCGGCATCGGTTGCAACGGTGTTGTTTATTGATGCGCTCGGAGAGGGTTTGGGCTCTACAATGTCAACCGTTGTTATGACGGTACTTATACTCATTTTCGGTGAGGTTTCACCCAAGGGTATCGCCAAGGAAAAGCCTGAAAAGTTTGCCTGCGTTGCCGCCCCGTTTTTGAAGGTATTGATGTTCATTTTTTCACCTTTTGTGGCATTTTTTGTGGTTTGGAAAAAAATGCTCAAAAAGTTGTTCAAACTTGAGAGTCAGGATGCCATCACAGGTGACGAACTTATTAACATTGTTGATGAGGCCGAAGAGGGAGGCGGACTTGATGAGGAGGAGAGCGACCTTATCCGCTCGGCTATTTCATTCAGCGAATGCCCTGTTGGTGACGTGCTTACTCCAAGAGTTGATATCGTAGCAGTCGATAAGAACGACAGTGTTGAGGAGATAACCAAAGCCTTTGATGAATCCGGTTTTTCAAGGTTGCCCGTTTATGACGAAACGGTTGACAGCATCGTGGGTGTTATACATATCCGCGATTTTAACAAGCATGTTGTTACAGGCGGTCAATCGGTTGAATCTATTATAAAGGACACTGTTTTTGTTGCCAAACAAATGCCTATCAGTGAACTGTTAAAACTTTTGCAGAAGGAAAAGACTCATATGGCGGTCGTTTCTGATGAGTATGGCGGTACCATCGGTATTGCTACGATGGAAGACATCCTCGAAGAACTTGTCGGTGAGATTTGGGACGAGTATGACGAGGTTGTTGAGGAGTTTAAACAGAACGATGACGGCAGTGTTAAGGTGCTTTGCAGTACTCAGGTTGAAAAGTTGTTTGAGTATTTTGAACTGACCGTTGACGGCGAGTCTGAGTCGGTATCGGTCGGCGGTTGGGTGCTTGAGCAACTCGGCAAAATTGCCGAAGAGGGTGACGAGTTCAGATATGAAAATCTGTTCGTTAAAGTCACTAAGGTGTCTGAACGCCGTGTTCTTGAGATAAATGTAACCGTTCTTTCACCACAAGAGGTTGAAGAAGATATAGACGAATAAAACATAGACCGTTCACGGGATACCGTGAACGGTCTGCTTTATAATGTATTAGAGTTAAGCAATTAAGAAAATAATAAGTGAAGCAACATAACTTATAAAACCGATTCCACCGCAGATAAGACCCGCCAGTCCCAAAGAACGGCCGTAATTTTCCTTCTTTCGATAGCCGATGAAACCAAAAACAAGGCAAACTGCTGCAACAATAAGACCTGTCGTGCTGTTGGCAACATAATACCCAAGAGACTCAAAACGGCCCATATTCATTGAAAGGCAGTCATACAACACTTCAATGGCATCGGAAAGGTTTGAGATTCCGCTAAGAAGCGAGAATATACCCACAACCAAAGCAACAATGTTGAAGCCGTAGAAAGGTTTTGGAATCTTTACGGGAGAAACAGGTTTGTAGGCGGGGTATGAGGGATAGGGAGGTCGTCCCTGAACGGGAGGATGAGGCGGTGTGTTGGGATAGCCATAGGCTGGCGGGGGAGTGGGTGCTTTACCCGCAAAAGTTTCAGCCTCATTCCCAATGGTGGGTGTGTTGACAGGGGTTCTGTTTTCTTCCATATTCAGCATCCTTTCGAGTGTTTTGTCAATTAAATTATATCATTTTAGCAGATTGTTGTCAACCTTGTTGATATTTTAATACACATATGATACAATTCAAAAAGGGGGGTGCTTTTGTGGAACAAAAAATCAAAATACTGTACAGTGATTCGTGTATTACGGTATGCATAAAGCCTCAGTGCGTCAGTTCAGAGGACTCAAAGGCACCCGGAATTCCGACATTGTTGGCTAAAGGGGATAAGAAACTGTTGGCGGTTCACAGACTTGACCGTGAGGTTTCGGGAGTTATGGTCTATGCAAATGATCCCCGAACGGCGGCGGAACTCTCGCGTCAGATAACCGACAGGACCTTTGAAAAAGAATATCTTGCTGTGGTTTCGGGCGAGGTTGACGAACACGGGGTTTTTGAGGACCTTTTGTATCATGACCGTGTGAAAAATAAGACATATACAGTAAAAAGGGAACGAAAAGGTGTGAAACCTGCAAAATTGGAGTTCTGGCGTGTTGATACAACCGAAACAGAAAACGGTATTGTGTCTTTAGTCAGGATACGGCTTTTCACAGGTCGCACACATCAGATAAGGGTGCAGTTTGCCTCGCGAAAACACCCTATTCTGGGTGACCGTAAATACGGCTCTGATGTCAAATGTCAGGTTGCGCTTTTTTCAAGACTCATAGGGTTTGAAACAAGTGGAAAAAGTGTAAAATTTACAGCCATCCCCGAAAATATTTTCCCGTGGAACTTGTTCACAGAAAGTTTGCAAAAAATTTAGGAAAATATGCTTAATTCTATTGACAAAAATATGCATTGTGGTAAAATGGTTAACGTGTTAACAAACGCGTTAACTTTTTTCTTTGAGGTGTATTATATGTATAACAACGAACACAGCGCAAAGATTAAAAAACTGGCCGAGATTTCACGCCACACCGACCGTGCTCACAGGAAGTTATTTGAAAAACACGCGGTTGAGGCTTTCGGTATTCACCGAAGCCAACATATGATGTTGATGTATATTTCAAGAAATGATAAAATATCCCAACGTCAGATTGCCGAGCATTTTAATATCAGTCCTGCAGCCGTCGCAGTTACGCTTAAAAAATTGGAATCAAACGGCCTTGTCATACGTAATACTGCCGTGAATGACAGCCGTCGAAACGATATTTGTATAAGCGACAAGGGCACGAAGATTATCGATGAGACGCGCAATATTTTCGGCGCTATCGACCGACTTATGTTTAAGGGCTTTACAGATGCAGAGATTGATTTGCTGTTCGAATTTACACAAAGAATGCATAGTAATCTAATTGAAGCCGATAAGGTAACCACCCGCGAGTTAAAGGAGAGTCTGGATGAAACAGTGGTATAAATATATAAAACCTTACCTCAAGTATTTTATAACGGGACCAATCTGTATGATAGTTGAGGTCATTGGCGAGATGCTGATGCCCTTTATGTTGGCCGTTGTTATTGATGCAGGCCGTGCCGGCACACTTACCGTCACCAAAAGCATTCTGATTGCACTTGGAATGATTGGAATTGCCGCTATGATGATGGTTGGCGGTGTGGGCGGCGCCTATTTTGGTGCCAAGGCTTCGGTCAGTTTCGCCGCGGATTTGAGAGCCGATGTGTATAAAAAGGTGCAGGAGTTTTCATTTAAAAATATTGATAAGTTTTCAACAGGTTCCCTTGTGACCCGCTTGACCAATGATGTTACTCAGTTGCAGAATTTTGTCAATATGCTGTTGAGAATGGCTTTGCGCTCACCGGGTATGATGATTGGCGGTATCATTATGGCGGTTGTGCTCAAACCCGACCTATCGGTTGTGCTTGCCGTTACCGTGCCGTTAATGATGTTTGCCATAATGGGCCTGATTTTTATGGGATTCCGACTTTTTTCGAAAATGCAGTTAAAGATAGACAAACTCAACTCGACTGTTCAGGAAAGCGTTACAAACGTACGTGTTGTTAAGTCGTTTGTGCGTGAGGACCACGAAAACGATAAGTTCAGAACTGCTAACGGTGAATTAAAAAAATCAGGTATGTCGGCCATGAAGATTATGATATTTATGGGACCTGTTTCGACCATTTTTATGAATGTCACAACGCTCATTGTTCTGTGGCTCGGTTCAAATTCTGTAGCGGGCGGAGATATGGAGGTCGGCAGTCTTTCGGCGTTTCTGACCTATGTTTCACAGATTCTGATGTCTATTATGATGGTGACGATGCTGTTGATGACCTCTGCCAGAGCATTGGCTTCTGCCAAGCGTATCAAAGAGGTGCTCAACGAGGAAATTGATATTACAGATATTGATGCCAAGCATCCTGAAAAAGAGGTTGAAAACGGAAAAATAGAATTCAAAAACGTTTCATTCCGTTACTATAAAAACAGTGAAGAGGCGGTGCTTAATAACATCAACCTTATTATTGATGCAGGCTCAACGGTGGGAATTATCGGCTCAACGGGTTGCGGTAAGACAACATTGGTTTCAATGATACCCCGCCTTTACGACGTTGACGAGGGCGAGGTGCTGGTTGATGGTGTCAATGTGCGCGATTATTCGCTCTACAACCTTCGTGAAGGGGTTAGCATGGTTCTGCAAAAAAATGTTCTGTTCAGCGGAACTATCAAGGAAAATCTGCTTTGGGGAGACCAAGATGCAACCAACGAAGAGATTTTTGCCGCCGCCAAAAGTGCCGAGGCCGATAAGTTTGTAACCTCATTCACCGACGGATACGACAGTGATTTGGGTCAGGGCGGTTCAAATGTTTCGGGCGGTCAAAAGCAAAGATTGTGTATTGCCCGTGCTCTTTTGAAAAAGCCGAAGATACTTATTCTTGATGACTCAACAAGTGCCGTCGATACCGCCACTGAGGCCAGTATACGCCGTGCCTTCAAAGAGGACATTCCCGATGCCACCAAGATAATTATTGCTCAGAGAATTTCCAGTGTCATTGAGGCCGACCAAATCATTGTAATGGATGACGGACATATAACGGGTGTCGGCACCCACGGGGAATTGCTTGCCAATAATACCGAATATCAGGAGATATACTACTCCCAAATGGAAAAGGAGGCAAAGAACAATGGCTAAACGTACATTGGAAGACCTCCAAAGGCAGTATAACCTGAAAGCCGCAAACGAAAAACGGGGTATGCCTATGGGACCGAGGGGTGGCAGGGGAGGCCCTATGCCTCACGGCAAACCCAAGAACACAGGTGCAACAATAAAACGACTGTGGGCGTATGTTTCGTGCTATAAATTACGTATTGTCGCGGTTGTTTTCTGTATGCTTATAAGCACATTGACATCGCTTATCGGCGGTTATATGTTGGCACCCATAATCAACCGAATAACACTTGCGGTAGCGCCAAATGCTGATATAAGCCTCACCCCTGTCGGAAAAATTGCCGACAGTATCATTTCCAAGGTAAGTCAGGCACCGATTTTTGCCGAAATTGTGTCTTGGGGAGAGTTTGCAGAGGTGGCGGTGTATGTCCTTGCCGCAATATTCATAATGCTTTGCGTCTATTTGTTGGGAGTTTTCTCAAGTTATATGCAGGCAAGAATTATGTTGACTGTCTCTCAGAATGCTACCGAAAGAATACGTAACGAACTTTTTGAAAAACTGATAAAACTGCCTACAAGGTATTTTGACTCCACACCTACCGGCGAAACTATGAGCCGTTTTACGAATGATGTTGACAATATCGACGTTATGTTGAACAACTCGCTCACATCGGTTGTTTCGGGATTTATTTCAATTTTAGGCACAATGGTGTTCATGATTACCACCAATATCTGGTTAACGCTTATTACGGTTGTTTTTATCCCGATTTTTGTCAAGGGCGGCGCAATTATAGGCTCAAGGTCGAGGAAATATCACTCAGGTCAGCAGGCGGCTTTGGGCGCTGTCAACGGTTATATTGAAGAAACCGTTACAGGTCAGAAGGTTGTTAAGGTCTTTAACCATGAGGAAACCTGTGTTGATGAGTTTCTGCTACTTAATGACGATATGCGTGACAAACAGTTCAAGGCGCAGTTTTACGGTGGCATAATGGGTCCCATTATGCACAACTTGAGTATGATAAGTTATGCCGTCACTATTGGTGTCGGCGGTGTGCTTATGTGTCTTACCGGCTTTGGTCCCGGTGACCTTACGGTATTTGCCAACTATTCACGTCACTTCTCAATGCCTATAAATCAACTTTCGATGCAGATAAACACCGTGTTTGCCGCTTTGGCAGGCGCGGAGCGTGTGTTTGCCATAATGGATGCTGAACCCGAGCAACCCGATGCCGAAGATGCCAAAAATGGTGACCAAATGAAAGGTTTTGTGGAGATAAAGGATGTCACTTTCGGTTATAACCCCGACAAGGTAATTCTTAAAAACATTTCGCTTTATGCAAAACCCGGTCAGAAAATTGCATTTGTTGGCTCAACGGGAGCAGGCAAGACCACTATTACCAATCTGCTCAACCGCTTTTATGATGTTGACGAGGGCAGTATCACCATTGACGGCGTTGACATAAGGGAATACAGCCGTGATGAACTGCGTAAGAATATAGCAATGGTTTTGCAGGATACCCATTTGTTCAGCGGAACCATTATGGAAAACATCCGTTACGGACGGCTTGATGCCACCGATGACGAGGTTATTGCCGCCGCCAAAACTGCCAGTGCCCACAGTTTTATAATGCGTCTGTCTGACGGTTATAACACACAGATTGAGGGTGACGGTGCCAACCTCTCACAAGGTCAACGTCAACTCTTGAACATTGCCCGAGCCGCATTGTCTAAAGCGCCTATTCTTGTGCTTGACGAGGCAACAAGTTCGGTTGATACAAGAACCGAACGTCACATAGAACACGGTATGGACCGACTGATGAAAGACCGGACTACATTTGTCATCGCTCACCGACTTTCAACCGTCAGAAATTCCAATGCCATAATGGTACTTGAAAAGGGTGAGATAATTGAACGCGGTACCCACGATGAGTTGTTGTCCCTCAAAGGCAGGTACTATGAACTTTACACAGGTCTTAAAGAGTTGGATTAAGCCTAAATTTTACAAAAATTGTGTGTTTTAGTGCAATTTTTTATTGACAGAGTAATTGAATTACTCTATAATAGTTCTGTTAATAAACTATGTTTGGAGGAAAAATAAATGTTTAATAACGAGTATCTTAACAAGGTTTACGCTGATATGGAAAAGCGCAACCCCGGTGAGACCGAATTTCATCAGACCGTTAAAGAGGTTTTGGAGTCTATCGAGCCGGTTGTAAATGCACATCCCGAGTATGAGAAACTTGACATTGTTGGAAGAATGGTCGAGCCCGAAAGACTTATCAAGTTCCGTGTTTCCTGGGTTGACGATAACGGTCAAGTTCAGGTTAACCGCGGTTTCAGAGTTCAGTTTAACTCTGCTATCGGTCCTTACAAAGGCGGCTTGCGTTTCCATCCCACCGTTAACGAGAGCATTATGAAGTTCCTCGGATTCGAGCAGACCTTCAAGAACTCTCTCACAACCTTGCCTATGGGCGGCGGTAAGGGCGGTTCTGACTTTGACCCCCAAGGCAAGTCTGATGGCGAAGTTATGCGTTTCTGCCAGAGTTTTATGACCGAACTTGCTAAGCACATCGGCCCCAATACCGACGTTCCTGCAGGTGATATCGGAGTTGGCGCACGTGAGGTTGGCTACCTCTATGGCCAGTATAAGAGACTTCAGAACGAGTTTACAGGCGTTCTGACCGGAAAGGGCATTTCTTACGGCGGTTCTCTCATCCGTCCCGAGGCTACCGGTTTCGGTGCTGTTTACTATGCAGTTGAAATGCTGAAATATTTTGGTGACGATATCAAGGGCAAGACCTTTGCTGTATCAGGCTTCGGTAACGTTGCTTGGGGTACCGTTAAAAAGATTAACGAACTTGGCGGTAAGGTAGTTACCATTTCGGGTCCCGACGGTTATGTTTACGATCCTGACGGTGTTGCAACCGAGGAAAAGATAAACTTTATGCTTGAAATGCGTGCATCCTGCCGCAATAGAGTTGAAGATTATGCTGATAAGTTTGGTGTCAAGTTCTTTAAGGGTGAGAAGCCTTGGGGCACTAAGGTTGACATCATTATGCCTTGCGCAACCCAGAATGAGGTTGACGTTGAAGAGGCTAAGAAAATTGTTGCCAACGGTGTTAAATATTATGTTGAGGTTTCTAATATGCCCACCACCAACGAGGCTGTTGCATACCTCAAAGAGAACGGCGTAATCGTTGCACCTTCTAAGGCAGTTAACGCAGGCGGTGTTGCAGTTTCTGGTCTTGAGATGAGCCAGAACTCTATGCGTTACAGTTGGTCAAGTGAAGAAGTTGATGCAAAACTTCACACCATCATGAGCAACATCTTTGCAAGTTCTATCAAGGCCGCAAATAAGTACGGTCTCGGTGACGACCTTGTTGCAGGTGCTAATATTGCAGGCTTTGAAAAGGTTGCCGAAGCAATGATTGCACAGGGCGTTGCATACTAATTAAACCTTATTACTTACAATAAAAAAGCAGAGGGAAACCTCTGCTTTTTGTTTACAATATTAACAGTCTGTTTTTTAATCAATCTCATAGTTGCAATTTTAATAAATCAACACCGTGCCGATTTTTAGTTTTACTTACACTCCCCGTCGGCGGTTTTTGAGTTTTTTCGGTGGCTGTGCTTTTTTGAAAGGTGGTTATAGAGAAAATAGCCACCGATACCGATAAGACCTGTTATTCCGAATATAATGACCGATTGCAGATAATTCCCGTCAACAATGGCATCACCTGCCAAAGTTGACGTCAGCACCGAGGGAATTCGGCAAAAGGTACTGATTGCCATAAATGTTCCGAACTTTATCTTGGTCACACCCGCGAAATATGTGATAAGGTCTTTGGGTGTGCCGGGGATAAAATAGAGTAAGACAAACATCCATATCAGTTTGTTTTCGTCATTAAGAAATTTGAGGCGTTTGAGATCTTTTGAATCAATCATAATATTGGTGAATTTGCGTCCTAAAAGTCTTGTTAGGCTGAATATTATAAGTGTTGCAACGGCAACGCCCAAAAGGCAAAGCAGTGTTCCCCAAATCCAACCAAAGGCATACCCCGCGCCAACCTCTATAAATTCACCTGGGATAAACGCAAACAGTACTTGAACAAACTGTACTCCAAAAAAAATAAGGGAACTTTTTATCGGAGTGTCACCCAAAAGTTGCTGAAATCTTTCGGGGTCACGCGCAATATCAACAATTTTAGGACCCAAAGTGAGTGTGCCAAGCACCATAAGACCTACAAAAACGAGCAATGATATTCCAAGATAAATATTACGTCCGGAAAAGAAATTTTTGGCACGGTTACTCAAGCGGTCTCACTCCTTTTTTGTTTTAAAAACAGTATATCACTCATAACGACAAAATACAACATCAAAATATCCGCTTAATAACTTGATAAGCCAACCATTTGTGGTATAATAATAAAAACCAATGTTTAAAACGGAGGGTATTATGAAACTTAATTATAAGCGCACTGTACTTATCGGGCTGAGTTTTATGGCAATTCTTTGTTTCTGGCAGTTTTATGACCAGGTTGTGCCTTACTTGCTTGAAAACGTGTTCGGACTTAAAACCTTTGCGGCAAATGCCATTATGTCGATAGACAATGTTCTGGCTATCTTTATGCTGCCCCTGTTTGGCGCAATTTCTGACCGCACCAACACAAAATTGGGTAAACGCACACCGTATATTTTATTCGGCACGGTTGCCTCGGTCGTACTGCTTGTTGTCTTGGGTGTTTTCAATGAGATACGCAGTTTTTGGGGATTTATGTTTACTTTGATGGCCATACTTGTTGTAATGGCAGTCTACCGTACGCCTGCAGTTGCCTTTATGCCTGATGTTACACCTAAACCTTTGCGAAGTAAGGCTAATGCAGTTATAAACCTTGTGGGGTATATCGGCGGTATTTTTGCTACCGTTGTTATGATGTTTATGTTAAAGTCTGAAACAAGGGCCGATGGCAGTTCAGCCTATTCCGAGGACCAGTCGTTCCTGCCTGTGTTCCTTGTTGTTGCAGGTTTTATGTTGGTCGCAGTACTTGTGCAGACCTTTGCCTTACGCGAAAACAAACTTCCTCACGTTGAAGATGAACCGCAGGAGGTCGCGGTTAAGGGCAAAATGCCCAAAGATGTCAAGGTCAGCCTTGTGCTTATTCTTTTATCGGTATTCCTTTGGTTTATGGCTTATAACGCTGTTACAACTGCATTTTCACGCTATTGTGTTGAAATATGGGGAGCAGATCTTGGTACTTCATCAAGTTATTTGCTTGTAGCCACCGTTGCCGCCATTGCTGCCTTTGTCCCGCTTGGCTTCCTGTCTTCGAAAATAGGCCGCAAAAAGGCGGTTTTGCTTGGTATTACCCTAATGACGGCTTGTTACCTTATTGCCATATTTATAAAGGTTCAAACCCCGATTATGTATGCGATATTCGGCCTTGTGGGTGTGGGTTGGGCATCAATAAACGTCAACTCGTTCCCCATGGTCGTTGAAATGAGTTCGGGGTCGGATGTGGGTAAATATACAGGATTTTACTACACGTTTTCGATGGCAGCGCAGATAACCACACCGCTTTTGTCAGGCTTTCTTATCGACAATCTCGGTTGGGGATATTCGGTGCTTTTCCCGTATGCCGTTTTGTTCTCGGCGCTTTCGTTTGTGACAATGCTGTTTGTACGCCACGGAGATTCCAAACCGCAGAAAAAGGGATCGGTTCTCGAAAGTTTTGATGTGGAGGATTAACCGTGACAACTCTTTATATCGTTTTGGGTGTTGTTATGGCACTCGCAATTTTGTTTTTGTTTCTTAATTTTCCAAATCTGCGCAGACACAGTGACAGGGAGTTGTTGAACGGACTTTATGTTGCCCACAGAGGACTTCACGGATTGCTTGACAACACCCCTGAAAATTCACTCAACGCAATTAAAAGGGCAGTGGAGTTAGGATTTGCTGTTGAGATAGACATTCATTTGACAAGAGACGGTGAAGTGGTTGTTTTCCACGACGACACGCTCAACCGAGTCTGCGGTGTTGACGGTAAGGTTGAGGATAAGACCCTTAAAGAATTGAAGCAACTGCGTTTGTTTGGGACGGACTGTGAGATACCAACATTGCAAGAGTGTCTTGATACTGTCAAGGGCAAGGTGCCGCTGCTGATTGAGTTCAAATGCGTCTCCTTGAAATGTGATGCGCTTTGCCGTGTGACCGATAATATTCTGTCAGAATACAATGGAAAGTACTTCATTCAATCGTTCTATCCCACAGTGCTTTATTGGTACAAAAAGCACCGTAAAGACATATGCAGAGGACAGTTGGCAACAACCTTTAAGGGTGAGGCATTTTACAAACGTCTTTCGGGTGCTTTGTTGCTCAATTTTCTTGGCCGACCTGATTTTGTGTCTTACGAGCACAGGTTTAAGGGATATTTCTTTTTCAAAGCAGTCAAAAAATTAGGCGCTTTTCCCATTGGATGGACCTTTCAAAGCCAATCAGACCTTGACGGAGCAAAATCTGCCTTCAACGCATACATATTTGAGGGATTTCTCCCCAATCAAACTGATAGCGATAAATAAAAAAACGGTGGCTGTGCCACCGTTTTTTTGTATATAAGAATTATTTTCTGAACAACTTCTTTATTGCTTTAATAATGGATTTAAGTTGTTCAGTTTTGTTGAAGAATATCATTCCAAAGAAGAAAAGTGCAATAAGCAGTGCGATACCCACAATAACCGCAAGGGTGATAAGAATGGTTTTCAAAACGCCCATTGCAATCGATGAGCCATCCTCTTCGGCCTTGTCTTTCTCGGCCACAAGCATAAACTGTGAGCATTCATCGGTTGAAACAGTAACAATACCGTCAACCGCATTGAGTTTATAGCAGGCAATCGAGCCGTTGGACATCTGTTGATAGACCGTAATACACTTGCCGTTGTATTTTTCGTCAACGGGAATGGAAATGTTTAAGTTTCCGTCAAAACCGTCCGTTTTAAACTCAATATCATAGGCTAATAGGATTTTTCCCCAGACGGTACTTGCTGAAAGATTGATATAAGCGTCGCTGTTTGGGTCAAGAGCGGTTACCTTTAAGGTTGATGTTTTATTAAAATAACCCGAAATTTTGACCGAAGTCGATTCATCTTTTATTTCGGTGTTGGGAAAGTTGGAAATGGTTAGCGAACCATCAACAAAGGTGACTTCATAGTTGTCGCCGAATGACAGGGTGCCACGTGTCACGGGGTAGGTGCCAACGGTGTTGCCTGCGGCACGGTGCAATGTCCCAACCGCCTTGTCGCCGCCCATCAAAGGTTCTGAAAGGGTATAGGTAAGGGCGGGCTCTTTCTGACCCAAAGTCATAACAAGGTTGTCTGCCGTTACGGTTAAAGGACGTTTGGTTATATTGCCCTGAATTTCAAACCTGTCAACCTCAAGGGTATATTTGTCAGCGTCTTTTCCCGTGAGTGACAGACCGCTTACAGTGATTTTTTTGGCGGTTGTGACATTTGAGGAGTCAAACTCGGCTTTTTCAAATTTAAGTTTAACCTCGTGACCTTCGGCAATGCCTTCAAGTTTGTAGTTCTTTTCAGTAATGGCGGCGGAAAGGTTACCGTCATAAACCTTGGTGAAAATTTCACAATCTTTGGTTGAAACCTTGACTGATTTCGCCGCCGTGCAGTTAAAGGTCACAAGAGCAGGTTCGTTGATAAAAACCATATCATTCCAAACCTCATCGTTTTTGAAAACCGCAGCCTCAACGTTATCTGAGTCTTTGAAATCTATGCGTATTTCTATATCATCAAGTTGTGATACTTTTTTAGAACATTTTCTCAACTTTAATGAATAATGATACCCGCCGTTTTTGGCTTTTGAGGGAAAAGTATAAACCTTTTTACCGTCGGTATCAGTTTTGGTGCTGACTGTAAAATCGGCAATCTGTGTGAGTTTGCCGGGCACATAAATTTCATGGTCGTTTATAAGTTCTGCTTCAAAAACGCTGAATGTGAAACCGGTGTTTTCAGGTACCTTACCGTCAATAAGACATTCAACCGTCAGCGAAAAAACTTCACCCTCGGTGTTACCTGTTGCACTGACCGACAAAGGGAGTGCAATCAACATCAGCACAAGAAGAATGCTGAAAATTGCTTTCATTCTTTTCATATATTTTCATCTCCAAAAGTTAATTTCGAATAACTGTTTCTCTATTTTAATGCAAATTCTAAAAAACTTCAATATTTATGACAACATTGTAATTTTACCAACAACAAAACTGTCATTTTTGGTTGAAATGGTTACGGTTTTGTGATAAAATTTGTTTTAAGAGTATTCAAAAAGGAAAGGAAGCGGTGAATATTGTCGGCCAACAGTTGTGAAATGTGTTCGTACTACGTTTATGATGATGACTACGAAGGCTATGTTTGTCTGGCTTCAATGGATGAGGATGATTATATGCGATATATTACCTCCAAAGAAAAGAATTGCCCGTTTTTCCGCATTGATGATGAATATAAAATAGTCAGAAAACAGAATTGACGGTGAGATTATGAAGGTTTTGATGATAAACGGCAGTCCCCGCAAAGGCGGTAATACAACCGTTGCGTTGGATGAAATGAAGAAAGTCTTTCTCCAACAGGGGATAGAGGTCGAATGTGTGCAGGTGGGTGACAAAGCAATACGCGGATGTGTTGCCTGTTATTCTTGCAGAAAAAACGGCAAATGCGTCTTTGATGACATTGTAAACCAACTTGCACCCAAATTTCAGGAGTGTGACGGTCTGGTTATAGGCAGTCCCGTTTACTATGCCTCGGCTAACGGAACGCTCATCTCACTGCTTGACCGACTGTTTTACAGTGCGCCTTTCTCAAAAACCATGAAAGTCGGCGCGAGTGTTGCCGTGGGACGCCGTGGCGGTTGTTCATCCACTTTTGATGAACTAAATAAGTATTTTACCGTGAGCGGTATGCCTGTGGTATCGGGTCAGTACTGGAACAGTGTCCACGGTCGTAACATCGGTGATGCAGAGGGTGACGGGGAAGGTCTGCAGAGTATGAGAACTTTGGCACGCAATATGGTCTTTTTAATGAAAAGTATTGCTTTGGGCAAGGATGCGTTTGGTCTGCCCGAAAAAGAACAGCCGATACAAACCAACTTTATCAGATAATTAAAGCGAACAATAATCAAAAGGAGTGTTGTTATGGGTTCCAATAAACTGAGTTTTGCAATGACGAGGTATATGAGTTTTATTGAAAACAATGTTGTCAAAACCAAAGTAAAACCGACGCTTGAGGGTTTTATGCTTGCGGCTTTGGAGGACGCAAAGGGAAATATTTTTCTCAAAAACGACTATACAGATAGGGTAAAAGCCCTTTTAAACGAAACAGAAGCATCGCTTGAAAAAGCACGTGAAAAACTTGTTACACATTTGGCACTGTATGATTATTCTTTGGAAGACGCCAAAAAACTTGACGAAATAATGCAAAATTTCGGTGATGACCCCGATTATGCCGATGGCGGTGAGTGGACACCTGATATGATGGTTGAATATCTTCTTAGAAACCCCACACCTGCCATAAAGAATGCATTTACCCCTGAAGAAGCACCACAAGAAACCCCGGAAGATGCCAAAAAGCGTGCACTTGAGGCCGACCTCGCGGCTATGTTCAAGGCAAAAGCGGATACTGATGCTTCGCCTGATACTAAGCCTAACCAATGTCCTGCCGAAAAGGTTAAGGGCACACCTGCACCGTCGATGTTGCCTATTGAAGATTTGCCGGATGAAGTTGAACCTGTCGACGGAAAGCAGTATCTTGCCGACCTTACCAAAAAGACAAAGCAACTCAGAAAATATCTGTCCGACCGTGTTTTTGGTCAGGATAACGCTATAAACGTTTTTGCTACTGGTTATTTTCAGGCAGAACTCTTGGCATTGACCGATAAAAAGCGTCAAAAACCGCGCGCAACATTCCTTTTTGCGGGCCCTCCGGGAACGGGTAAGACCTTCTTGGCCGAGAATATTGCCAAGGTTCTCGAAATGCCTTTCTGCCGTTTTGATATGAGCGAATATGCCGACAAAGAGGCCTGCATTGAATTTGCAGGTTCGGATAAAGTTTATAAAAACGGTAAGGCGGGTAACGTTACATCGTTCGTTGAGAACAATCCGCGCTGTATTGTGTTGTTTGATGAGATAGAAAAGGCTCACATAACGGTCATTCATCTCTTTTTACAGTTGCTTGATGCGGGTCGTCTGCGTGACAATTTCACCGATAATGAGATATCGTTCAAGGATGTTATTGTAATTTTCACCACAAATGCAGGCAAGCAGTTTTATGAGAACAGCGAAATGACCGATTACTCAGGCGTGTCTCGAAAGGTTATTCTTAAGGCATTGCAGAATGATATTAACCCTGTGACACAGGCACCGTTTTTTCCGGCCGCTATATGTTCGCGTTTTGCCACGGGAAACGTGGTTATGTTCAATCACATTTCGGCTCACAATTTGCGCCATATCGCAAAACGTGAGGTGCTTCGTCACGCTGAAAACTTTGAAAAGGAAATTGGCATAAAGGTCGATATTGATGAGAGGGTGTACTCAACACTCTTGTTCGCCGAGGGCGGTGCCGCCGATGCGAGAACAGTCCGTGCCCGTGCCGAGACCTTTTTTGATGATGAAATGTTTGAATTGTTGCGTCTTGTTTCATCGGACAGTGTCAACAGCAATATTGCCGACCTTGAGTCAATAAAAATCGGAATTGACCTACCCACACAAAATGCCGAGGTTATGTCGCTTTATAAAAATGCAGGCAAACCCGATGTTGTGGCTTTCTGTTCGGACGAAACTTTGGAAATGTGCAAGCAAAAGAGCAGTGACTGTAATTTCATTTCGGTTGACAGTGTTTCCGAGGTTAAGTCGGCACTTGATAAAAATGATGTCAAGGTTGTATTGATTGACATCAATTATAAACGTAAGGACAACGGCTCGCGTTATCTTAATATTGAGGACATTGATTCAGAGGCAAGAGATTTCTTCAATTATATCCGTGAGCATCATGCCCAATTACCGATTTATCTCTTGCAGACGGGTGAACACAGTTTCTGTTATGAGGAAGAGGTATCGTTTAAGCGTCAGGGTGTTCGTGATATTCTGGTACTTGACGGCGTTGAGCCTACTTTCGGGCACGAAATTGCCGAGATATGTTCCAACATACATCAGCAACAGAAAATGTTATCCCTTGCAAAGTCAAACCGACTTGTGACCTATGGCACCGCACAGCAGTTGTCGGACGACGGTCGCGTGGCCGAAATCACATTATTTGACCTGAAATTGGCCGTGGCGCTTGACCCTGAGGACTCGAAAAATGTGTTGAGCAACGTTTCAAAGCCTTCGGTCAGATTTTCAGATGTCATCGGTGCAGAGGATGCAAAAAAGGAACTCAAATACTTTGTTGAATACCTGAAAAATCCCAAGAAATACGTAAAAACGGGGGTCAGAGCGCCACGCGGTGTTCTGCTTTACGGCCCTCCGGGAACGGGTAAAACCATGCTTGCCAAAGCAGTGGCAGGCGAGTCAGACGTAACTTTTATAACCGCAGAGGGTAACGAATTTTTAAAACGTTATGTGGGTGAGGGACCGCAAAAGGTTCACGAACTGTTCAATGCCGCAAGAAAATACGCGCCGTCCATTGTATTTGTTGATGAGATAGACGCCATCGCTAAGGAACGGAAAGGGGCTGACGGCTCTTCGGGCAGTGAAGAGGTGCTGACTGCATTTCTTACCGAAATGGACGGCTTCAAAAACGATATGTCAAAGCCCGTTTTTGTGCTTGCCGCCACCAATTTTGAGGTTGACCCCGGTAGCGCAAAAAGTCTTGATCAGGCATTGATGCGCCGATTTGACCGCAGAGTGCTTATTGACCTGCCCGACCGTGACGACCGAATCAAATATATGACACAAAAGATGCAAGGCAAGCCGATATTTGACGTCAGTGAGGAAATGATTAAAAACATTGCCGTGCGCTCAACAGGTATGAGTCTGGCTTCACTTGAGTCGGTTTTTGAACTTGCACTCAGAACGGCCATTCGTGACGGGGAGTTCAAGGTGACCGATGCAGTGCTTGAGGAGGCGTTTGAACTTTTCAACAGTGGCGAGAAAAAAGAGTGGGATGCATCTTTACTTGAGCGTACCGCACGTCACGAAGCGGGTCACGCGTTCCTTTGCTGGCACAGTGGCGAGACACCTTCTTATGTCACCGTTGTTGCACGTTCAAACCACGGCGGTTATATGCAACACGGTGATCACGAGGGCAAACCTATGTATAAAAAGGAAGAATTACTGTCCCGAATCAGAACTTCCCTTGGAGGACGTGCCGCTGAGATTGTTTACTACGGCCCTGAGGACGGTATTTCCACGGGTGCATCGGGCGACCTTCAGAGCGCAACAAGGGTGGCAAGAGGTATCGTCTGCACCTACGGTATGGATGATGAATTTGGTCTTGCTGTGGTTGACTCCGCGGCGGGTGAGATATCGGTACAGGTGAGGGCTGCCGTCAACAAACTGTTGCAGTCAGAAATGCAAAAGGCCATTGACCTTATTTCTGAAAACCGAGAGAAAATTGACCGTCTTGTCAGCGCATTGCTTGAAAAGAACCGTCTGACGGGGGAGGAAATTGAAGACATTTTTCGGTGATTTTAAATTAAATAGATACATAAGAAAAACCGCAAACTTTACAGTTTGCGGTTTTTTGTCTAGAATTATCAAATTAAAACACAGAAAGGATATCCTCTTTGGGTCTGAAACCAACAATTCTCGTTTTTTCTATACCGTTTTCAAAAACGATAAGGGTGGGGATGCTCATTACGTTGTATTTCATCGCTAACTCGGCCGATTCATCAACGTTGATTTTGCCCACGGTTATGTCATGACGCTCGTTTGAAATTTCCTCAACAATGGGAGCTACCATTTTGCAAGGACCGCACCAATCGGCATAAAAATCGACAAGCGCAGTGCCGTTGAATTTCAAAATTTCGGTTTCAAAATTTTCAACATTAAGTTTTTTAAGCATTAAAAACACCTCTTAATCTTTTGATTTATAATAGAGCATACAGTGGCAGTAGCCTTCAAAATCGGGGTCGGCAATCTGTGCCTTGAATTCATCGCAAATGCACTTAAACTGAGGTAGTTTCTCTACACGGCAAGGGCAAAAGCCGTCCTTTGCCTTAAGTCCCTTTTTAATGCGCTCAACAGTTTCCTTATCCTCATTGAGTTTTATAGCCATCAAGACACCTCCTTTAATTTAATGTACTGCTTTACAATTATTTTAACATATTTTGTGAAGATTTTCAACATTTTTTGTTATAACGGCTATGGTCAGTCAAAACAATTTCAGTGGTTTGGCAAACTACAGTCATTATACAAAAATTGTCAGTTGATGTTGTTTATCACAAACGGCAAGAATTATTTCTTTGGTACTCTTGTGACCTTGGCATTTAAGTTCGTTATAAAGCCAAGCAGTATCAAGTCCAAGCCGTTTAAGATTGGAGTCCAGAATTCTTCCGTCCATAATAACTTCGGTGTTTATGCTTGCGGGTTCGGGTACAATGTCCATATCAAGCGGATTCAATGGGCGCTTGGTGGATTTAGGCAAAACGGTGAGTCTGCCGTTATATTCGAAAACTGCCATTTGAATATCCCTGAGGTCAAAATAACCTTCCTGACGGCACATTACCATAAATTCGGTAAGGTCCATCTTGGCCTTTTTCATGTTTTTTCGGTATATCTTGTCGTTGCACATGATTATCGTCGGGGTGCCGTTAATATATTTGCGCGCCCTTGGAAATTTGCTTGCAAGAGTGGTTAAGGCTACGGCGATTATACCGTATATTAACATCGCAATTAGAGGTTTCCACGGTTGCTCCAGTTCGGTTGCAAGTTCAGCGGCAATAGAACCAATGGTGATTCCTGTGACATAATCAAATAATGTAAGCTGTGACATCTGTTTATGACCCATTACTTTGGCTATCACAAACAGCGCCACAGCTGATAGACTTGAAGTTAAAATAACCTTTATAAATTCCATAAGAGCACCTCTGGTTGGGTTTATTATTTACAAAAGGCGCGAAGTTATTTAAAGGGCTGTGCCATTTTTACAATTGTTTTCACAAAAACTTCTTTGTGTTGAAATTGTGACCAAAGTGTCACCAAGTTGTACTAATACCGAAGCGAGAAGCAACAGCTCATCGTTAGTCAACTTGCAGGAAATTGCATTGGCTACCGCAGTAACCGATGCGATTAACTCGCAAGAGTTCACAATATATCACCTCAATATATAATATGCTAAATTATTTAAAGTTTAAAGGCAAAACACTAATGACAAATGACTGTGAATATGGTATACTTGATAAAGTAAGCGCCGTAAGGAAAATAAAGATGGATATATGGTGGCTTTGTGTGTCTATAGCCGTAGGTAAGCTTGTCGTCTATTGTGAAAACGCTAACACCGTACACCATAAAATTTGAAAAGTGGCTGAAAGGTAATGTAATGAAACTGATTTTTAACGCTTTAATAAAATACGTTTTTGGTGTACTTTTGGTCGGTGCACTTGTGTTTTTGCCCGCAGGAACACTTCTCTTTACGGGTGGACTTGTCTTTATGACGGTGCTGTTTGTCCCCGTATTCATATTAGGCGTTGTACTTTTGATAAAATTTCCCAAACTTTTGGAAAAACGTCTTGACGGCAAGGAAAAACAGGGGACACAAAAAGTCGTAGTGGCCCTTTCGGCACTCATTTTCATCGGCGGTTTCGTTGTCGCAGGGCTTGATTATAGGTTCGGTTGGTCAAGAGTGCCGACCGCGGTTCAGATTGTCGCGGTATTATTGTTTTTGTGTTGCTACGGTCTATATGCAGAGGTTATGCGAGAAAATGCGTACCTTTCAAGAACTGTTGAGGTGCAAGAAGGCCAAAAGGTCGTAGATACGGGACTTTACGGCATTGTCCGTCACCCGATGTATACGGCAACGGCGCTGATGTTTTTGATGATACCGATTATCTTGGGCTCTATATATGCGTGTATTATATTTCTCGCATATCCCATAATCATTGCAATGCGTATAAAAGCCGAAGAAAAACTACTGTCACAACAACTTGAGGGATATAAAGAGTACAAAAGAAAAGTGAAATACAAAATGATACCTTTCATATGGTAAACAAACCCTGTCCAAATGCATTTGGACAGGGTTTGTTTTTGCAAAATTATGCATTTAAACGGTTATTGTTTATTTGTCAAAGGATACGGGTTCGGTTTCACCCGTTGCAAAGGCATTGGGACCGGGGTCGGACATAGAAAAATACATTCTTGCAGCCTTTGTTGTGCCAAAATCACGGTTGGAACCTGAATTCTGCACCTTGTTGAACGCATCACGGAACATCTGGTTGTGCGCTTCTTCGCGGTTGAGCAGAAAATCAATGGTTTCACGAACTTTTTTATCATCAATCTGTCGGTAAAGATATTCGTAAACTACCTTTGCGCGTTGTTCAGATGCAATGTTACTGAGCAAATCGGCGCATAAATCACCCGTAACTGTTACATAATCGGCCGTCCATGAGTATCCCGAAGCGTTTATAAGACCTGGGTTCAGTCCAAGTATCACGTGTGACTGAATCTCGCCCGAGGGCACTTTTTCAGCATCAACATCGTGCCCGTTCAAAAGATTGATAGTTTGTGCCACCATTTCCATGTGGCCCAACTCTTCTGCGGCGATATCGAGGAACAGGTCTTTAATCTCGGGGTCTTTGATTCTGAAACTCTGTGACATATATTGCATTGCGGCTTTGAGTTCACCGTTGCCTCCGCCAAGTTGTTCCTGTAAAAGCGCTGCATACTGAGGATTGGGACGTTCCACTTCAACGGGGTGAAAAAGCATGTTTTCGTGTTTAAACATTCAATTAACTCCACAAGTTTTATGATGCATATTTTTTCCGCTTTTTATAGGAATATGCTAAGTCTCATATTCAAAATTCAGGGCTTGACTGAAATTTCCAGCGCGAGTAAAAAAGGTATAGAATTAGTATATCTCATTAAAAAACACCAACACTAATCATATTATAATTCGGAGGAAAATTTATGGAATCGGTTTGGATGCAGAGCACACCGCACTTGGAGTTTAACACACTTGACGGAGATAAAAACACTGATGTTTTGATTATAGGGGGTGGTATCATCGGGATTTTATGCGCCTATAAAATGAAAAAGGCCGGCATCAACTGCATCTTGGTTGAGGCTGATAAGATTTGCGGTGGTGTCACGGAATTGACCGCTGCCAAGATTACACTGGCACACGGCCTAATCTATGACAAACTGATTAGAACCTTTGGTGAGATGAGTGCAAAACTTTATCTTGAGGCACAGCTTAACGCCATTGAAGAATATGAAAACCTTTGCCGTGACATCGACTGCGACTATGAAACAAAGGATTCATTTGTCTACTCTTTAAGTGACCGTTCCAAAATAGAAAAAGAGGTCAAGGCACTGAATAGACTCGGTCTAAAAGCCGAAATTTCTGATGCGCATATACTCCCGTTTAAGGTGGCAGGTGCAGTGCGAGTAAGAAATCAAGCACAGTTTAATCCTTTGAAGTTCCTATACGCCGTCGCAAAAGACCTGCCAATTTATGAGCACACAAAAGTTATGGGATTTTTCCCTCATAAGGTCACAACTAATCGCGGAAGCATAAATTTTAAAAGGTTGTTAGTTGCAACCCATTTTCCGATATTCAACAAGCACGGCGGTTATTTTTTAAAACTGTATCAACACCGTTCGTATGTAATTGCCTTAAAGAAAGGGCATGATATGGACGGAATGTATGTTGATAAATCAGACAAGGGTCTTTCTTTTCGTAATTATGGTGATATTTTACTCTTGGGCGGAGGAGGACATCGCACAGGCAAGCAGGGTGGCTGTTGGCAGGAACTTGAACAATTTGCGTTGAAGCACTATCCAAATTCAAAAATTGTGGGCAGATGGGCAACACAAGACTGTGTGACGTTGGACGGTATCCCATATATCGGGCAGTATTCCAAGTCCACTCCCGACACATTTGTGGCAACGGGCTTTAATAAATGGGGAATGACAAACGCAATGGTTGCGTCAAATATTTTGACAGACCTTATCCAAGACAAACCCAATCGATATGCAGAGGTCTTTTCACCTTCCCGCAGTATTATGCACGTGCAACTTGCCAAAAATGCTTTGGCATCAACGGTTGGACTTCTGACACCCACAGCGCCCCGATGCCCTCATCTTGGCTGTGCTCTTAAATATAACCGAGCCGAGCACACATGGGACTGTCCGTGCCACGGTTCGCGTTTCACACAAGATGGCAAACTCATTGAAAATCCCGCTACCGACGATGCAAAACTGTAGATACAGTTGAGAAATGTCAACTGTATCTCAAACGGATAACGGCATACAATCAGAGCACGAAAAGATATGATGCGTAGAAGAAATACGAGAAAAAACTGCTAACTACAGATATACAGGAAATATTGAAACGAACGATATAATCATAGCCGCACATAATTATAAAAGCCATTTCGGTTCATTGAATAAGTTAAAAATAGGGGATGAAGTCAAATTTATAGATGCTTACGGAAATTTGCATTTATATGAAGTTCGCCAACTTATAACATTAGACGGTACCGCCGTATCGGATATGCAATCTGGTGGTTGGGACTTCACGCTGTTCACCTGTACCAAAGGCGGCGAACAGCGTGTAACAGTTAGATGAAAAAAATAGAATAATAACAAGCGTTAAAAGATCTTGCTTAAAGTAAGGTCTTTTAATTTTATCTGGACTTTTGAAATGCTTTGTGGTAATGTTGTGTTTCAAAGGGGAAAAAGTAACAAAAAGCATAATTAAAACTGTGGTCAAAGGCGAAAAAACTTAATAGGTTCGAATGAAATTTAAAAACCAAAACCCAATAAATACCGGACTTTTTAGCGTGTCTAAGTAAGGGCGTGTATGCGTGTTCCCAAACAAAAAGCAGACCGCAATATCTGGTATTTTTTTAGTTGTTTTTAGTAGTTTTCACTAGTATATATTGTGCGTTTTTATGCTCTTTGACCACAAATTCTCCGCTTGTTCCGTGTGCTCCGGATGTGTCTGTGGGAAAAATTGTGGTCAAAAAATACTCCTCATAAACGGCAACCGCCGTCAATGAGGAGTATTTTTGTTGTGTGTATGTTACCTTATAAAGCTGTAAAAGTCAAGTTATATTTCAGATATCCGTTGTACAAATTTTGGACAGCATTAAACAAAGAATAAAACTCTTCGCATAATAAAAAAGAAAATGCAAATACTATTGACATTATCACGGTCAACCGATATAATAATAGTAACAGGAGGTGAAACACCGTGATGATAAATCAATTAATGGAAAATAAAAAAATAACACAATATCGATTAGCAAAGGACAGTGGCATTGCTTATACAACTATCAATGATATATGCAGTGGCAAGGCACAGCTTGAAAAATGTTCTGCCGAAACAATCTACCGTATTTCAAAGGTGCTCGGTGTTTCGATGGAAAGCCTCATAGAACCTTGTTTTGATAAGCGAAGCGACTTTGAATTATTTAAAAGTAATACTTGTCACAGACTAAAAGAACTCGGCGATATCGAATTTGTAATCGAACTTTTGGAAGAAGACCATATTCGCAAGTATTATAAGAAAAAGTGGTATCCCGAAAGCTTATACCTTCTTGCAATGCTTGACTATGTAAGCAGAGAGAATGATATACCGATTTGTACACAGTATGATGATATGCGCAGTTTAAAATTAAAAAACATTCTTTTCCCTGCAAGTGTGTTGGTGGCAGCTAAAGTTACAAAAAGCGAAGAATTAAAACAGCGCTCTATTAAAGAAGCGATTCCTGAATTTATGCGATTTAATATCGTAGAGAGTGAGGTGCGAAATGTCATCTAACAGTTTTACAAGAGAAAATCTTGATACCTACCTCAAGGAATTAGCTAAAGAGTTCAGACGGCTTAACGGCAAATCTATGCCGGCAGAAATCGTGTTGGTTGGCGGTGCCGCCATTCTGACCAATTACGGTTTTCGTGATATGACTACTGATATCGATGCCGTTATACATGCAGCCTCCTCAATGAAAGATGCCATAAATATGGTTGGCGATAAATTTGATTTGCCAAACGGTTGGCTGAATGCCGATTTTATGCACACAGGCTCATACTCACCTAAATTGGATGAATTTTCAGTTTATTATAAATCCTTTTACGGCGTTCTTTTCGTCAGAACTGTTGCGGCGGAATATTTAATTGCTATGAAATTACGTTCAGGAAGAAAATATAAAAATGACCTTTCCGATGTAATAGGCATATTAGCAGAACACGAAAAGAAAGGCGCATCCATTACACTTGATAAAATTAACACGGCGGTAACCAATCTCTACGGTGGCTGGGATGCCTTCCCCGAAGACTCAAAACCGTTTATAGAAAATGCACTTAAGAACGGTGATTTTGAAAATGTTTATGCATCTGTAAAGAATGATGAAATCGAGTCAAAAGATATTTTAATTGGTATTGAAAAGGACTATCCCAAGGTTGCAAAAGAATCAAATATTAATGATATACTAAAAACATTAAAAGCAAAGCGAAACAAAGATTAAATAAATCAACCGCCAAAGCGTAAAAACTTTGGCGGTTGTGTGCTTTATATTTTCTTTTTCATTAAACCGTGTTTGTTGCAGTAGATATACAAATAACCACTGCCGCGAAGCTGAAATCTTGTTTCGGCGTTGCCTTCGGGATAGAGCTTTACAAACTGAACTCTATCAGTGGTAAGATAGGCTATAAAAGAGATAAAATGTTCTTTTGTCATATCGTGGTTGACGGTTATAAATTGCTCGTCCTCAACCTTTTCTATAGTGATTGCGTGTTGCTCGTCAACGTCCTCGGCTTCAAGCGGCGTCAGAGTAATACCGCAACAGCTTATAACCGCATCGCCTATAGCACGAATCACGTTATTACATACAGGGCAAACGTAAAATTTTGAGCGTAAAACGTTGGAAGAAATGTTTTTATTTATAACGGTATCACCCGACATAAGCTCCATAACCGACACCGAAAGAGCCGAGCTTAAAGGTTCAATTAGTGATATATCTGGCAGACCTTTTCCCGTTTCCCATTTTGAAACCGCCTTACTGCTGACACCGATTTTCTCTGCAAGTTCACCTTGTGTCAGGTTTTTGTTTTCGCGCAGTCGCTTAATAACCGCTCCCGTAATATAAGTATTCATACCCATTCTCCTTTGAGATTAGTATAATATAAATCCATTCAAACCTCAACCTACTTTGCGTTGAATAGCATATCAAAATTTGAGTCGCAGTAATCAAAGAAATACGAAAGTTCACGAAAAGCAACTGAAAAATTTCGGCTGATTTAATATCTGTTGTTATTTTAGCCGAAAATGTAAGATATCTTTTTAATACTTTTGATTTAAGAGCAGAAAATACTGATAAAAACATATGCGTTTGATGTCAAACAATGAGCTACAGCAAACAAATAACTATAAAATGACAAGCTACTAAAATTTTCTAAAACATCCAACAAGACCTTGATTATATCCACAAAATGTGCTATTATATACGATGTGTCTTTATATATATTAAAAAGAAAGGGCTTGACAAGGATGAATACAGGTATGATAATCTCTATAAGCAAGCAAGCAAGGGGTAACTCTGCTCTTTTTCAAGCCTCAACCGAATATATAACGTAAATTACCGACTGTTGAACACAGAGGATTTTTCTCTGTGCATTCAGTCAGTATTTCTATTTTAGGAGAGAAGAACGTGGCTAAGCATTCAAAACAGAAAAACGCTATTCTTCAAAGTCCGGTTTTTAAGCGCACTTTGAAGATTGTTCTGATTGTTATTGTTACCGCCTCTCTTTTGCTTAATCTTTTTACCTTCATTATGCCGGTCGTTAAGTATTATGGAAACAGCATGTTTCCCACACTTGAAGACGGACAAATTCTTATCGTAAATAAGATGGCAGAGATAAAAAGCGGAGATATAATAGCGTTTTATTATAACAACAAGGTAATCTTGCGACGTGTTGTGGCAACGGGAAACACTCAGGTTTCCATTGATGTTTTTGGAACGGTATCGGTGAATGGAAAAGAACTTGACGAGCCGTATATCCAAAACAAAACGCTTGGGCAAAGCAATCAGAATTTTCCATACAACGTCCCGACAAACTCCTATTTCGTTTTGGGAGATAACCGAGAGATTGCGATGGACAGCCGACTGTCTGAAATCGGAGTAGTTACAGAGGACAGGCTTTTGGGAAAAGTTGTATTTTCCCTTATTCCTTTTGGTGCAGTAAAATAAACTGAAGTTAAAAGAGTGACCTTAAATGAATGCTTTTAAAAGCAACCAACAACTGAATATTAAAAGCATTGTTTTTTACGCAGTATGTGTGATTTTTTGTATCGCTTCCTGTGTTCTTTTGTTTTGCTCAAACGTTACACACGCAGTTGCATTAGAACAAGAAATCAGATGCGGTATAGAGGAACACACCCATAGTGATAGCTGTTATAATGGCGATTTTCTTATATGCGATAAAATAGCTCACACGCATGACGGCAACTGCTATATCGTGTTATTAAAAGAAAATGATATTAACAACATTTTGACGTTGCTTGGAAACAGCGAAAGTCATTCTCTTGAAAACGTAATTACCGATACAATGTCTTCGGCACTTACGTTCAATACCAATTTAAACTCCGCCGATTCAAATTCGGGCGAAATCGTTACGCTAACTCAGGATACCGTTGCCGAGTACAACAACACGATATCAAATGAAGAAGAACTCCCCAATATTGTTCTTAACGAAAATATCAATACTGTAAGTACGTTGGCGCTGGATGATGATTCCGGCGAGGAACAACGAAATAATGCTACAACGTTTAACATTCAAGCAGAACCCGATACCTCAAACTATAGCGCAAACTTCTATGTATACCTTGACGGAAAATGGACGTGTATAGGCTCTTTGGAGTTTACTACAGAAAGAAACAGCAGCAGATATAACAGCGTATTGCCTACTGAGGATGTTTTGGAACTTGTCAACGGTGCGTTAGGTACGGATTATGCTTATAATTCGTTTGATATTGCGGTTGCATCATCGTTAAACGGTTCATATTCAAAGAGCAATATCGGAATAGCATCCGTAACAACTACGATTGGATACAGGCAACAAACTTCAACGGCAAGAGCAACTAAATATGTTCGCTTGATTCCTGAAGGCGGCAGTGCATCAAGCACGGCGTTCTCCTTCTATACGGTAGAATATGTCTATCCCGATGGCACAACGGTAACAAACTATGTAAGATCGGGCACATCAGTAAAATTACCGTCAGGAAATTATGAGTGGACTGACGGAAACGAAACGTATTCGGCTGAAGAAGCAGTCACAATATCTAAGAAAACGACCTTTGAAGCGCGGCAGCTCGGCTCTCCTACATATATCAATATCAATTATGACGTTGCTTTCCCGACGGTAAGCGGTGTAACAGTTTCTACCACTCCTACAATCGCAGGACTTGCAACCACAACCGTCAGAGACGAATATACAGAAAATTCAGAGGTTACGGTTCGCAACGTATCGCAACAGTCGGTTCAGGGAACGGTTAACGGAAACAGCACAGGACTTACCCGTGTTATTCAGTTCAGAGGTTGGAGAGTTGGAAATACCGATACTATCATACAGCCGAATACCAAGCTTATCTGGGAAGAGCTTATTAAATATTCTAACAATACCACATCGCTAAATCTAACGGCTGTTTGGGAATATAACGCAAAGCAAACTGCAACCTTCTTTATAAGATTTGACTCTGTTGCGGTTGATACTGAAGGTAATATTACAGGACAGGATACCAATAAATACACCAAACAGATTTATGCGGCATACGTCGGCGGAGTTGATACCTCGCTTAACACAAACAGCCTTCAAAGTAAATACGGAATTGCAGATACTACATCGGATAACTCCTACGGTGCCGACCAAGAAATACGCGCACTGTACGGAGAAAGAACGGACGGCGTATGGCTCAGTGCTTTCCCAAGTGATGACTTTGTTTTTGAAAGCTTGGTACAGTATGCTAACACAGGCTATCTGTCGGTTGACGGAGTCCCGGTTAAAGCAGAGGATTTAAATAGCAGAGAGTATGCAATTCGTTGGTACGTATTTAAGAATCAGGACGATGCGTGGCACATTGACGGTAAGCTTGTAAAAAAGGTCGGTTTAATACACGTGTATAAGACCTTCGCAGGTAATAAAGAGCTGATTGCAGAAGCAAAGAGTGACTTTTATATTGATGCAACTGATGTATCAACAGGTGTTAATACCGTCCTTAATCTGAATAACTACACTTCGTATGATTCCGTAAACGACAAATATATGTGGGAAATCACAGACGTTGATTACGGAGAGTATTGGGAAATCACAGAGCATCCCCATCAGTTTAATGACAGTTATGTTGCTTTTAGTGTTTTCTCGGAATATACGGTTATGGACGCGCACAGCGATCAATCTATAAGCGGAACGGGAACGGCACTTACGGTTAAGGGTATGACCTACGCTCTTGATGAAGGTGTTGACGAAGTTCTCCGTGCAGAGTTTACAAACATTTATAACCGAAACGATTCAATTATCATTAAAAAGCAAGATAGTCTAACCGGTGTATCAATAGGTGGTGCTGTATTCCGATTGTATCAAAACGGCAAAGCACTCAAGTTTACATACAATTCAAGCACTGACAGATATGAATACAATCCCGAAAGCGGCACAGTTACCGACCTTGAAGGAAATGCAAACGGATATTATGAAATTTGTATTGAGGATTTCAGTTATGACCTCGGCTCTATAACCATTCGAGAGGTTTCTGCACCAACCGGTTACACACCTATCGGTGATATTGAGATAGGATATACCGACGATGAAGAAACGGTCGGTATATTAAGTGGTAACAGTGAACTGATTCGATACGTAAGCGGTGTTTTGATAGTAGGCAACAGCACAGAGTCCTCGTCTGTAACGGTGAAAAAGGATTGGGAATGTGACGAGTCTGAATGGCAAGACGTTACAGTTCAGCTACTTGCCAATGGAAAGCTTGTAACAACCGTTATTGCCGGAGTTGAGCCGCAAATTGTTCTGAGTGCCGACAACGGCTGGACTTATACGTGGAAAAATCTCCCCGTGTACGTCAATGGAAGCAAAATAGAATGGTCCGTTAGAGAAACGGCTATTGGTAGTGAAGCGGCAAAAGCGGATGGTTCTTTCGTAAACTGGTTGGTATCTTACGGATTACCGGTAATCACCACCGATGAAAACGGTGATGAAAATACGCTTTTGACTGTCGTTAATACAACCAAGCGTGTAATGCTCCGTTTAACCAAAACAGATCTATGGAAAACCGAGCAGCTTGCAGGGGCAACCTTTTTACTTGAGGCTGTTGATGCAGACGGAAACGTTCTTACAAATGAGGTTGTGAAAACTGCAACGACAGGTGATGCGGGAACGCTTATCTTTGATAACCTAAAGTGCGGAGTGCGTTACCGGTTAACCGAAACACAAGCACCGACTGGATACATAGGAATTAGTGAATACATTTATTTCACGATTAATGAAGACGGCACGGTAAGTGTTGAAGAAAGTTTTTATGCCGAAGCAGGAACAACCGCGTATAACATAATTGTTAAAAACGGTAAATTTGTTGATCTTCCCGAATCAGGCGGTATGGGAACCGGTATGTTTTATGTCATAGGATTATCACTTTTAGCGTTGTCCACAGGCATTTACATATATCATCTCCGTAAAAGGAGGTGCCAAAATTAATTCGCTTTCAATAAATTCAGAAAAATTCATAAGAAAAGGAGTTAGAAAAATGAAAGCAATCAAAAAAATCTTAGCAGTCCTCGTATGTCTTTGTGTGGTATGCAG
>JAZNBS010000034.1:0-3863 GCA_045587185.1 Acutalibacteraceae bacterium
ACCGAGGGAAACAATTCATTTATAGGTGCATCGGGCGGTTTCTCTCCTAACCAGAGCACAAATTCCCCAACCGACAGTACGGTTTCACCCAATAACGGCACATCTGGATCTTCATCAGGTGTCATCTCGACCAATAGCACAGCCTCTGAAAAAGAGTACGGCAACGAGGTTGAAATCGAAGCCGGCAACTGGGCCGACCTTTTGGGTTAAACCCATCACAATATTACCAACGTGCACATCTAATTTTCACACAAGCGGGTGGCTTTCGCCACCTGCTTGTGTGTTTTTGTGATAAACATTTCGCAATCAAATAACATTGACACAAACTATTTCTTTATGTCTTTCACCGTTATCCAAGTCATACGAAAATCCCGCTTTCAAATACACTTCGCCGTCTGCACTAACACAAATGGTGTGGCCTGCAATTTTTGCATTTATAAGCGTATCAGACAAAAGCTCTTTGTCCAAAGCCGCTTTTGCAGCATCGAAACGTTCTTTGGTTACAGTTTGTGCAATCTCATCAAAAACTTTATATGTTCTTGCATCAAATGCAAGAATTTCTCCACGGGGACTCATAATTACGCTTATATAATCTTCTGTTGAGTAGCCATGAATGCTTCGTCTAAATACTACACCGAACTCCTCAGGAAAAGTTGCATTAAGATTAAGTCGGTGTTCATCATAACGATATTCGGTATAAACATCATTCCAACCGACATCCAACCTATTGTCCAATTCACTAACAGCAATATCCCTCATTTCTTGTTCTGACAATGCTTCTTCTCTGTAATTGTTTTTGACCGTTCTTGAATAAAAACACATCCTTCCGTTGTCATGACGGAAATGAACATAATAACTATTGTCATTTATTTCAGTAGAATACACGTCTATCCCAAAGTCGTATTTGCCAAACAGCTTACCGGTATTATCTTTATCCATCACCCTCGTTGCTGTATATTCAAGTTCCAATGAATCGCCGTGCAATTCAAACTTCTTTGTTTTTAATGTGTCGTCTAGAATTATCTCATTATTACCGGATACCTTCCATAATTTCACGTTTTTGATATCTTGAAAAGATGTGTTGGTTTCACCCCAAGTAGCCTCCGAATAGAATTTGTATTGACTATCTGAAGATGATGTGTTTTCGACTGATTTATGGTTACAGGCAACTATGAATAGTAACATAAATACTACAAATAAACAGACTGTCTTTTTCATTGTTCCACCTCATCACTAAAAGTTAATATATTAAATATTGCGTTGCATCTCCCACATAGGTTATTGGGAATGCACCCACTTCCATAGTATCAAGGTCCAAATATACGTCCCCTGTATCTCTTTTGGCCAAATTTATAGCTTCCGCCAAGGATTTTCCGCTACTAATGTAGCTTAACAAAAACGGAATAAAAGTTTCAACACTACCGTTATTAAGTTTCCTTGTGCTTCCCGCAACAAAGTGAGCTCCTCTGTCATATGTGGCTTCAAGTAGGTTATCCGGTTGCCAACCGCCCGTTACAGGTACTCCTGTTTCACATCCAAAATAAAAAACGCAGGACAAATTCGATAAATTCAAATTATCATCAATGTCGTCATCTCCGTCAGAAGTATTGCCGCGTATGAAAAAGCGCTCACTGTAACTGGGATAATTTTCTATTGTCATATTTGACGATATCACACCATAAGTTACATGGTTTGTTGTTTTGAAAAGTAACGCACCCGGCTTTCCATGTCCAAAATAGAAATATACATCACTGCTTTTAAGTTGATTAAAACTGCTTTGTACCGTGGGGTTTTTCAAAGTGCTTACATTATTGTATCCCAAATTAGAAGAAAAGGTGTTATATACTTTAGTGTTATAATTGGATGATGTGAATGTTCCTTCTTCTGTGCTATACTCAAAGCTTGTAATACCAACACTGTTTTGGGCGCTTTTGAACAGCGACCAAAAACACCCATCTGTCACAGAAGTCGTGAGTGTTATACTGCTGCCATTCTGTGTTACATAGTATTCATGATATCTGATGCAATACAAACCATCAGGACCTTCATCCACAACACGGTACAATGTGAAATCTTCGGCTCCGATCAAATTGGTAGAACTGCTGTTTGAGGATGTTATCAGATTGCTTCCGCTCACATTCAATATATTGTTTGTGTTGCTTCCTCCGTTAGATAAATTATACTTTTTATCCTCCTGCACTGTCAGCGTCCATTGATTGGCCGTGGCCGATGAGCGGTCTACTGCTACCACATTAGAACCTGACACAGATAAAAATTGCTTACTGCTGTAATTCATGATGTAATAGGCGGAGTTATCCACAATGCCGATATTTTCTCTGACATAAATAACTTTAGATGATGTTTTTTCTTCGTCTGTAGTGTTATCTGTAAGAGTTGCAGTTATAACTGCCATTCCACTTTTTCTTGCGGTAACCAATCCTGTTGTCGAATTAACATTTGCGATGCTTGAATCACTGGTTGACCATGTGACAGTATGCGCTCCGCCGGAGTAATCATACTGTAATGTAATACGGTTCCCAACCAGTAAATAGTTTCCGCATCCCTCGGGGTAGTCAAGATGTATTGTGTCATTGAAATATGTTTTTGGGCTTGCGTGCAGCGTGTATAATGTGCCGTTTGGCAGCATTGCCTGCACGGATACAGAAAATATACCATGTGGGAATGATGACCAACCGCCCATACTTATGCTGAATCCGTAATAACCCGTACCAAAGCCCGCTTCTTCAACATCTGCGCGATAAGCGTTGGCTTTTCCAACCGTTCTCCAACTCTTACCGGTCGATTGATGTGTAATAGTAATTACAGTATATAGTGCCTCATTCGGATGATTACTGCACCACACCCAACCGGTTATTACCGATGAATTTACAAATCCAAGCCATCCGTATGCAGTGTGGGTAACATTGGTTGTATAATTTATTTTAACACTCGGTTTATTCGAAGCGCGGTTATAAGATGCAAAGGTTTTATAAAGCGCACTCGATCCGTTTTCGACCGAATCATCCGCCTTTAGCACAATGCCCTTAGACTGAGGATATAAACCCGACTTCCAGAACAGAATTGCACGGGTTATATCTATACTGTAGCGGTGATTCTGTGCCTGTTTTGTTCCGTTTGAATAACTAACCGCAACCGAAACACCTGCTTTTGAGCCAATGGCACTTGGATTAACATTGCTCCAGGAAGCGGTGGACTCGCTCCAATCATTCCCAAGGAAAATATACGGATTAACCGTCATTTCGGTTGTTTCGCACATCAGATCTCTGATTTCGAGATATGCACTATTTATGGTACTGTTGGTAGGAATCGAACCAAGATTCAACCCCGGGAATTTCATCAGGGTTCTTGAAATTCCGTAGGTGTTGCGCTTGCCGACGTACAAAGAACCGCTTGTTCCACTTGAACCCGAGTTCTGGTTTATGGTAACATCCTGAATGGCACTTGCACCGTTGCCCTCGTAGGTTATCTCAATAGTCGGGTCGATGCGGATGGGATATTTGGTCTTTTCATCCTTAAGGTAATCCGCATCAACATGAATTGTGATAATATACTGCTCATTCTCTTTAACCGTTTCGTGGGTCATTGAGCCAAGCGAATTGTTGCGCTCGTCGGCGGTGAAGATTATAATATCACCCAAGGTCGCCTTTATTTCACCGTTTTCATCGGTCAGATAATACGATTCATCTATTTTTGTAAGCGTCAGACCGCCCGTTTCAAGCAGAAAATGATATTCTGTCTGCCCCGTGTACTCCGAAACAACGATATCTTCCTTGAATCCTGTATAAGTAAGGCTGTATTCGAGCGTTGTATTATTATTATAGTAATATGAAACAGTCTCATTG
>JAZNBS010000035.1:0-8973 GCA_045587185.1 Acutalibacteraceae bacterium
CCGTCCTTTTTGCATAAAAATTTATGAAGGGACGGGTTTTATGAAGGTTAATATTTTTGTTAAAAACACTGTGGTGTTGGTGGCAACATCACTAATACTGCGCACCGTTGGAATATTTTTCAGGGTGTGGCAGGCCGATAAAATAGGTTCCGAGGGAATGGGGCTTTACCAACTTATCTTCTCGGTTTATATGTTGGCTTCAACCTTTGCAGCGGCAGGTATTTCGACCGCAGTAACGCGACTTGTGGCCGACAACGAGCATAAAGGCAAAACGGCCGTAAGGAAAATTATGTACGTATCATCGGCAGTAACGCTTTTTGTGGCCACTATATCAGTAGCCGTTGTGTTTTTGGGCGCACGGCCTATTGCCGTTTACCTTTTGAAAGACGCTCGCGCCATTCCCTCATTGAAAATTTTGAGTTTTTCACTCCCCTTTATGGGGCTTTCATCCTGTTTCAGAGGATATTTCATCGCACGGCGCAAGACAATCCAACCGTCACTGGTGCAGTTGCTTGAACAGGCGGTGCGTATTGCCGTTGTAATGGTGTGTGTAACCCTCACCGCCCACAAAGGTCTAACCTACACAGCCGCGGCGGTACTTCTGGGAGACACCGCCGCCGAAACCGTATCGTGTTTCATAAATTGGGCGTTGTACCGCAGAGATACAGGGAAAATGCACCAAGGCACCGCCTTGCACGGGGTTTTTAAACGTATACTGCACATTGCGGTGCCCATCACGGCTACAAGTTATCTTTCGTCGATACTTCACACGGTCGAAAGTCTTCTTGTTCCTCTTAAATTAACGGTTTTTCACGGAACAAAAGGCAGGGGTCTCGAACTTTTCGGCGCAATCCGCGGAATGGCACTGCCCGTGCTGTTTTTCCCCGCCTCATTTCTCACTTCCCTGTCCACAATGCTTGTGCCTGAAGTGTCTTCGGCATCGGCCGAGGGCAATATTCTCAAAGTAAAAGAAACTGTATCGAAATCGGTTGGTCTAACGCTTATTTTGTCGACATTTGTTGCTTGTTGCTTTATGTTCAACGCATCAGATATAGGGTATGTCGTTTATAAGGACCGCGATGTCGGGCAGATGATTCTTGTTCTGTCCCCGATAGTCCCGTTGATGTATCTTGAAAGCGTCACGGCGGGTCTGCTCAAAGGTCTAGACTGTCAAATGAACGTGCTCAAATTTAACACATTTGATTCGATTTTCCGCATTTTTGCAGTGCTTTTCATCGTGCCACAATTCGGCATCAAGGGCTATCTTGCCATAATGATGCTCAGCAATACTTTCACATCATGTCTCAGCGCCGTGTGTCTGTTCAAAGCCTCTGATATAAAACCGACTTTGGGCAGGTGGGTGCTTTTCCCGTTGGCTGTTGGGTGTATCGGCGGTTTTTTAGGAAACTTGGCGACGCGCGGTTTACATAATACCGCGTTTCGGCTTGTGGCATCATTGACAGTACAGGTAACGGTCTCGGCTGTAGCATATCTTTTGTGCCAAAGAAAAGCCGAAGCAGTAAAAACGCTCAACCATCCCAATTACAACTAAAACAAGTATTGCAAAAGGCTTTCGATTGTCAGTGTGTTACTGAATACCGAAGGCTTTTGCAGTCTTTGTATTGCTTTTTGGTAGATAAGGTTATATAATGTAATCAATGTAGAAAATTATAAACGGAGAAAGAATATGAGTCACTTTTATGCAATGCTTTTCAGAATGAAGTACATTGACCGTTGGGCGCTCATGCGCAACACCAGAAAGGAATCTTTGGCCGAACACACTTTAGAAACGGCTTTCATCGCACACGCATTGGCCGTCATACACAACAAACGTTTCGGCGGCAACGTGGATGCCGAAAAAGCGGCCGTTGCAGCTCTTTTTCACGATGCGCCCGAAATAATTACAGGTGACCTGCCAACCCCTGTCAAGTATTATAATTCTGACATTAAGAATATATATAAAGAGATTGAAACTGCCGCAGAACAGCGACTTTTAGGGCTTTTACCCAATGATCTTTACCCCGAGTTTGAGGAACTCTTCAACCCCGAAGACAGTGAGATAAAACTTATTGTGAAAGCGGCCGACAAACTTTCGGCGCTCATCAAATGCCGAGATGAACTTTCATTGGGCAACCGTGACTTTGCGGCCGCAGAACAGTCCACCGCAGAAGCAGTAAAAGCGTTGGGCTTCCCTGCAGCCAACGTATTTCTGGATGAATTTATGCAAAGTTTTTCACTGTCATTGGACGAGCAGAAATAATAACATAAAACCGATTGTGCAGTAGGGTAGAGCGAATAATACAAACTCCGTTTTGAAAAGGCGGATTTTCGCCCTGCCGTAAGGTTGCATTTTTTAAAAAAGTGTGATATAATTACGATATATGTCCGATTATTTTAAGGTCGGATTTGCGGTAAATTATATTTGAAAGGGAAATTGATATGATAAACCCCAATAATCTTTGTCCCGGTTGTATGAACGAAAAGGTGGTTGAAGGCAAGTGTCCCATTTGCGGATACAATCCCGAAGAGCCGTTGAACCCCTCTTTCCTTGCTCCCACAACCCTTTTGGACGGCCGTTATGTCATTGGTAAGGTTATTGACCAGAATGGCGAAGGCATTACATACTTAGGTTTTGATACCGTGACAGCCGTCACGGTTAACGTGCGTGAGTTTTTCCCCACAGGTCTTTGCGAGCGCGATGCTGACGGGTGCAACGTGCTTATGCTTTCGGGCAGTGAGTACAGTTTTAACGACGCTTTGACCAAATTTATCGAACTCTCACGCGAACTTTTCCGTTTGAACGAACTTCCCGCTTTGTTTGATGTTCTTGACGTGCGTGAGTCGAATAACACGGCATATCGCATCACCCGTGCCATACCCGGCATTTCTTTGAGGGAATTTTTGATGCGTAACGGCGGAGTCCTCAAGTGGGATCAGGCCAGAAGCCTTTTTGCGCCACTCATTTCGTCCGTTTCGGCTTTGCACTCGGCAGGCATCGTTCACCGCGGCATCTCGCCCGACACACTTATTGTGGGCAAGGACGGAAAATTGAGACTCAACGGTTTCTGCATTCCCGATTGTCGCACCGCAAAAAGCGCACTGACCTCTCAACTTTTCCCCGGATTTGCAGCGGTTGAACAGTATGGCGTTGCGGGTACCCAAGGAGCATGGACCGATATCTATGCATTTGCCGCGACAATTTACCGCACTCTTGTTGGAAATCCCCCGCCCGAGGCTACCGAACGTTTGCAGAATGACAATATGACCATTCCCGCAAAAATTGCACGTGAGACCCCCAAGGCCGTGCTCGAAACTCTGGCAAATGCCTTGCAGGTTCTGCCCGATGACCGTACACAGAATATCGAAGAAATGAGACGCGGTCTTTCAGTGTCCTCGGCACAGGCAACGGCTCAAGGAACTCAGGTCAATGTTGTTTCTGGCGCAAACGGTTCAGGCGCACAGACTCACGGCAAAACGACAGGAAAAGACGATGTTGCCAAAACACCTAAAAAGAAAAAGGGCACAGGCAGAATGTACGGTCTTGTAGCAGGTATTGTAACCGCTTTTCTGCTTGCCATTGTTATTTTCTTCATATTGTGGATACTCGGTTTCATCGGCGGTGATGACGAGAGCAACACCTCAAGTATTGATAACGGTCTTAACAGTATCATATCAGGCTTATCGAGCAGCGAGGATGAAACTCCGCCGGTCTCAACACCCGATGCCAACAAAATGGAACTTGTAAACTTCATCGGCAGACAGTATACCGATGCCAGCACTGACCAAAATTATAAGGACAATATCAAATTCAAGATAACCTCAAAAGTTTACAGCGAGGAATATGCCGCGGGACAGATTATTAGCCAAAATCCCAAAGCAGGCGAAATTGTTGAAAACGGCACAACCATTGAGGTTGTTGTAAGTTTAGGTCCTCAAATTATCACCATGCCCAAGGTTTCGGATATGACCTATGAGGCCGCAGTGCTCGAACTTCTCAAGGCCGGTTTCTCTTACTATAACATCACCGAGCCTATGCATATGGAGGACGAAAACTCATCCCCCGGTGTTGTTATCAAGAGCGACCCAGAGGAAGGAACGCGTATCAGCCTCGATACACAGGTAACGCTTATTATCAACACCTACACAGGTGAGCCCGTTGACCCACCGGTAGGCGGAAATTCAGGCACTTCGGATGATACCGCAAACTGAAAACAAACGTAAAAAACCCAAGGTTAGCCTTGGGTTTTTTTGTGGTATTTTAATGCTTTTCGCTTGACAGTAGAAGTTTAAAATGATAAACTTATGACGAGTGTAAATATATGTTAAGGGGAAGCAAAATGCCCAGATTTTTCAAAGAATTTTTTGAGGACGCACCGTTTATTGACGGCGACGATGCAAGGCATATTTTAAAGTCTTTGAGGATGAAGGTGGGAGAGAGTCTCACCGTTTGTGATACAAAGGGTTTTGATTATGATTGTGTCATCACAGGGTGCACCGTCGACCGCGTTGACCTTAAGATACAAAATAAGACAAAAAATGACACCGAGCCGACTGTTTTTGTCACGTTATACCTTTGTCTGACAAAGGGTGATAAAATGGATACGGCGGTTCGTCAGGCAGTCGAGATGGGTGTTTCAAAAATTGTACCCGTTCTTTCAACAAATTGCGTTTCCCGTCCCGACGGCAAACAAATATCAAAAAAATGCGACCGTTGGCAAAAAATCGCCGATGAGGCAGCCGGTCAGTCGGGTCGCGGTATTTTGCCCGAGGTAGGGGAGTGTGTGACGCTGAAAAATGTTGCACAAACCGTAAAAGATATCGATTTGTGTCTGTTTTTTTATGAAATCGGCGGAACGCCGTTGTCGAACATCGGCGAAGAAATAAGAACGGTGTCGGTCATCATTGGCCCCGAGGGTGGTTTTACCCGTGAAGAGGCCGAAATGTTGGAGAAAAACGGCGCAAGGGTTACCACATTGGGCCCCCGAATTTTGCGTGCCGAAACAGCACCCGTTGCTGCCGTCACGGCCGTAATGCTCCAAAGCAGAAATATGTAGAAACGTGTTAATCGCGGGGGAACTGAAATGCTTAGAAGATACATAGGCGACAAAGGGTTTTATAAATACGTCCTTGCCATCGCCATACCTATAATGTTGCAAAACGGCATTACCAACTTTGTTAATATGCTTGATAACATTATGGTTGGACGTGTCGGTACCGAGGCTATGACCGGTGTTTCGGTCACCAATCAACTGATATTTGTCTTTAACCTCTGCCTTTTCGGCGCCGTTTCGGGTGTCGGAATTTTTGGCGCGCAATACTACGGAAAAAAGGATAACGAAGGTCTTAGAAACTCACTGCGTTTTAAACTCATCCTCTGCATTGTCATAACGGTTATTTGCTCAGGGATATTCCTTTTGTTCGGTGACGGTCTTATAACCGCTTTTTTAGAGGGTGAGGCCGAAACCGTTGACCCTGTTTTATCTTTTAACAATGCCAAAACCTATCTGCTCATAATGATGTTGGGCTTTATCCCGTTTGCACTGACCCAGAGTTATGCAAGCACCTTGCGTGAAACAGGGGAGACCGTGTTGCCGATGAAAGCAGGCATCGTTGCCGTTTTGGTCAATCTTTGTTTTAATTACATACTCATTTTTGGTGTAAAGCCCTTGGGAATCCCTGCTTTGGGCGCTGCCGGTGCCGCTATTGCTACCGTTTTGTCGAGATATGTCGAAATGGTAATAGTCATTGTCTGGACCCACACGCACAAGGAAAAGAACCCTTATGTTATAGGGCTTTTCAAAAACTTCAGAATGCCTTTGCCATTGGCTTTAGATATGCTTAAAAAATCACTGCCTCTCACGTTGAACGAAACGCTTTGGGCGGCAGGTGTTGCAATGCTCAATCAAAGTTACTCTGTCAAAGGTGTTGACGTTGTTGCCGCCAATAATATCAATCAGACTTTCTGGAACCTTTTTGCCGTTATTTTCCTGTCAATGGGTAACGTTATCGGCATTGTTATCGGCAACATGCTGGGTGCGGGCAGGATGGATGAAGTTATGGACACCGACCGCAAACTAATGGCGTTTTCACTGTTAATAAGTATCGTTATGTGTATCATTTATGCTTCGCTGTCGCCCGTCATTCCGTTGCTTTACAAAACGTCGGACAATGTGCGTGAAATTGCATCGGGACTGATTATTATCGGTGCTTTAATGATGCCGTTTGACTCTTTGGCGCACTCGTCCTATTTCACACTGCGTTCGGGTGGAAAATCACTTATAACCTTTATTTTCGACTGCGGTTTTATGTGGTGCGTTTCGGTGCCTTTGGCATTTATTCTCTCAAGATTTACCGATATCAGCGCAATTTACCTTTATGCGTCGGTGCAGTCAGTCTATCTACTCAAAGGCTTCATTGGAATTTACCTCGTAAAACGCGGTAATTGGATAAAGAACATCGTTGGGGGTGCTGTCTAACAATAAATCATTAAATTATATTATAATGTTTTTCAATATTCTATTATTAAGAAAGAGACGGTTTTATGAAAAAAGGTAATCTGTTCAAAATAAGTTGTGCAGCCGTTTTTGCTGCATTGATATGTATTTTCACATTTGCATTTCCCGTTCCGCTACCCAATAAGGGATATTTCAACTTCGGTGACTGTTTTATTGTGGTTGCCTCGTTGTGTCTTGGTCCCGTTTTTGGCGGACTCGCATCTGGAATAGGCGCGGCACTTGCCGACCTTATTTTAGGTTATACTTATTATTCGCCTGCGACATTTGTGATAAAATGGCTTATGGCGGCGGTTTGCTGGCTTATTTTTAAGGCAATAGTATCTTTGAATAAAAAATTCAATGTTTTAGGTATAATTGTCGGTGCCGTTGTTGCCGAAGCGGTAATGGTTTTTGGATATTTTCTGTTTGAGATACCGCTTTACGGACTAACCGTCGCAGTTGCTGACATAATCGGAAACCTAACGCAGGGTGCTATCGGCGCTTTTTCGGGCACCTTGTTGTTCTGCGTTTTGGATAAAACGGGTTTGGTTAAAAAACTTTTCAGAGGTAGGAAATGAGAGAGCAATTTTCACGCACAGCAAATGTTTTGGGTGAAAATTCAATAGAAATTCTGTCACACTGTCGGGTAGCCGTTTTCGGCATCGGCGGTGTGGGAGGTCACGCAGTTGAGGCTTTGGCAAGGGCGGGCATCGGATCTATTGATATTATTGATAGTGACATTGTGTCCAAAAGCAATATCAACCGTCAGACAGTGGCACTTCACAGCACAGTCGGTCAACCCAAAGTTGAGGTTATGAAGTCTAAAATAACAGATATAAATCCCAAATGTTCAGTTACAGCACATCAGTGTTTTTATATTCCTGAAACGGCAGACCGCTTTGATTTTTCAAAATTCGACTATATTCTCGACTGTGTTGATACCGTTACGGCAAAAATCGACATTATTTGCAAAGCAAAGGAACTTGATATTCCTATAATTTCGGCAATGGGGGCAGGAAATAAACTCGACCCAACCGCATTCCGCGTTGCAGATATTTATGAAACAAAGGTCTGTCCTTTAGCCCGAATTATGAGGACAAACCTCAAAAGAAGGAAAATTACGTCGTTAAAGGTCGTTTATTCAGAGGAAATACCGGCAGAAGCCAAAGAAAAAGACCCCATCACAGGCCGAAGTGTCCCAGGTTCGGTGCCGTTTGTGCCATCGGTAATGGGTCTTATAATGGCAGCAGAGACCGTTAAGGATTTATTAAAAAAATAAAAAAGGAACATTTATGCCAAAGGAATTAACAAAGGCCCAGGAGGCCGAGCGCAGTATAAATAAAAAATTCCGCAAGGAAATTTGGAACAAATTCATTGAGGGTGTTAAGAACTATTTCCTTATACAAAAAGGGGATAGTATTGCCGTGTGTATTTCGGGCGGTAAGGACTCGATGATGTTGGCAGTGTTAATGAAAATGCTTCAAAGATACAGCGATGTTGAATTTGAGGTTAAATACATTGTTATGGACCCAGGGTATAACCCTGAAAACCGTCGAAAAATTGAGAATAATGCCGAAATTTTGGAAATTCCTATTCATATCTTTGAGACCGACATATTTGAAATTGCCGATTCAGTGACCGAATCACCCTGCTATTTGTGTGCAAGAATGCGCCGTGGTCATCTTTATGCCGAGGCACAAAAACTCGGATGCAACAAAATTGCTTTGGGACATCATTTGAGCGATGTTATCGAAACAACCTTAATGGGTATGATGTACGGCTCGCAGATACAAGGTATGTTACCTCGACTTAAATCGACAAATTTTGAGGGAATGGAGTTAATTCGTCCTCTTTACTGTATTTTGGAAGAAGATATTATCCGTTGGGCAAATTATAATAATCTTTCTTTTATTGCTTGCGCCTGTAAACTCACTGCCCGAGCGGCTGTGGATGAAAATGCCTCAAAACGTCGGGAAATTAAACTGTTGATAAAAGAACTTAAAGAGAATAATCCTGAAATTGAAAAAAATCTGTTTAACAGCATTCACCGTTGTAATGTTGACACCCTTGTGGGGTATAAAATTAACGGAGAAACTCACTCTTTTTTGGAAAAATTGAACTCTTGAAAAAACCGCCTTTTCAGGCGGGTTTTTTGTGTTTTTAAATTACAGATTTTCTAAAAAATTTTCATATATAATAATATATTATTATATATGAAAAATTGTAAAAAAGTTGCCTTTAAAATTGGTGATTTTTATGGATATTTTTATCGTTTTTTTGCTTGAAAAATCAGACTGTTTATGGTAAAATTTTAAATGGATATGTGTGTTGGAATTTTAAGTTTTTAACAATATAAATTTAAAATGTTAAAAACCCGCAATATATGTTTTTGTATGAAGGGAAGTTGAAAATGGCTATTAACTCAATAAATGAATTATGGGAAAAAATTTGTGAAGACTGCCGAGTTAATGAAAGTATT
>JAZNBS010000036.1:0-2366 GCA_045587185.1 Acutalibacteraceae bacterium
AGCGCACACAAAGGCAAAAACTTATAAAAGTATCGCATTGAGTTTAACGCTCAAGGCGATTTGTTATTTATGGTTTAGTCTTCAATTTCATCAGCCTTTTTGCCAAGAATTGCAATGGCCGAAAGGCAACCCGCGCCCGCATTCTCGGTCGTAGGATGGTCTGGGCCGAAAAGCAGTTTCCATTCATCCCATGTGTTTGCATCAACCGAGCGGTTATCAATAGCAGTTGCGTCAACAGCAACAACATAGGATGGCACAAAGGTCATAAGCAAAGCCAAAATGAGCAATGCGCTTATCAGTCTTCTCCCCTTGGCCTTAAATTTTGTTATAAATTTACCTCCTGTAAATGATTTAAAACACGATGCCTTCTTATAGGTTGATTATACAACAAAAGAGCGTTTTGTCTATATTTTTCAACAAAAAATCCGGTCTAAGTTATGACACTTTTGTAACAACTAACCTATAAAAAATCGCATAAAATCAAGGAAACCTTCAATTATTAAGTAATTCCCTAATAATCAAAGGTTTCGTTTTACAACTTATTATTGTGCAGAGTACATTCTATACAAATCGGCATATATTCCGCCGATTGCCATCAATTCAGTGTGGGTACCGCTTTCTTCAATTCCTTTTTCAGTCAAAACAAGTATTCGGTCGGCGTTTTTTATGGTGGTAAGACGGTGGGCAATGGTCAAAGTGGTTCTGCCCTTTGCCAACTTTTCAAGTGACCTCTGGATAAGCAGTTCGCTCTCGTTATCAAGAGCACTTGTTGCCTCATCAAGTATCAGAATATCGGGGTCTTTCAAAAAAACACGCGCGATTGATATACGTTGCTTCTGACCGCCCGAAAGCTTGACTCCCCTTTCCCCTACATATGTGTTGTATCCTTCGGGAAGGTCTTTTATAAACTCATGCGCACCCGCAAGTTTTGCCGCCTCGATTATCTCATCGTCGGAGGCATCGGGCTTGCCGTAAGCAATATTCTCCCTTACCGAACCCGAAAACAGATAAACATCCTGCGCCACTGTGCCTATACGTTCACGTAATGAACTTAAAGTAACTAATTTTATATCAACCCCATCGATAAATATACTACCGTCGGTAACATCGTAAAATCTGGGTATCAGCGAGCATAACGTTGTCTTTCCGCCTCCCGAGGGACCTACCAATGCGACGTTTTCACCTGGTCTTATATCAAGACACAGGTCATTAAGTACATTTTCACCCGATTCGCCATAATTAAATGTGACATTTTTGAACTCGATATGTCCTTCACCGTCAGGCAGTTTTACTGCATCCTTTTGATCCTTGACGTCAGGCTCAATATCCAATATCTCTGAAAAACGCTCGATACCCGTCATACCGCGTTGAAACTGCTCGGCAAATTCAACAATTCTGCGAATAGAGGTCATAAGGGTTGTGACAAACATCAGGTATGCCACATAATCGGCCGCAGTTATGCCACCGTTCATAAGAAACACCGCGCCAACCGCAACAACAAGTATATACATAATTCCGTCAAACAGTCTTGTACAGGACTGGAATGCGCCCATTATGCGGTACACCTTTGATTTGACCTTCAAAAAACGTTTGTTTCCGTTATCAAAGCGCTCTTGCTCATAATCTTCCATTCCAAATGACTTAACAACACGGACACCCAACAGACTGTCCTCAACTTGAGAGTTGAGTTCACCCACCTGCTGACGCGATTCTCTGAACCCTGCCTTCATACGCTTGTTGAACATCATAAGAACAACAATCATAGGCGGTACTGCAGCAAAGATGATAAGTGTCAACCCAACGTTCATTGTACAAAGAATCACAAAAGAGCAGATAATCTTGATACCAGCAATGAAAAACTCCTCGGGACAATGGTGAGCAAACTCTGTAACATCAAAAAGGTCGTTGGTCATTCTCGACATCAGCGTACCAACCTTGGCACTATCGTAATAAGAAAACGACAGTTTTTGCAGATGGTAAAACAAGTCGTGACGCATATCCGCCTCAATTTTTGCACCCATAATATGACCCGTTGAAGCCATGTAATAATTGGCAGCGGTATCTATCGCACGAAGCACAAGATAAAGCGCCGTGCATTGCAGAATAAAGGTCACCGTCAATGCCGTAATATTGTTGGTGGCTTTATCGGTTATCTCACGCACTATCATCGGTAAAACCAACTCACACACGGTGGTCAAAGCCGCACAAAAAAGGTCAAAAACGAGTATACCCTTGTATTTTTTATAGTACGGTAAAAACCGTTTTAAAAGACAGTCTTTTTTAGCGTTTCCTTTTCGCATTTACATCCTCATCTCACTTTTTTAACTCATAAACCGTGGCAACAGTTTATTACACAACTCGTTCCT
>JAZNBS010000037.1:0-29081 GCA_045587185.1 Acutalibacteraceae bacterium
ATTGTAATTCCGAGTCAGCAAGAAAAAAAAGAAAGGAGGTAGATAGCTAGGATGGAAAAAATAAAAGTGGGGGATTTTATGCCCCAATTTATGCCCCAAAAAGAAAAAAACAACAAAAAAGCTCACAAAAATGTGAGCAAAAATGACAAAAATAGGGTAAAAAAGGCAAGAAAAAAGCCCATTTCTGTGAAAAAATCACAAAAATAGGCGATTTCTGGTGGACGATCAGGGACTCGAACCCTGGGCCCATTGATTAAGAGTCAATTGCTCTACCAGCTGAGCTAATCGTCCAGGTTGGTGGTCCATCGGAGACTCGAACTCCGGACACCCTGATTAAAAATCAGGTGCTCTACCGACTGAGCTAATGGGCCAATTCAGTTTTTAGGGGACAGCCACCTATGGCTGGGGTGGCAGGATTTGAACCTACGAATGCCGGAATCAAAATCCGGTGCCTTAACCACTTGGCGACACCCCAGTGTAGCAAAATTAAGTGGGGCGGGCAGAGAGGATCGAACTCACGACCTCCAGGGCCACAATCTGGCGCTCTAACCAACTGAGCTATACCCACCACATTTTTAAGTCCTTGTGCCTTAAGCACACGGACTATTATATCCATCTAAGCAGTATTTGTCAATAGTTAATTTTTAAAAATCGCAAATTTAAAGTTTAAAATCTTCGGGATTATAGTCACGGCCGAAGTCGCGAATGTTGGGCACACGTTTTAAAGGGTCATATTTATATTTTCTGCAAGAATCATTCGGGTTGGTAATGCCGTTCTTGATGCAGAATATCTCCTCACCGCCCGAAAGGTGGCTACCGTGAAGGCAGTGGGCGCAACAAGGGGATATATTTTTGTCAAAAAATTTCTTGTCCGACATTTAACTGCCTCCTTTTTCTGATGTCACAATTATAACTCCAAAATCTTTAACTGTCAACCGTTGAGTTGCGGGTTTTGAGCGAGTTTTGTGTAAATACAAGCAGTACCGCACACAAAAGCATCAAAGCCGCGGCGGCAAATGGGCTTGTATGCAGACCGATATTGTTAGGTGAGTTGCCGAATGAACCTGTGGTTATTGTTCTTGGGCAAATTTGTTCCGCAACAATTATGATACAGGAAGAAATCATCCCGTGAATAAGTCGGGACAGTATTAACATAGTGAGCGGTGGCTTAAGTTTGCCTGCCGCGGCTTTGATTTGGAAAATCACCGAAAATCCGCCGAAACCAAGCAAAAATGCCACTAGCGGCAACTGTGACCGTGTACAGTTCTGCACGCCCACCGTCACTTCAAGTATCTGTATCGCCGTGTTGGATATCCCGTTAGGTAAAATGCTGAGCATTCCGCCGACTCCACTGAAAAAAACGACAAATGTACAGACCGTCAGCATAGTTCGGCCCGCGTCGCTGACCGACTGCACTAATGCATCTGAAACGCAGAGTGCAGATGCTTTTGGAAAGGTTTTTTCTGTGGGGTTGTCGGCTGATTTTGAAAAAAGTCGGTCGGGCAGAAATTTTACAGCAAAGGCCATAATAAATGTTGCGAGCAGGTGGGAGAACAAAAGTCTTCGACCGTCCGAGGCACTGTCAAGACTGCCCACACCCACTGCCGTGATGATAAATGAGGGACCTGCGTTTATTGAAAAGGTAAGTGTTTTCAGAGCTTTTGCGCGTGTAATACCGCCGTTTTTATAAAGCGTTCCTATTAACTTTGACCCAACGGGGTAACCCGAAATGGTTGATATAAGCCACGCTGTCAGGACTTCACCCTCAAGTCCCCATAAAACCCGAGCCAACGGGGATAAAAGTCTGCCCAAAACCTGACCTGTGCCTGAGTAAGAAATAAAAAGCGCCACAACCGTGAACAAAAACAACGAAGGGATGACCCTTTCGGTACAAAGTGTCAGTCCGTCTATAACTCCGTTTCGCACGGTTTTTGACAAAACCGTAATGCCGATTGCCGCCGTACCGCTTATGATTAGCAGTGCGGTTTTCTTCAGTTTCAAAACAATGCCCATAAATATCACCGAAAAACTATATGCTACAACGCTTGAATGAATGAACAAAAGCCATCATAAAGTATATAAAAAGGGGTGGGTCTATGGCAAAGAAACTAAAAACGGACATAACACCGAAAAAGCAGAAATGGAACTTGTTTTCAACATTACCTGAATTGAAAGGACCGATAATACGTATATGCGGAAACCGTGAAGTTTCGGTTGACGGGTGTCGCGGTGTGGTGGACTATTATGAAACGGTTATAAAACTTCGGATAACAGGCGGTTTTGTAACCTTTTCAGGCACAAACCTGACCATTACCGCGTTCACGGAGTCTTCGGCGGTCATTGAGGGTGATTTGCAGAACATTGAGTTTTCGGTGATGTGATATGCTGATAGAATTTTTGAGATTTTTAAGAGGGTCGGTGCGCTTTTCGGTGCGCGGCGAGTTCCCAGAAAGATTTTTGAATCAACTTGCGCAAAAAAACGTCAGTGTGTGGGGTTTGAGGCGAAGTTCTAATCAAATCGAGGCCAACTGTTCCGTGCGTGATTATCTGAAATTTCACTCTTTGAAAGCCAAAAACAGGATTACTACACGGATTATTAAGAAAAACGGGTTGCCGTTTCTGGCCAAGCGGTACAGACTGAGAGTGGGTTTTGCGATAGGATTGGTGTTTTATATCGCGCTGCTGTTCTTCTTTTCGTCATTTATTTGGAATGTGCAGGTGGTTGGCAACAAAACCGTGCCGACCGAGAAAATCCTGTCCGTCTGCCGTGAAATGGGGCTTTTTGAGGGAGCAAGACGGTCGGATATCGACCCCGCAACCTTTAAAATTCAACTGCCGCTGCAATGTGGTGATATAGCTTGGGCATCAGTCAACATCGAGGGTGTAAGGGCGACGGTAAACATTTCGGAGTCGAAAGGCTCAAAAAAAGAACCGCAAGGGCCGTGTGATCTGGTGGCCGAGTTTGACGGCGTTGTCACGGCGTTAAAGGTGACCGACGGTACCATCAAAGTTAAGGTGGGGCAGACTGTCAAGAAAGGTGACCTTTTGGTTTCGGGTATTACTGAGTATAAGGATGGAGCATACCGTTTCGGCGTCTCGGCAGGTGAGGTCTTCGCCGAAACCCAGCGTGAAATTTCTTGCTTTGTGCCGTTTGTCCAAAGCAAGGTTATTCGCACGGGTGAGCCACAAAAGCGCCGTGTGCTGACCTTTTTCGGTGTGGATATCCCTTTGTATCTCGGCAGCGTGAAAAAACCTTATGAAACAATAACCGAGCAGAATTTTTTTGAAAGAGACGGAATGTATCTTCCCATAAAATTGACTGAGACCGTGTTTTTCAAAACCAAAACAGTGCAATACACCCTGACTGATGACCAGACGCGGCAGAGATGTCTTGATGACCTCTTGATAAAAGAGCAAACCGACCTCAGAAATGCCGAAATACTGGGAAAAACAGTTGAGTTTCAGGTCTCGACAGACGGAATTTGTGCCGTTGCAAAATATAAATGCCGACAAAATATTGCAAAGACGGATTTATTGTTGATTTTAGAGGAAAAATAATGTAGAATAATATATGGATAAGTATATACTTTTACTTGTCAAAGTTTACGACAAGCGGTATAAAGTAAAATTAAGGTTGTGTGATAAAATTTGACAGAACAAACCATCAATATTGAACGTGTTGAGTTTGTATACGGACTTTTTGGGAATTTGGATGAAAACGTACGTCTCATAGAAAAGGAATTTTCGGTCAAGGTGGCTTTGCGTTCGGGGGAAATAAAGGTTTCGGGCGAGACCGAGGATGTTGACAAAGCGGTTCGGACCATCAACGGGCTTTTGTCACTTTTAAGCCGAGGAGAGACCTTGACTGAGCAGAATATCCGTTATATTATGTCGTTGGCAAGCGATGGAGATGATAACGGCATCCGCAAACTGTCGGACACCGACTGCATATGCATCACCTCGAAAGGCAAGCCGATAAAACCAAAGACCATTGGTCAGAAAAGGTATGTTGAGGCTATAAACGAAAACACCGTTACCATAGGTGTCGGCCCTGCGGGAACAGGCAAGACATATTTGGCGGTGGCTATGGCGGTGGCGGCGTTCAGAACAAAAACGGTCAACCGTATAATTTTGACCCGACCTGCAGTTGAAGCGGGTGAAAAATTGGGATTTTTGCCGGGTGACCTTCAACAAAAGGTTGACCCTTATTTAAGACCGTTGTATGACGCGCTTTTTGATATGTTGGGAGCCGAAAACTTTCAGAAATGTCAGGAAAGAGGAGACATTGAGGTGGCGCCGCTTGCCTATATGCGCGGAAGAACTTTGGATGACAGTTTCATCATTCTGGATGAGGCACAAAACACCACCTCTGAACAGATGAAGATGTTTTTGACTCGTTTGGGCTTTAACTCAAAGGCCGTTGTTACGGGTGACATTACGCAGATTGACCTGCCCGACGGCAAAAAGTCGGGATTGAAAGAGGTTCTGCACATTTTGGAAGGCGTTGAGGATATCGCAATTTCAAGGTTTTCCGAGCGTGACGTTGTGCGCCACCGACTTGTGCAGGAAATAATCAAGGCTTACGAAAAATATGAAGAAAAAAAGCAAAGGAGCAGACACAGTGGAGAAAGATAAAATTAAAGTGAACATTTCCAACAAGCAAAAGGCCGAAAAGATACCCACAGGCATCAGAATGCTCATTCGCCGTGCCTGTATTGCCGTTCTCAAAATGGAGGAGTTCCGCGAGTCGTGTGAGGTTGAGGTTTCATTTGTTGACGATAAACAGATTTACGAAATGAATCTGCAGTTCAGAAATGTCGACCGTCCGACCGACGTTTTGTCTTTCCCTTTGGGCGAGAACGGAATTTATGACGAAAATCCCGCAACGGGCGCCAAGATGTTGGGTGACATAGTTATTTCGGTCGAACACGCCAAGGCGCAGGCTCAGGAATACGGTCACACTTTCCAGCGTGAAATGGCTTTTCTGACGGTACATTCAATGTTGCATTTGTTGGGATATGACCACGTAAACGGCGGAATTGAGGCCGAGACTATGCGTGAAAAGGAAGAGACAGTGCTTTTGCAGATGGGTCTTACACGTGAGGTTACATTTATTGATGGATAAGGTTAAGGAATATAAAAATGAGTGAACAAAAATCGGCTTTTATAGCCATTGTAGGTCGCGCAAACGTTGGAAAATCATCATTGATGAACTGTATTTTGGGACAGAAAGTCGCAATTGTGTCAAGCAAACCCCAGACCACGCGCACCAGAATTATGGGTGTCAAAACCATGGACCAAACCCAGATAGTTTATATTGATACTCCGGGCTTTCATAAGCCCAAAAACAAACTCGGCGAAAAAATGATGGATTCGGTCTCTCAAGGGCTATCGGACGTTGATGCCGTAATACTTGTTGTCGAGGCAAGACCTAAATTCAAACTGAATAGTGAGGATATGCCCAAGGCGGAGTTGGCGTTGATAGAGGAGTTTAAAAACCGCCGATTGAAGGCAATTCTTTGTATAAATAAAATCGACCTTCTTGAGGATAAGAGCGACCTTCTTGAGGTCATCTCGGCCTATACTTCACTGTACGATTTTGAGGCAGTTTTGCCCATTTCAGCCAAAACGGGTGACGGTGTTGATGCGCTCTTAAGCGAGCAGTTGAAGTATTCCAAAAATTCACCGCATTTCTTTGCCGACGATGAGGTCACTGATCAGGCCGATAGTGTAATGGTGACCGAGATGATACGCGAAAAGATGCTTCATTTACTCGATAAAGAAATACCCCACGGCATTGCAGTGGGCCTTGAGAGGTTTTTTGAGCGTGATACCGTAAAGGGTGAACCGATAATCGAGGCCGAAGCCATAATCTACTGTGAACGCGATTCGCACAAAGGGATTATTATTGGCAAAGGCGGCTCAATGCTCAAAAAAATCGGCACTCTGGCCCGCGCCGACATTGAGGAGTTTTTTGGTTGCAAGTGCAATCTTAAACTTTGGGTCAAGGTTAAGGAAGATTGGCGCAACCGTGACGGGCTTATAAGGTCGTTCGGGTTGGATAATAAGTAATGCGGTTGGTTGTTGCGACAGACCTGAACTAAGGACAAGGTTTATTCTACATCCAAATTTTCTCACGGTTAAGAAGTTCAGTTTTTCACAAAATAGGTTTGTAATATTAACTTGTTTTGTGGAGGGCTTGGCTATGCAGATTACTTCCGCTTGGGATATATTTTTCAAATCTGGCAGGGTTGAGGACTATCTCAACTACTGTCAACAAATTCGTGATAAAAAGGAGCAGTCAGACGGTGAAGTTTTCGACCGACGGTCTTGTGATAAAAGAGAATAATGTCGGTGAAAGCGACCGAGTTGTACAGGTGCTGACAAGGGACAAGGGGCTAATTGGCGCCTTTGTTTCGGGGGCGAGGAAACCTAAATCTAAAAATGCCGCCGCAACTGCTTTACTTTGCTATTCGCACTTCACCTTTACCCAAACCAAAGACACCTACCGTATAACCGAGTCGGAAGCCATTGATGTATTTTTCGGGTTGCGTACCGATATCGAAAAATTAAGTCTTGCTCAGTACATATGTGAGTTGTGTCAGGCTATGGTGCCTTTTGGTATAGAAGGTGAGGATTTTTTGCGTCTTGCACTGAATTCACTGCACTTTATTTGTAAAGGTAAAATGGACATTTATTCGGTAAAGGCGGTCTGTGAACTTCGGATGATGGCGGTTGCGGGATTTATGCCCGACCTTGTTGGCTGTCGCGCTTGCGGTGGAGACCGCCAATTCCCAATGTGGCTTGATTTAATTGGCGGCGATATGCTGTGCGCCGAGTGCAAAAGCGCTTCGGCGGTGCAAGGGCAGTTTGCCGAACTTGACAAAACCACCTTTGCCGCAATGCGCCATATTCTGTATTCCGATTTTTCAAAGATTTTTTCGTTCTCTCTGCCTTTGCAAAACGCACGGTACTTAAGTTTTGTGACCGAGAGGTATTTGTTGGCACAGACCGACCGAAAATTTAAGACTTTGGAATTCCTCCACAGCATTGAGACGCGGTTGTGAACAAGGCAGAGTGACATATTTGAGGAGATATAAATGAGTTTTATACAACATACCGAAGCGCTTGAATTTGATAAAATTTTGAAAGTGCTATCTTCAAGGGCGCCGATGCAGGATGCCAAGGAAATGGCTTTGTCCTTGCGCCCTGAGACCGAGATAGAACGCGTGCGTGAACTTCTTGAGCAGACCGACGATGCCGTACGTCTGTCGTCGGGTTATGGCTCGCCGTCATTCGGCAACGCAAAAAATATTGCCAACCCCGTTGCCCGCGCCCAAAACGGCGGTGTTTTGTCAATGCGCGAACTGCTTGATATTGCCGAGGTTTTGCGCATTATCCGTTCGCTTAAAGAGTGGCGCGCGCATTGTGAAAACATTCAATCGCCGCATATTGCAAAGTATTTTGAGGCACTATTGCCCAACAAATATTTTGAGGACAAGATAACCACCTCTATCCGTTCAGAGGACGAGATGGATGATAACGCTTCACCCAAACTCAAGGACATCCGTCGCAAAATTCACTCATCCGAACTAAATATCCGTGACCGATTGGAAAAAATGATACGCTCACAGAGTGTTTCAAAGTATTTGCAGGATGCAATCATAACCCAACGTGACGGGCGGTATGTTATCCCCGTCCGTGCCGATAGCCGAAACGAGGTACCGGGTCTTTTGCACGACACTTCTTCGTCGGGTGCAACATTGTTTGTCGAGCCTATGGCAATAGTTGAGATAAACAATGAGATACGAGAATTGATGATAAAGGAAAGGGAAGAAATTGACCGCATTCTGGCTGAACTGTCAGGCGAAGTAGCAACCTTTGCCCAAAATATAATGCAGTCTTATGATGCCACCGTAAGTCTGTGCCTTATATTTGCCAAGTCGTCGCTCAGTTTTGAAATGCGCGCCTGTAAACCGAATCTTAATGACGAGGGCAGAATATACCTCAAAAACGCGCGCCACCCGTTGCTTGACAAGAAAACCGTCGTACCTGTCACTATTCCGTTGGGGCAGGAGTTTGATACACTCATTATAACCGGTCCAAACACCGGCGGTAAGACCGTTTCGATAAAAACGGTAGGACTGTTGACTTTAATGGCCATGTGCGGTCTGATGTTGCCTGTTTCCGACGGCAGTGAAATTTCGGTTTTCCACAACGTGCTTGCCGATATTGGCGATGAGCAGAGTATTGAGCAATCACTGTCCACATTCTCCTCACATATGAAGAGGATAATTGACATTATGAACTTGGCTGATGAGCATTCATTAGTGCTTATAGATGAACTTGGAGCAGGTACCGACCCTGTTGAGGGCGCGGCTTTGGCTCAGGCGATTTTGATGCAACTGCACAGAAAAGGCGCCAAAATTGCCGCCACCACCCACTATGCCGAACTTAAATCCTACGCGCTTGAAACGGTAGGTGTCTGCAACGCAAGTTGTGAGTTTGATGTAAAGTCTTTGAAACCAACCTACCGTCTGCACGTGGGACTTCCCGGTCGGTCAAATGCGTTTGCAATATCCGAGCGTTTAGGGTTAGACCTTGACACTGTGCAACTGGCACAAGGACTTGTTAAGGATGAGGACGCAAGGTTTGAACGCGTTGTTGCGGCGCTTGAGACCGCAACGAGAGAGGCCGAGCGCGACCGTTCCGAGGCGCAACGTATAAAGGGTGAAATGGAGGCGCTGAAAGCAACGAGAAAGGCACAGGCCGACGAACTTCAGCGAAACCGTGAAAAAGCAATGCAAAAGGCTCGCGAACAGGCCCAGGCGTTGGTGGACAGGGCAAGAGCCGAGGCAGAAAGAATGCTTTCGGAACTTGAGGCTCTCAAGAATAACAACGATAGCGTTGAGGAAAGAATCCGCAAAGCCCGTGCCGAGGTTAAGGGCGGAATCCGCAGGATGCAAGATGCCGCTGACCCTATTGAGAAGAACGAAAAACTCGGCGGAAATTTTACTGCACCGCTTAAGAAGGGCGACAAGGTAATGCTCATTGACATCCGCAAGGAAGCCACAGTTATAGAGGACCAGAAGGGTGACGAGGTGTTGATTTTGGCGGGAATTGTCAAGACCAAGGTTAAGGTTACAAGCCTTGCGCCGATTGATAAGTCAAAGGGCACTGTTGCCAAAACGCGCACCGTCAAACGGCCTACGGGAATTGACACGAATATACGAACAGCACAGAGCGAAATTGACATCCGCGGTCTTACGGGTGACGAGGCCGCGCTGGAACTTGACCGATTTATTGACAATTCGGTTATGGCAGGTTTCGGCAACGTCTGGATAATCCACGGCAAGGGAACGGGAGCGCTTAAAAAGGCAGTTCACGCATATCTTCGCACCAATGCAAGTGTCAAAGAATTCCGCTTTGGCGTTTACGGCGAGGGTGAGGACGGAGTAACGGTCGTCACCCTTAAATAGGTGCAGTGATTGACTTTTTGCGACAAAAGTAATATAATCAGAACGTTATGACGAAACAATGAAAGGGGTAGAAACTTTGGAATCCAATAACAGGAGAACCTTTTTCGGTGATTTTAAAAAATATCTTCCGTTGTTGCAGAACTTGGCAGGCAAGGATTTTAAGATAAAATACCGCCGAAGCGTTTTGGGTATAGCATGGAGCATACTCAACCCATTGCTCACAATGTTGGTACTGACGGCAGTCTTTGGATTTATTTTCGGGATTGACCGTTATCCGGGCGTTTCTGATTTTGCGGTTTTTTATATCGTTGGTGCATCAATGTGGAACTTTTTTGCCGAAGCAACCACAGGGTCGATGACCTCGGTACTGGCATCGGCATCGCTGATAAAGAAGGTCTACATTCCAAAGTATATTTTCCCCTTGGAAAAGTGTCTTTTTGCACTTATAAATTTTGCGTTTTCACTGATTGCGGTTGCGATTGTTATGGCCATCCGTTTTCAGAACATCGACCCGGGAATCACTCTTGTGATGTTGCCGTTGCCCATCATCTATTGCCTTTTATTTGCAACGGGTATCAGCCTGTTTCTGTCGGCAGTGTGTGTCTATTTTAATGATATAATCCACCTTTACAGCGTTATTTTGACACTGTGGATGTACCTCACAACGCTTATCTATCCTTTGAGTATGATTGAGCAGAAAATCGGCACCGATTCGGCACTCCGATTTGTTGTGTATTTCATAAAATATAACCCGATGTCAATATATCTGACCATATTCCGAGATGTTGTGATGAACAACGCATGGCCTTCGTTGGAACAGCATTTGTGGTGTCTTGGTTACGGAATTATTGCACTGCTTATAGGAGTTTTCACCTTTAAAAAGTTGCAGAAGAACTTTATACTTAACATATAACAAGGGAGAAGCAAAATGGAAAAATTGCCCGCAGTTGAAGTGCGTAACGTTTCAATGCATTTCAAAATGTCAACCGAAAAACTGCAAAATCTGAAAGAGTTCCTCCTGAAGTTTATAAAACGTGACCTTAAGTTTGAAAATTTTGTTGCGTTGAACGATGTGTCGCTAACCATTGAAAAGGGTGACGTTTTTGGCATTGTGGGTCTTAACGGTTCGGGAAAATCCACGTTGCTTAAAATTATTTCTGGAATTCTTACCCCTACAAACGGAGAGGTCACAACCAGAGGTGTTATTGCCCCGCTCATCGAGTTGGGCGCAGGTTTTGACCTTGAACTGACTGCAAGGGAAAACATTTACCTCAACGGTTCTGTTTTGGGATTTTCAAAAAAGTATATGGACGAGCACTTTCAGGAAATTGTCGATTTCTCTGAAATGCACGATTTTCTTGATACCCCGATGAAGAACTATTCTTCGGGTATGATTGCCCGTATCGGCTTTGCTATTGCTACAATGACGGTGCCTGATATACTTATTGTTGATGAGATACTTGCCGTTGGTGACTTCAAGTTTCAGGAAAAGTGCGAGGCAAGAATAAACGAAATGATGAACAACGGCCACACAACGGTTATCGTTGTCAGTCATTCGATGGGGCAGATTGAACGTCTTTGCCGTCACTGCGCATGGCTTGAACACGGCAATCTCAAAATGGTGGGGGACTGTGCCGCCGTTTGCGAGGCTTATAAATCGGCTTACTAATATAACTTTCAAATTTGACGAACGGTCGCTTAATGTAACCTGTGAGGTGAAACGGATGGAACGGCAGAAAAGAGTTGCCGCAATACACGATATTTCGGGCTTTGGTAAGTGTGCGCTTACCGTGGCTCTTCCTGTTATATCTGCAGCAGGTTTTGAGGTCTCGGTCATTCCCACTGCGGTCCTTTCCACCCACACGGGCGGCTTTCAGGGATACACTCACCTTGACCTTACCGATGAGATGCCCAAAATTGCCCGACATTGGGAAAATCTCGGTCTTACTTTTGACGCCGTTTACAGCGGGTATCTTGCATCCCCGAAACAGGTCGATATTGTGTGCAATTTTATTGATACTTTCTGCAAAAACGGCTGTTTTTCTGTTGTTGACCCTGCGATGGCCGACAATGGGAAGATGTATGCGCTCTTGGATATGAAGTTTGCCAAAGCAATGAAGCGACTTTGCCAGAAGGCCGATATAATTGTCCCCAATATGACCGAGGCGGCGTTTTTGCTTGAGCGTGAATATGTCCATGGGCCTTATACCAAGGGATATATTGAGGGTTTGGTTTTTGAACTTTCAGAAATGGGCCCCGAAAAAATTGTCCTCACAGGTGTCAGTTTTGATGACGGCACCCTTGGAGCTGCAAGTTTCGACAAAAGGGAACAAGAAATCAAGTATCATTTCCGCGAACGTGTTGAGGGAATGTTCCACGGAACGGGAGATGTTTTTGCAAGTGCTTTGACGGCGGCATTGCTTAAAGGCAAATCACTGCACCAAGCCACTTCCATCGCGGTTGATTTTACCGTTGACAGTATTGGACGTACCGCCAACGGCGGTACCGACCACCGTTACGGAGTTGATTTTGAGCGAGGACTCGGAAAGTTGATACAAATGCTTGATTGATACATAAAAATGCCAAAAACAATGAGACAGTTACGGCTCATTGTTTTTTTATTTTGCCATGATTTAGTGCAAAATGTTAAAAAAACACAAACTACGAGCCTCAAATTGTTAAAAAAATAACAATTTCGCTTTTTCACAGAAAATTTGACACAAAATTGTAGACTTTTTACACGGAGTATGTTATACTTTTAACAAGTTATGCAAAGTGAGTCAGTCTGCGACCTTGCGACTGCTCAATTTGCCGTAATTGCATTTTAATTTCAGGAGGAAAAGCTTATGAAGAAACATGCCAGCTCAATACCTTTTAACGGTACTCCCGAGCAGGAAGCCCAGCTGAAGGCTGTCATTGAAGCAAAGAAGAACATTCCCGGCTCCTTGATGTCCATCATGCAGGACGCACAGGGAATCTACGGCTATCTGCCGCTTGAGGTTCAGACTATGATCGCTGAAGGTGTCGGCGTATCCGTTGAGGATGTGTACGGTATCGCAACTTTCTACGCACAGTTTGCTCTCTCCCCCAAGGGTAAGTACAACATCTCGGTATGCCTTGGTACCGCTTGCTATGTTAAGGGCGCTCAGGATCTTATCGACCGTTTGACTGAGGTTCTCGGAATCCAGCCTGGCGAGTGCACTGCTGACGGAAAGTTCTCTTTGGAGGCCTGCCGTTGTATCGGCGCTTGCGGACTTGCGCCCGTTCTCACTGTCAACGAAGATGTTTACGGCCGTCTTGTCAAGGCTGACATTGATGGCATTCTTGCCAAATACGCCGACTAAGTTTAGAAATTAAGGATCATACAAGTATGAAAATCAGTGCGATTAAAGAACTGCTTAAAGCAGAGGTTATCTGCGGCGAGGAAGACCTTGAAAAAGAGGTGTATTCCGCTTGCGGAAGCGATATGATGAGTGACGTTCTGGCTTACGTCAAGGATCAGGGAGTTTTGCTCACGGGTCTTGTGAATTCACAGGTCATCAGAACCGCCGAAATGATGGACATGGTCTGCATAGTGTTCGTCCGCAACAAGCGACCCACCGATGAGATGGTTGAACTTGCACGGGAAATGGGCATTGTGATGATGTGTTCACCTAAGCGTATGTATGAGGCTTGCGGTAAGCTTTATATGAACGGTCTCAACGGAAACGGAGTACAGCCATGAGCGAACCTTTGAAATTTAGGTTTGAGGTTCAGGGCGGTAACTTTACCTCGGCCGGTCAGGCATCGGTTATGGTCAAGAAAAACCTGCGTCAGTTGGGGTTGTGTCCCGAAATAATCCGCAGAGTTTCAATCGCAATGTATGAGGGCGAGATCAATATGGTAATACACGCCGGCGGCGGTGTTGCCGAGGTTTTGGTCCACGAGGATAGAATTGAGATAATTCTTGACGATAAGGGTCCGGGAATCCCCAATGTTGAACTCGCAATGAAGGAAGGCTTTTCCACAGCGCCCGATAACATAAGGTCATTGGGCTTTGGCGCAGGTATGGGTCTTCCCAATATGAAACGGTACACCGACAGTATGAATATCGAAACCCAACTTGGAAAGGGCACCAAAATTACAATGGTTGTCAATTTCTGACGGTTTCAAAAAAAGGAACGCTATGAATACATATTTACATTCAGTCTCTCTTGACAAACAGAAATGCACCGGCTGCACGACCTGTTTAAGGCATTGTCCGACCGAGGCTATAAGGGTCAAGGACGGATGTGCTGTCATCAATCCGGACAGATGTATAGACTGCGGCGAGTGTATCAGGGTTTGTCCCCATAAGGCAAAGCGCGCCGAATGTAATAAGTTTTCCGATATGGAAAAATTCAAATGGCGTATTGCCTTGCCGGCCCCCACGCTTTACGGTCAGTTTGAGGAGCTCGATGATATAGACTACTGCTTGCAGGGTCTACTTGATATGGGCTTTGACGAGGTGTATGAGGTTTCTCAGGCCGCCGAAATTGTTTCGGAGTACACTCGGCTCTTACTAAAGACCGAAGGCATCAAAAAACCGGTTATCAGTTCGGCCTGTCCCGTTATTGCACGGCTTATCGCTTTAAGATTTCCTTATTTAAAGGATAATCTTTTGCCACTGCTTCCCCCGATGGAGATTGCGGCGAAAAAAGCGGTTGAACGGGCAATGAAAGAACATCCCGAACTAAAGCGCGAGGATATAGGAGTTTGCTTCATATCCCCGTGTCCCGCCAAAGCAAGTTATGTTAAAAACGGCTTTGGAGATTATAAAAGCAATGTTGATTTGGTGGTATCCATCAGCGATGTTTATTTCCAACTCATAAATTCGATGAGACGTGAGATAACTCCGGTGCCGTTCTCCCGTTCGGGTGTTATCGGTATCAGCTGGGCAACCTCGGGAGGGGAGGCCACCGCCATATTCAACGACAAATATCTTGCGGCAGACGGAATTGAAAACGTCATCAAGATGTTGGATCAAATCGAAAACGGTATGATTCCTCAACTTGAGTTTATTGAACTCAACGCCTGTACCGGCGGATGCGTCGGCGGGGTTATGACGGTTGAAAACCCGTTCATTGCCAAAGCGAGATTGCAAACGTTACGCCGTTATTTGCCTGTTTCGCAGAACTTCCTTGATGAGGATGAACGGTATGTACCCACTGATTGTTTCTTTGGGGAAGTACCCGCCTATAAGCCGATTTCCAGACTTAGCAATAATATCGGTGAGTCGATGAGAATGATGGCCGATATCCAGCGGCTTCGTGATGAGTTGCCTGGAACCGACTGCGGTTCCTGCGGAGCGCCCACCTGCCGAGCATTTGCCGAGGATGTTGTGAAAGGTCAGGCTGAAGTTGAGGCTTGCGTTATAAGAAAGGCAAGATTAAATTGCTCAGACAAAAAAGAATAGGAAGTGACAGTATGACGGTTAATGAGCTTTTGAACAAAATGGAACTTACCGTAATAACCTTGCCCCAAGGTGACCGTGAGATAAACGGTGCCTACTGCTGTGACCTTTTAAGTTGGGTTATGGGCAGAGCCAAGGCAGATGATGTATGGATAACCATTATGTCAAACTCAAATATCGTTGCCGTTGCATCCCTTGCCGATGTTGCTACGGTATTGCTTGCCGAGGGCGTTGTGCTTGATGAGAATGTTAAGCAGATTGCCGAAGCCAAGGGTATCAATGTGCTTTCGTCGGACAAACCTACTTACGAGCTCGCCACAGAGCTGTCCTCATTTTTAAAATGAGCCGATATACCTACGATTTTCACATTCACTCCTGTCTTTCACCTTGCGCCGATAATGATATGACCCCAAGTAATATTGCGGGGATGGCCACTTTGGCCGGAATTCAGATAATGGCGCTGACCGACCACAATACCGTTAAAAACTGTCCTGCCTTTTTTAAGGCGGCAAAAAGAAACGGCATCATTCCCATTGCGGGCATGGAACTGACCACCGCCGAGGATATCCACGCGGTATGTTTGTTTGAAACGCTTGAGGAAGCCATGGTGTTCGGCGAGGAAATTGAAAAGCACAGGGTGTTGATAAAAAACCGAACCGATATTTTCGGTGACCAGTTGATAATGGATGAAGAGGATAACTTAATCGGTACAGATGAGTACCTCTTGTCCAATGCGACCGATATTTCGGTCGATAATGTGCTGAAACTGGTTGAGAGTTTCAACGGTGTTTGTTATCCCGCCCATGTTGACAGAACTTCAAACGGTATAATCGCAACACTGGGTGATTTTCCGCCTTATCCCGATTTTAATTGTGCCGAGTTTCACGACAAATCGAAAATTTCGGAATATTGTGAAAAACACAAGACATTGCAGACCAAACGGTTGCTTGTATCGTCGGATGCACACTATCTGTGGGACATACGCGATGCTGACTCTTACATCGAAATTGATGACGAGCCGTACTCAAGTGAACTTGTGAGGAAACGATTGTTTGAAATCTTGAGGTGTGGAAAGTGAAGGAACTGTCACTAAACATTCTTGATATTGCCGAGAACTCGGTAAGAGCAGGAGCAAAATTAACCAAAATAATCATCGACGAAACCGATGATACCGTAACAGTGGCAATCTCGGATGACGGTTGCGGTATGACTGAGGAGATACTTCGCAACGTAACCGACCCGTTTTGTACCACAAGAACAACCCGTAAAGTAGGGCTTGGTATTCCGCTTTTAAAATTGGCGGCTGAGCAAACAGGGGGCAGGGTAGACATTGTGTCAAAGCATGAAGTTCAGTACCCCGATTCCCACGGCACCACTACCACGGCTCTGTTCTATAAAAATCACATAGATATGACTCCGTTAGGAGATATCACCGCCACCGTGGTGACCTTGATACAGTGCAATCCGCACATTGATTTTCTTTTTTGCCACACAATGCCTGACAAACGGGTTGAGTTGGACACAAGAGAACTTCGCGAGGTGCTCGGTGACGTGCCGCTGAACACCGTTGACGTTATTATGTGGATAAAAGATAATCTCAACGAACAGTATGGCGAATAAATTTGTAAATTATTTCAGAAAGGAAACGATAATATGAAATCATTGGCAGAACTCGCAGCAATCAGAGACAAAATGAAGGACAAGGTCGTTATCCGTGAAGGCTCTCAGGGAATCCGCGTTGTAGTCGGTATGGCTACTTGCGGTATCGCAGCAGGTGCTCGTCCCGTTCTTAACGCTTTTGTTGAGGAAGTAGCTTCGGCAGGCCTTTCCGATAAGGTTTCGGTCACCCAGACCGGATGCATCGGCATTTGCCAGTATGAGCCCGTCGTTGAAATCTATGAGGACGGCAAGGATAAGGTCACCTATGTTAAGATGACTCCCGAAAAAGCGGCCGAGATTGTCGAGAAGCATCTCAAGGGCGGCAAGGTCATCACTGACTATATCATCAAGTAATTTTTAGGAGGTATAATTATGATTCGTGCACAAGTTCTTATTTGTGGCGGTACAGGATGTACCTCTTCGGGAAGCGTTGCTATCCAGAAGGAATTCGAAGCACAGATTAACGCTAACGGTCTTTCCGAGGAAGTAAAGATTGTACAGACCGGTTGTTTCGGTCTTTGTGCTCTCGGTCCTGTCGTCATTGTTTATCCCGACGGCACTTTCTACAGCCGTGTTACTGAGGAGGATGTTAAGGAAATCGTTTCCGAGCATCTTCTCAAGGGCCGTCCCGTTGAGCGTCTCGTCTACACCGATACCGGTGACGCAGAGGAGACCGTTGAAAACGTTTCTCTTAACGATACCGCTTTCTACCGTTCTCAGAAGCGTGTAGCACTCAGAAACTGCGGTGTTATCAACCCCGAAAATATCGATGAGTATATCGCTATGGACGGTTATCAGGCTCTCGGTAAGGTTTTGACCGAGATGACCCCCGATGACGTTATCAAGGAAATTCTTGCTTCCGGACTTCGCGGTCGTGGCGGCGGCGGATTCCCCACCGGTAAGAAGTGGGAGTTGGCCCGCAACCTCGTTCCCGATGCAGACCAGAAGTATGTTGCATGTAACGCCGACGAAGGTGACCCCGGTGCATTTATGGACCGTTCTGTTCTCGAAGGTGACCCCCATGCTTTGATTGAGGCTATGGCTATTGCGGGTTATGCAATCGGAGCAAATCAAGGTTTCGTTTATGTCCGTGCAGAGTATCCTATCGCTGTACGCCGTCTTGAAATTGCTATCAATCAGGCTCGTGAATACGGCCTTTTGGGCAAGGATATCTTCGGCACCGGTTTTGACTTTGATATGGACATCCGTTTGGGCGCAGGCGCATTCGTTTGCGGTGAAGAAACTGCCCTTATGACTTCTATTGAGGGTAAGCGCGGTGAACCCCGTCCCCGTCCTCCGTTTCCTGCAGCAAAGGGTCTTTTCGGCAAACCCACCGTATTGAACAACGTTGAGACCTATGCCAACATTCCTCAGATAATCCTTAAGGGTGCAGATTGGTTTGCATCCATGGGTACTGAGAGAAGCAAGGGCACCAAGGTATTCGCACTTGGCGGTAAGATTAAGAATACCGGCCTTGTTGAAGTTCCTATGGGTACCACTCTCCGTCAGATTATCGAAGAAATCGGCGGCGGCATCCCCAACGGCAAGAAGTTCAAGGCAGCACAGACCGGCGGTCCTTCCGGCGGATGTATCCCTGCTCACCTTATCGACACCCCCATTGATTACGATAACCTTATCGAAATCGGTTCTATGATGGGCTCCGGCGGTCTTATCGTTATGGGCGAGGATAGTTGTATGGTCGATATCGCAAAATTCTTCCTCGAGTTTACTGTTGACGAGTCCTGCGGTAAGTGTACACCCTGCCGTATCGGTACTAAGAGACTTCTCGAAATGCTTGACAACATCACCAAGGGTAAAGCAACTCTTGAAGACCTCGACAGAATGGAAGAACTCTGCTACTATATTAAGAAGAACGCTCTCTGCGGTCTTGGACAGACTGCTCCTAACCCCGTTCTTTCTACTCTCCGTTACTTCCGTGATGAGTATGTGGCTCACATTGTTGATAAGAAGTGTCCTGCAGGTGTATGTAAGGATCTCCTTACCTACTCCATCATTGCAGACAAGTGCTTCGGTTGCGGAATGTGTGCAAAGGCTTGTCCTGCAAATGCAATTTACAAGACCGATTACACCGCACCCGGCAAAAAACTTCCTGCTTTGGCTATTGACCCCAACAAGTGTGTCAAGTGTGGCGCATGTATGGGCACCTGTAAGTTCAAGGCAATCATTAAAGGTTAAGGAGGATACATACAATGGCTAAGATGATAAACTTAAAAATCAACGGTATGGATGTCTCCGTACCTGCCGGCACTACCATTCTTGAAGCAGCAAGAGAAATCGGTGTTGAGATTCCTACCCTTTGCTTCATGAAGGAAATGAACGAGATTGGCGCTTGCCGTATCTGCGTTGTTGAGGCTAATGAAGGCCGTGGCTTCAGAATTGTTGCTTCCTGCGTATACCCCGTAACTGAGGGTATGGAGGTAAGAACCAACTCCAAGGCCGTTATCGAGTCCAGAAAGATGACTCTTGAACTTTTGCTCTCCACTCATGACAGAAAGTGTCTCTCGTGCGTACGTTCGGGCAACTGTGAATTCCAGAAACTCTGTAACGACTACGGCATCGAGGACGAGGCTAAGTTCGACGGCGATAAGCCTGTATATGAACTCGACTACTCTTCTGCTCATATGATTCGTGACAACAACAAGTGCGTACTTTGCCGTCGCTGTGTTGCTGCTTGTCACGCTCAGCACGTTGGTGTTATCGGCGCTAACGACCGTGGTATTGACACTAATGTTGCTTGCGCTTTCGAAAAGGGTCTCGGCGCTACAGGTTGCGTATCCTGCGGTCAGTGTATCGTAAACTGCCCGACCGGCGCTTTGACCGAGAAGGACGATACCGATAAGGTGTTTGACGCTATCAACGATCCTGAGAAGGTTGTTATTGTTCAGACTGCCCCTGCAGTACGTGCAGCTCTCGGTGAGGAGTTTGGTTTACCCATTGGTACCGGAGTTGAGGGTAAGATGGTTGCCGCTCTCCGTCGTTTGGGCTTTGACAAGGTGTTCGATACCGACGTTGCAGCCGACCTTACTATTATGGAAGAGGGAACCGAGTTCATCGACCGTGTAAAGAACGGTGGTGTTCTCCCCATGATCACTTCTTGCTCACCCGGTTGGATTAACTTCTGCGAGATGTATCACCCCAATATGATTCCCAACCTTTCTTCTTGCAAGTCTCCTCAGCAGATGTTCGGTGCAGTTCTTAAGACCTACTATGCCGAGAAGAATGGCATTAAACCTGAGAATATCGTTTCTGTATCGGTTATGCCCTGTACTGCAAAGAAGTACGAGATTATGCGTGACGATGAGAATGCCGCAGGCGTTCCCGACCTTGACATCACCATTACCACCCGTGAACTTGCCCGTATGATTAAGAAGGCAAGAATTGAGTTCAATAAGCTCCCCGACGAGCAGTTTGACTCTCCCTTGGGCGAGGCAACAGGTGCAGGTGTTATCTTCGGCGCTACCGGCGGTGTTATGGAAGCAGCTCTTCGTACCGTTGCCGAAGTTCTCGAGGGTAAGACTATTGAGAATGTTGAGTATACTGCAGTCCGCGGTACCGAGGCTATCAAGGAGGCAACTGTCAACGTTGCAGGCATGGACGTTAACGTTTGTGTTGTCAGCGGTCTTGACGCTGCTCATAAGGTTCTCACTGCTGTCGAAAACGGCGAGAAAAATTACCACTTCATCGAGATTATGTGCTGTCCCGGTGGCTGTGTAAACGGCGGCGGTCAGCCCATCCAGCCTAATGCAGTCCGTCAGACTGTTGATATCAAGGCTTTGCGTGCAAAGGCTCTCTATGATTACGATGCAGGTAACGCCAAGAGAAAGTCTCACGAAAGCCCTGTTGTCAAGGCTCTCTATGATGAGTATTTTGAGAAGCCCGGCAGCCACAAGGCTCACAAGATTCTCCACACCTCTTATGTTGACCGTTCCAAGAACGTTATGAAATAAGTTGTTGTGAAAGCAAATTAAACATAAAAGCCTCCGAGCGTCGCTCGGTGGCTTTTGTTGGTTTTGGATTGGTGTGTTTAATACACACAATTTATTTGTTTTGCAACTTCTCAAGAGATTCATCAATAATAACCTCAAGAAGGTTGTTAATACTGCGTTTTTGATTTTCTGCTTTTTCTTGAGTCTTGCAATAACAGCAGACGGTAATCTCAAATCTACTTGCATTTTATTTGTCATAATACCACCTAACTACTATTGTATACCGCTTTTTTACATTTTGCAAGATACCACAGTGGGAAGGTTTTTGCTTGGGTGTTGGAATTAGTAATGAATCATTGGCTTGCGCAGAAGAAATAATAAAAAGAGATTGTTGCTTGTAAATTGTGTATAAATTCGATATAATAAAGAAAAAACTAACGGAGCAGTTTATGGAGCAAACTTTAAAGGTTATTGCAAAAATTCACACAGTGCACAAGGAAAAGTTTGGCATCACACGTCAAAGCGGTATGTCAGAGTTTCCGGCAAAGATTGTCTTTGAACCAGAATACCGTGACCCAAATGCGGTGCGAGGACTTGACGGTTTTTCGCACATCTGGGTGTTATGGCAGTTTTCAAAGTCCAAGAGCGACAGGTGGCAACCCACCGTCCGTCCTCCAAGACTCGGCGGCAACAAACGTATGGGGGTATTTGCCACCCGTTCACCGTTCAGACCCAATTCGATAGGACTTTCATCTCTGAAACTCCAAAACGTTGAACTGACAGCCGATAAAGGTCCTGTTTTGCACGTCACGGGTGCCGACATTTTGGACGGTACACCGATTTACGACATTAAACCGTACATAGCATTTTGTGACAGTCATCCCGATGCCGTGTCGGGATTTTCAGAAGAATATAAGGAGTATAAATTGAGGGTAGAGTTGCCCAACACGGCCAACCTACCTGAAGACATTAAGCGAAATATCGTTGATTTATTGGCCTGCGACCCAAGACCGTCATATCAGAACGATGCAACACGGATTTACGGATTGGATGTGGCGGGGTACTCAATAAAGTTCACTGTTGACGGTGAAGTTTTGACGGTGAGCGAAATTGTGAAAACCTAAGCAAATTATAGTAAAATAAAAACACCCGTTGGGAAACCAACGGGTGTTTGAAGTCTAAAAAGCAATAAATTACTTAAGCTCAACCTTTGCGCCAACTTCTTCGAGCTTCTTCTTGATGTCTTCAGCTTCTTCCTTAGCAACAGCCTCTTTGAGGGTCTTAGGAGCGCCGTCTACGAGACCCTTAGCCTCTGCAAGGCCAAGACCTGTGATCTCACGAACAGCCTTGATAACCTTGATTTTCTCTGCGCCAGCCTCTGCGAGAACAACGTCAAACTCGGTCTTCTCGTCAGCTGCGGGGCCTGCTGCTACTGCGGGGCCTGCTACTGCAACAGCTGCTGCTGCAGATACGCCAAACTCCTCTTCTACTGCGTGTACGAGCTCAGAAAGCTCAAGAACGGTAAGAGCTTTGATTTCTTCAATCATTGCTGCAATCTTCTCAGATGCCATTTTAATTTCCTCCAATAAAATAAATTTGATTTTGATTTTGTTTAATCTGAATTACGCACAGAAATTACTCTGCTGCGGGTTCTGCTGCGCCTTCACCGTTTTTATCAACGATGGCCTGAATGACACGGGCAAATGCAGAAATAGGTGCATTGAATGCGTTGCAAACTGTTGCGAGAAGAATGTCTCTCGGGGGCAGTTTAGCAAGACTGTCGATAGTTGCGAGGTCGATAACCTTTCCGTCAAGGAAGCCGGTCTTAACCTTGAAACTATCATTGGTTTCAGCGTATTTGCTGAGGATTCTTGCGGCAGCTACGTGGTCGTCCGCGCTGGTGGCAAGAGCGGTAGCACCGTTAAGGAAGGGATCCATCTCACTAAGGTTGGAGCCTTCGATTGCGAGGTGGAGAAGGGTGTTCTTTACAACAGAGTACTGGACGCCGGCTTCACGGAGCTCTTTACGGAGCTTAGTGTCATCAGCAACCGAGATACCGGTGTAATCAACAATAACACCTGCAACTGCGCCTTCAACCTTGGCCTTGATTTCAGCAACCTGCTGCTGTTTCTTTTCCAAAACTGACTGACTGGGCAAAATATTCACCTCCGAAAAATGAAAAGTGCCTGTTCCAAAGACGGACAGGCACTAAAAAGGTCATAACAAAAGACGATTAAAGTGTTCATCCTCGGCAGGCAGACATTAGTCTTTACGCAAAGCACCTACTGTCTTTGGAATTAACAAAAGTATACTACCACAACTGTGGAAGTTTGTCAAGCATTATTTTTAAATTCTGGAAATTAAGCGCCGTACTTGGAAGCGTTGACCTTAATTCCGGGGCCCATGGTAGTAGCAACTACGCAGGACTTGATATACTGACCCTTGGCTGCAGCAGGCTTTGCTTTTGCAACAGCGTTGAGCAGGGTTTCGAAGTTCTCCAAAAGCTTTTCAGGGCCAAAAGAAACCTTGCCGATGGGGCAGTGAATGATGTTCTGCTTGTCAAGACGGTACTCAATTTTACCGGCCTTTGCCTCAGTAACAGCACGTGCTACGTCGGGGGTAACGGTACCTGCCTTGGGGTTAGGCATAAGTCCGCGAGGGCCGAGAACCTTACCCAAACGGCCAACAAGTCCCATCATATCGGGGCTTGCGATGACAACGTCAAAGTCCATCCAGTTTTCGTTCTGAATCTTAGCGACCATATCCTCTGCACCGACGAAATCAGCGCCTGCATCAAGAGCGGCCTGAGCCTTGTCTTCCTTACAGAAAACGAGGGTACGAACGGTCTTACCGGTTCCGTTGGGGAGAACAACTGCGCCACGAACCTGCTGGTCAGCGTGACGGGAGTCAACACCCAAGCGGATGTGAGCCTCAACGGTCTCATCGAACTTTGCGGTTTTTGTTTTTACAGTAAGGTCCATTGCCTCAGCAATGTCATACTGCTTAGTAGTATCTACAAGCTGTGCGCTTGCAACATATTTCTTTCCGTGTTTCATTATAATTTCCTCCCAAATAAGTGGTTAAATCGGATATTTCCTCCCACAAGGGAGCATCAGTCTTCAACAGTAATGCCCATTGAACGTGCAGTACCTGCAACCATAGACATAGCTGCTTCGATGGATGCTGCATTAAGGTCGGGCATTTTCTGTTCTGCGATCTTTCTAACCTGCTCCGAAGTGATTTTGGCGACCTTCTGTTTGTTGGGAACGCCGGAAGCCTTGTCAATTCCGCAAGCCTTCTTGATAAGAACGGCTGCAGGAGGAGTCTTGGTGATGAAAGTAAAGGAACGGTCGGCGTAAACAGTGATAACAACAGGAATGATAAGACCTGCGTCATTCTTGGTACGCTCGTTGAATTCCTTGGTGAATGCCATAATGTTTACACCGTGCTGACCGAGAGCCGGACCAACAGGGGGAGCCGGAGTTGCTTTTCCGGCAGGGATCTGAAGTTTGATATAGCCAGTAATTTTCTGTGCCATTAGTTGCACCTCCAAAAATAGTGGTGGCGGCGTTTTGTTTAAAACGCACACGGAGCGCCCGTAAAAACAAATATTTGGCGTTCCTCCCACGGGGCGACGCTTTTAGCGTCTTAAAGCAGGTTGCCCTGCGACGTTTCGTTAATCTTCAATCAGTTCAATCTGGTTGAGTTCAAGTTCAACAGGAGTCTCTCTGCCGAACATCGAAATTGTGACTCGAACGCTGTTGTTATTAATATCGATCTCATCAACAGTACCGGTAAAGGTCTCAAGAGGACCGTCGATAATTCTGACGGAATCTCCGACTGCGTATTTGACCTCGACGCTGCGCTTTTCAACGCCCAAGGACTCAACCTCTTTATCGGTAAGCGGAACCGGCTTGGAAGCCGGACCAACGAATCCCGTGCAGCCGCGTGTGTTACGCACGACATACCACGAGTCATCGGTAACAATCATTTTGATCATTACATAACCGGGAAAAATCTTTCTCTCAACCTGTTTTTCCTTACCGTCAGCACCAATTTCGGTAACAATCTCGGTAGGAATTTTAATGTCTTGGATAAGATCCTGCATTCCACGGTTTTCTACCATTTTTTCAAGGTCGGTCATGACCTTGTTTTCATAGCCTGAGTATGTGTGTACTACATACCACTTAGCTTCTCCCAAATCTGCCATAGTTAACCTCCAGCCAACAATTATTTGTAGATAAGGCGGAGCAATGCATTAAGGCCAATATCGATAGCCCAGATGAACACACCGACAATAGCGCATATTACCAGAACGATAATAGTGTTCTTAACGACGGTTCTGAGGTTGGGCCAAACGATTTTCTTAATCTCGCCCTTATAGTCCTTAAAGAATTTTACAACTCTCTTAGGTATGGGGAGTTTGGCATCCTCGGACTCGGCAACGGCAATTTTATCTGCAATAAGCAGATAGGCAATACCTGCGGCCAATGTGAGGAATAATGCGGCGGCAATGATAAGCGGAGCACTGTTAATATAAGCAGTTGAACCGTTGTTCACTTTGCCAACAGCAATAAGACCCTGCGTATCAAGGAAATAGTTGGAGTGAGAAAGGCCGATAACTAACATATAAACGGCACTCACACCCGAGAAACCGATGGTTGCCCACCTTGTTCCCTTGAACTTTATCGACAGACCTGCGAAGACTGCACTGAGAAGAGTGAGGATTCCACAGAACAGAATGTCTGAAGACTTTCCAATGCTCTTGTCAGCGATTGAACCGAACGCGAATTCGGAAGCAACGCCTTCAACAAAGGTTCCATCGGCAAGGTTGACACGGCCGAAAGGCAAGACGAAGAACAAAGCCAAAGCTGCCACAGCGAGAACGATAGTCAGTACACCAAAAACAGTTTTCAAAGTTTTCATCGTGTACCTCCTTACTTAGTCTCTTTGTGAACGGTGTGCTTCTTGCAGAATCTGCAATACTTGTTCATCTCAAGACGATCCGGGTCGTTTTTCTTGTTCTTCATAGTGTTGTAGTTGCGCTGTTTGCACTCAGAACAAGCAAGTGTAATTTTAACTCTCATGACGGCACCTCCCGTTTTACGGAAATTATTTTGTTCCCATATTTTCAGAGAACGCGAGCCTCCCTCGAATCGAACGAAAGTCACACGTTACAAAAACACCATATATTGTAGCGTTCTTGAAAGCGCAAACAACGTGCGGTATATCAACTGTTCGAAAAGGGTCCCTAAACTAAAAAAGACCCTCGCAGAGGTACTAGCATTATAGCACAACCTATGCAAAAGGTCAAGAGTTTTTTATTAAGATTTCGAAACTTTTATAGGGCTATTTTGTGATTACGGACAGCCGTAATATTCTCCGTCAGTATTTTAAATCACCGATAACGTCATATTCATGACGGCACCGTTACCGTTGGGCACGGTCATTATTTATGATATGTTCCGCCGGTGGAAATTTTGAAGGCGCGGTATATCTGTTCCAACAGCATCACCCTTGCCAACTGGTGGGGAAAGGTCATTTTAGACATGGAAAGTTTACAGTCTGCCTTTTGCTTGACTTTGTCAGAAAGTCCGTGAGACCCGCCGATTATGAACACGACATTGCTCTGCCCCGCAACACCAATATCAGACAGTTTTTGGGACAACTCCCCGCTGTCCATCTGCTTACCCTCGATGCACATAGGTATAACATATGCGCCGTTTGGTATTGCCGCAAGTATTTTTTCAGCCTCGGTCTGCAAGGCTATTGAAATTTGCGCTTCATTGGGCGAATCGGGCAGTTTTGCAGCGTCTAACTCAACGTTCTTTAGCGTACAAAGTGTTGATAAACGCTTTTCATATTCTTTCACCGCATCACGAAGATACTGTTCTTTTAATCTGCCGACCGTAATAAGTGTGATTTTTAGCATAATATCATATGTGTAGGCAACGATGTTCCTATTCCTTTAAAAAATAATCGCTTCACCATTCTTCGGCGGTGCTATATATAATGTATAATCGCGGTCCTCAACCATTCCCATATCCATTAAAGCGGCAGCGGCAGAACTTCGTGCAAGTTCGGGACGGTTGTTTTCGCGGCTCAGGTGACCGAGTACGATTCTTGTTGTGCCCGATTCAACCAAACTCTGCAATTCCTTTGAACAGGCGGTGTTTGAAAGGTGACCCTTGTCACTCAGAATTCTTGTTTTAAGGTGGGTAGGGTAGGGCCCTTTTTGAAGCATAGCAACATCGTGGTTAGACTCAAACAGAATTGCCTTACAGCCCGCCAAGGCACGGTGCACATCTTCAGAGACAAAACCCAAATCGGTACAGACGGCACATTTTTTGCCGTCATTCAAATGGATAACATAACCGCTTGAACCGTCACAGTCGTGGCTTGTGGCAAAGCGTTCAATGCGCATATCACCCACACAAATGTCTGAGTCTATCGTATGTATATATTCATTTATTTCAGAAAATTCTTCAGAAATCAGCGCACGTGCGGTAAGCGGCGAAGCAAACACGGGGACACGGTGTTTTTTGACGAAAACACGTAAACCTTGAATGTGGTCAATGTGCTCGTGAGTTATAAAAATACCGCCCAAATTCTTGGGGTCAATGCACCAAAGCGACAGAGCGTCAACAATGCCTTTGCAACTTATACCTGCGTCAACAAGGATACCGTCTAACCCGTGCCCTATGTATGTACAGTTGCCTGAACTTGAACTGGCGATAGGCAAAAGTCGAGCCACACAAACACTCCTTTCAAGGTTTCGTATAAAAACAATGTAGGACCGAACTGCGTTCGCCCGTGGGCAACCACAGGTCGCTCCTACGACTTGTGTCTTTGAAAATCAAATTAAACTGCCGAGCGACCGATGTTTGGGTCGATATAGGTAACCCTACGGATATCCGCTCCCACGGCCGACAATTTTTCAACAATGTTGTCGTATCCGCGGTCGATAAACTCAACGTTTTCAATCTCTGTTGTACCCTCGGCGGCAAGACCTGCAAGCACCATTGCGGCACCTGCCCTGAGGTCAGTAGCCTTAACGGGTGCGGCGGTCAATGTGTCAACACCGTTAATGATAGCAACCTTACCGTCAACCTTTATCTTGGCACCCATCATCGTGAGTTGGTCAACATATTTAAATCGGTTATCCCAGACGCCCTCGGTCATAACACTGACACCCTCGCAAAGGGTCAACAAAGTTGTCATCTGAGGTTGCATATCGGTGGGGAAACCGGGGTGTGGCATCGTTAAAACGTTGCAACATTTGGGTCGCTTTCTCATAATTACGCGCACCGCCTCGTCATATTCCTGAACAACGGCGCCTGCCTCGATAAGTTTTGCGCTTATTGACTCTAAGTGTTTTGGAATGACGTTGGTAATCGTAATATCACCGCCTGTGATAGCAGCGGCAATCATATAGGTACCGGCCTCAATCTGGTCAGGTATGATGCTATAGGTTGTTCCGTGAAGTTCCGAAACCCCACGGATTTTGATAACATCGGTTCCTGCGCCCATAATATTAGCGCCCATCGAGTTCAAAAAGTTTGCAAGGTCAACAATATGAGGCTCTCTTGCGGCATTTTCGATAACGGTCAAGCCTCTTGCCTTAACGGCGGCTAACATAATATTGACGGTGGCACCCACCGAGACCTTATCAAGATAAATGGAACTGCCAGTCAGTTCTTCGGCATAGGCATTGACCATACCGCTGTCAATAGTTACGGTGGCGCCTAAAGCCTCAAAACCTTTGATGTGTTGATCAATGGGACGGACACCGAAATCGCATCCGCCGGGAGGAGCAACACGGGCTTTTTTGAAACGGCCGAGCATTGCGCCGATAAAGTAACTGCTGGCACGCATTTTTGACGCCATTGATGCCGATAAAATGTGCGAATGTATATGAGTAGGATCTATTTCAACGGTGGTACTGTTAATAACCTTTACGCTGGCACCCAACTCGTAAAGGATGCGGATTATAACATTAACGTCGGAAATGGACGGCACGTTTTCGATGTGGCACACACCGTCGCACAAAAGCACAGCAGGAATGATGGCAACGGCGGCGTTTTTAGCACCGCTTATGCAGATTTCTCCGCTTAGCGCGTTTCCTCCGTTCACAATAATCTTTTCCACAGGATGCACTCCCTCAAAAATTCTTTTAATCCAAAAGTTATTTTTGCCGTTTTTAACACAAAAGACACAAGGGAAAATTAAACGGCAAAAAGCAGTTAAATAAATAACTGCGCCAAATAATTTCAATCTACAATAATTCTACTCTACATTATACACAATATAGGTGCGTTTGTCAAATATAATATCAATATATGCTAAAAATTCGACAAAAAAACAGCATATTTTGAGTAATATAAGCGTTATGTAAACTGCTTTGCTCTCAAATGTTCTAAATGTTTTATGTGCTTATTAATTGTACAGTGCACTCGAATATTTTTCGAGTTGCAAATATTTACAAAAAATGGCAGCGATAACATCGCTACCATTAAGAAGTTAAAGTTCTTTTCGACCCTCCAAAGCGCGGGAAAGGGTGACCTC
>JAZNBS010000038.1:0-4621 GCA_045587185.1 Acutalibacteraceae bacterium
TTTGGTGCGGGTGACAGGACTTGAACCTGCACGTGCGTGACACTAGATCCTAAGTCTAGCGCGTCTGCCAATTCCGCCACACCCGCGTATTTACGGTGAAAATAATGTATTACAGGCGGTGGACACCGTATAATGCTTCAATATTATATCATTTTGCACTAAGACTGTCAATGATATTTTACAATACTGTCAATAAAATTTTTCTTTATTTTTAATTTGTTTAATGTTATAATATAAATGAAAAGATTATATATTACCTTAAGAGGTGAGTTTATGAAATCTGTTATTACTATTGGCAGGCAGTTTGGATGCGGAGGTCGTGCTATCTGCAAGCGTTTGTGTGAAGAACTTAATATTCCTTTTTACGATAAAGAACTTATTGAATATGCCGCAACTAAAAGCGGTATTAGTCCGGAAATTCTTGAGCAGTATGATGAAAAAGCAACTAACAGTTTGTTATATTCGCTTTCTATCAGTGCTTACTCATATGCCGGCACAGGCATAAATTCACCGCATCTTCCTTTAAACGACCAACTTTTTATTTCGCAGAGTGAAGTTATCAAACAACTTGCTGATGAGGGTCCGTGCATTATTTTGGGTCGTTGCTCTGATTACGTGCTTCGCGACCGCGATGATGTCCTTAAGGTGTTTATCCACTGTGATGAGCCTAATCGTATTAAAAATATTTCTCAACGTCTTGGTATTCCTGAAAATAAAGCCAAGGATATAATAAAAAAGACTGAGAAACGTCGTGCTTCGTATTATAATTATTACACTCACCGTAAATGGGGTGACCTCAGCCACTTTGACCTTGCAATAAACAGTTCATTAGGTCTTGAAAAGGTTGTTGACACAATCAAGAATTTCTATTTAAAATAACATTTATAAAATTAACACCTTCCATCATATCAGCGTATGATATGTGGGAGGTGTTTTTTTGCGTCGTAACAGAACATTGAGACTAATGAGTTTTTTCTTGATATTGATACTTATAATATATTGCGTTTTACAGTGCGACGGCAGGTTAAGGGTGTTAATTAACAATTATGCTCAGTCTAAAGCAAAAATTCTCTCAAACACCGTTATAAACGATACTGTGTATCAATTTCTGGAGCAAAATAAAATAAGATACAATGAAATAGTGTTGATAAATAACGATGGGGACGGGAATGTTACTTCGGTTGAATTTGATACAGTTTTACTTACAAAAATAAAATCAGGTGTAATCTCAAAGGTTCAAAGCAACATAAACAAAACAAAAAGTACTGTAATGAACATACCTATAGGAACATTAAGCGGTAATCAGTTTTTAAATAACAGAGGACCGCGTATAAGAATTGAACTTAACATCAGTTCGGCAGTTTATTCAAAAATATCAAGCAAATTTATATCAGCAGGAATAAATCAGACCCTTCATCAGATTACCTTATCAATAAGCACTGATATATTTTTTGTAATGCCTTGGTATCGTTCTTCTGGTGGCTATCAGACTGAATTTATAATTGCTGAAACAATAATTGTTGGCAAGGTTCCCGATGCATATACCAATGTTATTGAGTATCCTGGAAGTAATATTGCGGGTGAATTGTTTGATTATTCAGCTGATTTAGGATGATTATATAATAAATCCGCCGTCAACGCACAAAGTCTGACCCGTAATAAAAGAGGCTTTTTCAGATGCAAGGAAACTTACAGCATTAGCAACATCTTCAGGTTTTCCAAGACGGCAAAGGGGAGTCTCGTTTTTTAATTGGTCAAGGTCGCTATCAGAAAAAGAATTCAACATATCGGTCTCAATAACACCCGGTGCAATACAATTCACTCTTATGTTACTTGGCCCTAATTCTTTAGCAAGTGACTTGGTCAAACCAATAATCCCTGCCTTTGAGGCTGAGTAATGACTCTCGCACGAAGCACCGACAACTCCCCACATAGATGAAATGTTGATAATGCAACCCGAGTGTTTTTTTACCATATAATTTGCAACTTCTCTGCAACAGTAAAAACAGCCCGTAAGATTGGTTGATAACATATTCATCCAATCCTCGTCAGTTATGTCGGTTAATAGCTTTTGTTGGGCAATGCCTGCATTGTTGACAAGAAGGTCTATGTTCCCATATTTTTCAACGCAGAATTGAAAAGCACTTTTAACCGAATCGGCGTCAGTAACATTAATTTTGCAGATTTCACAATTCAAACCTTTTGCTTTTAATTGTTGTTCAAGTTGCTTTGCGTTTTCGAAAGAAGTGTTATATCCAATAACAACGTTATACCCCTCATTGCATAAGAGGGAAGAGATGGCTTTTCCGATTCCTGTTGCACCGCCCGTTACTATAACTGTTTTTTGCATTTTAGTGTCACCTTTAAATTATTTTTCTTAATTATAACATACAATTATAAAAAAATAAACCATGATTTTGTGTTTAATCTAGTTTACATAACAACATATTAACACAATCTATAGTGGTTTACATAATAAGTAAACATAAAATTGAGAAATATGAAAAATAACTGTTGACATAATACTGTTTTTGGTGTATAAATAATATAGCGCTTGAATTGGTCGTGTTTTTCGTATTAACTGTTCGACCTTTAGAGCGCTTTAATCAACTCATTTATCGGTTCGATTATCGCGTTAAGGTTACATAATCTTTTAACTGCTTGCTTATTTTGTGTTCATTAACGGTTTTAAACCTATATCTTGTGTCTGTTAAATTTGTGAATTTTCGGTTGGCTTGTCTCATATTTATTTAACAGTAAATATTTGAGGAGACTGAAGATGCAGGTTATAACTTTAGACACGAAAGATTCACGGCTTAATTTATTTTTCAGATTTATTAAATCTAACAGAAGTTTGCTGTTGCTTGCAACCGTTTTACTTTTAGGTAAATTGTTTGGGGCAATCTCGGTTAAGTATCTTGATAACGAATTTGGGAGATATGTTAACGAGTGGTTTATTTCATCGTTCGAATATAAATCAACTTCTGATTTTTGGACAATGTTTTTATCCAATTTCATAAGATCTCTTACATATATTCTTATTATTCTTTTTTTTAGTTTCGGAATTTCAGGAGTTATCGCAATTCCTTTGATTTTGTTCATCAGAGGTATTGGTACATGTGCATTGTCAGGTGTACTTTACCGCAATTACTCTTTGCAGGGCATAGCGTATTCAAATCTCATCCTTTTGCCGTCTGGTTTTGCTTTTGACATCGTATTGCTGATTTTTGGATGTTACGCTTTTGATGTATCGATAAAGTTTTCGAAACTTTTAAGGTCAAGCAGTATTGAACAAAGCGATTATAAGGTTGATTTGCTAAAGATGTTACGAAAATCGATATATTGTGTTTTTGTAACATTGGTAATATCATTTGCTGACGCATTATTTTCTGTTGGTTTTTCCCAATATTTTAATTTCAGTTAATTATTTACGGATTAGGACGTTTACAATGAAAAGTTATATCAAAGAATTTGAAGTTTATTTAAGAGACATTAAGAGAAGCTCCGGTAATACACTGGAGTCTTATTTGCGTGATGTCAGTCAGTTTTCGGTTTTTTGTGACGGTCTTAATCTGCGTTCTTCTGCATCTTTAAAGCAGAATCATATTCAGAATTATATTGAATCTCTCACAAAAATGGGTAAGTCATCTGCAACGGTTACCCGTGTGTTGGCTTCATTGCGCTGTTATTTTGCTTTTATGTTATCTCAGGGGATTGTTAAAGAGAATCCTGTTTTAGGTATAAAACAAAAGAAGACAGAAAAGAAACTTCCCGAAATACTTACTTCAAAGGAAATTTCAGTTCTGCTTTCACAGCCCGACTGCAGTGAATTAAAAGGGTGCCGTGATAAGGCTATGCTTGAATTGCTTTATGCAACAGGTATTAAGGTTTCAGAGTTGATAGGAATTCAACTAGCCGATATAAATTTGCAAATAGGAATATTGCACCTTAATAGCGGAAAAACTGAACGAATTATTCCAATCTATCCAGAGGCTGTTAAGGCGCTTTCCAACTATTGCAGTAACGTCAGGGAAGTGGTAGCGCTTGATAAAAACACTACTGAATTATTTACAAATATGAACGGTCAGCCGTTGACCAGACAAGGACTGTGGAAAATAATTAAATATTATGCTGATAAAGCAAATATTAAAAAAGATATAACACCGCACACAATAAGACATTCGTTTGCGGCTCATCTTCTTGAAAATGGGGCACCTTTGAAAGATATCCAAGAAATTCTCGGACATTCAGACCTTTCGTCAACACAGATTTATGCACAACTAATGCGCAACAGATATGCACAAAGTTATAAAAAATATCACCCAATGGCAAGATAAACCATCGGGTGATATTTTTATTATATAAGTGTATAAGATGTACATAGTAAAAAGTTCATAGGGAATAATAACATCCTTGTCAGATAACACTGTGATAAACATTGAGACAATTATACAAAATGAATGTTTTATATAAAAGAGGGAGGGTTATAAATCAAAATATGGGTAATAATCATTTTTTAACGCTATTATACAACTTTTAATGTTAATACTATTCATGTATTATACAAGGATATTTGTCATATTAATTTTTTCTTCATCATAATCAGGTTTTTATCAATTTT
>JAZNBS010000039.1:0-122121 GCA_045587185.1 Acutalibacteraceae bacterium
CATTTTAACAATTTACAAATCGCGGAAGATATTGTATAATGATTATAGTACAATATTCCAAAGGAGATTTGTTATGGATTTTTCTAATAACGGCGTTCAAGACTTATTCTTGATGGTTAAAACGGCCGACCGTAAGGTTACCCAAAAAGGTATGCCTTACCTTGACCTTACTTTATGCGATAAAACGGGCGAGATAACCGCCAAACTGTGGGACTATCACGAGGAGGTTCAGGGTGTTTTTGAACCCGGCACCATCGTTAAAATAAGAGGCGCCGTCAGTCCGTACAACGGTGTGGACCAACTTCGCGTGGAAAAGATTCGCAAGGCTCTGCCGTCTGACGGTGTTGAACCTTCCGATTTCGTACCGAGTGCCGACGTTAGCGGTGAACGGCTTTACTCTGAACTTTTTAACATTGCCGAAAATTTGGCAAATGATGAGATACGCAAGGTTGTTTGCGATATTTACACCGATTACCGTGAAAAACTTACATATTGGCCTGCCGCTTTCCGTTTGCACCACGCAATTCGCGGCGGACTTTTGTATCACACCTTGTCAATAGTCCGTTTGGCGCAGTCGGTCTGCAAAGTATACCCCTCGATCAACCCCGATCTGCTTATCGGCGGCGCAATGCTACACGACATCGCCAAGACTGATGAGTTTATTGTCAACGACGCAGGAACAGCAAGCGGATATTCGCTTGAGGGCAACCTTGTCGGCCACCTTGCCAAGGGCGCTATGATAATCGGTAAGTCTTGCGAAAAACTCCAGATTTCAGAAGAAACCAAACTTTTGTTGCAACATATGGTGCTTTCTCACCACGGCGAGCCTGAATTTGGTGCCGCAGTAAGACCGATGTTCCTCGAAGCCGAATTGTTGAGCGAACTTGACTTTATGGATGCCCGTATTTATGAATTAACCGAGGCTATCGGCAATGTTGCCGCGGGAGAATACACCAACAAAATGTGGGCACTTGACAACCGAAAGTTTTACAACCACGGACGTAACTTGGTTGATACCAAGGCAAATCTTATTTGAGCATTGCCTGTGATTTAAAATTTGATGTGTCCCTCATCAAGCATTTTCTGTGCCGCAAGCATTATTCCAACCTTGGCCGAGTGGAAATTCAGTCCGCCCTGCATCCAAACGGCAAAAGGCTCACGCAAAGGTGCATCGGCCGAAAGTTCAATAGATGCGCCCAAAGTAAACGCGCCTGCCGCCATAATAACCTGACTGTCATAACCCGGCATATCACCGGGTTCGGGAGCGGCGAACGAATCAACAGGCGAGCCGCTTTGCAATCCGCGGCAAAAGGCGATAAGCCCTTCGGAGTGACCGCATTTTACGGTCTGGATTATATCGGCTCTTGGCTCACTTGACGACGGTGTGACCTCGAAACCAAGTGTTTCAAAAAGTGAGGCCGTGAACACAGCCGTTTTGACCGCTTCGCCAACAACGTGAGGCGCGTTAAAAAGCCCCATAAACAGTTCCCTTGTGTGACCCAGAGTTGCGCCGACCTCAAGCCCGACACCGGGTGCGGTCAAGCGGTATCCGCACTGCTCAACAAGGTCGCGTCTGCCCGCAATGTATCCGCCCGTGGGTGCAATTCCGCCACCGGGGTTTTTAATGAGAGAGCCTGCGATAAGGTCGGCACCGACCTCCAACGGCTCTCTTTTTTCAACAAATTCACCGTAACAGTTGTCAACCAAAACAAGTGTGTCGGGTGAGAGTTTTTTGACAAGCCCTGCCATTTCACCAATCATTGCCACCGACAAACTCGGCCTCAAACTGTAACCGCGAGAACGCTGTATGTAGGCCACTTTATATTTTTTGGACTTTATTTTCTCTTCAATGCCATTCATATCAGGCGTGCCGTCATTCAGCAAATCAACCTGCTCAAAATTTATACCGAAATCCTTTAACGAGCCGTCAACATGACCGTCAATACCCAGAACGCCTATCAGAGTGTCATAAGGGCGCCCTGTAAGGCAAAGCATTGAATCACCTGGACGCAAAACGCCAAATAGCATAACGTTCAAGGTGTGCGTGCCCGAAGCAAAACTGTGACGGAAAATTGAAGCCTCAGCACCCACACAGTCGGCAAACACCTGCTCCAAAGTATCTCTGCCGCGGTCGTTATAACCGTAACCGGTTGAAGCCGCAAAGTGTGACTCGGCAACTCCATTATTGACAAATGCGGCCAACACCTTTTGTTGATTGTACTCGGTTATACCGTCTATTTTTAAAAAACTTTCCGAAGCCTTTAAAAGCGCTTGCTCGGAAGCGTTTTTCAATCTTTCATCAATTTTAAAGAAACCCATTTTAACTCTCTCCTAAAACCTTAAAACGGCCACATTTTCAATTCTTTTAAAACCGTTTTTTATGTAGAATTCACCCGCATTATTTGTTGCGGCCAACACCCTTGTTGCGGGGTGTTTTTTCTTTATATTGCTTAAAAGCACGCTCAACGCACGGCTTCCCCGACCGCTTCTCCGACCGTCATAACCGGTTGCAACGCCCGTTATCAGAGTACAATATTCCGTAACAAAACCTGCAACCGCAACCGCACCGTCAAGCAAAGCATACTCAGCAGAATTGTGGTTGAACCGAGCACAAAAATCGGTATACCAATATTCAAACGGCGGTAGCGCAATATCTCCGTCCTCGCCACTTTTCAAGATTGAATATACGTCTGACACTTTGCCGTGACCGTCAATGGGCACACACTCTGTGACCTTGAAAAGTTCATAGAGTTCCGAAATCCGAGCACTCTGAGGATTTAAACTTTCGGCTGTATCACAATAGCAGAAAACTGTGGCCGAAAGGAATGAAAAGTATGAATTCAATTCCTCAAAATCAGCACCCTCAGAAGTCAATAGCGAGTACGACCCGTCCATTCCACCGAAAACCGCCGTTATTTTGCCATCAATTTTCTGAGTGAAAATATCAACACCCACACTGCCGCAATAAACGTTATAAAGCGCCTCTATCCTTGCTGTTACAACGTTTTCGGGCAATTTTTCGGGCATTTTTTTGCAACGCTCAATCACTCAAACTCACCTGATGCCATTTTCATTATCATAACTTCGGCAAGGTCACGCACTGCCTTGACATCCGAAACAGACGCGACACAGGACGCCGAATGGATGTATCGGCAAGGCACCGACAAGGCAATGGTCCTCACGCCGTCGGCCGTCTGATGTATGCCTGCAGCGTTGTTTCCTCCCGCAACATAAGCCTTTATCTGGTGGGCTATGCCGTTTTCTTGAGCAATATCCAATGCCTTGTCAAACAAAACCTTGTCATACATTGTACCCTTGTCCATAAACGAGACAACAGCACCTTTGCCTACTTTACATACCTTTTTATCCTCAGCAACACCACCGATATCGGCGGCGGTGGTGGACTCAAGTACAACGGCATATTCAGGCTCGACCGCAAAAGTCGCAGTCCTTGCGCCGTGACCTATCTCCTCCATCACCGAAAATACTGCATAAAAATCATATTCGGGGTCACCGTTGATAATATCAATAAGAGCCCAACAACCTGCGCGGTCATCAAGTGCCTTGGACACAACAAGGTCACCCAGTTGTTCAAAGCCCTCGTCAAAAACGGCGCAGTCACCCAGACTGACCACTGCTGAAGCCTCCTCAAACGAGGACGCACCAATGTCGATATAAAGCGAATCTTTATCGGGCATTTTATCCCTTTGGTCACCCTCAAGCAGGTGGATTGGTTTTGAACTTATGACACCCACCGTGCCGTTTTCAAAACGCACCCGTCGAGCCAACAGGACACCCGTCATAATACCGCCGACGGTGGTGAATTTCAACATTCCGTCAGAGGTGATATAGTGCACAATAAAGCCAACCTCATCCATATGGGCATCGGCCATAACCTTTTTGACGGCCCTTTTCTTGCCTTTCACAAATGCAATTATATTGCCCAGTGCATCGACCTTGACCTCGGCCTTATCCTTAATCTTTTCGATTATATAGCGTCTGACGGCATCTTCTCTGCCCGAAACGCCCTGTAACTCACACAAAGTTTTGAGTTGTTCCATCACATTTCCTCTTTAAGTTTGATATACTCGGCCAAAATTTCCGCCACCGACACGATGTCGGCAGTATCAACTACCTCAACTGGGGTATGCATATTGCGAAGAGGTATTGACAAAAGTCCCGTGGGGACACCCGAACGTGTGAAGGCGATGTGGTCGGCATTCGTACCTGTTTTTCCGCCCATAACCTCGTACTGATATTTGATTCCCTTACTTTCGGCAGCCTTTTTCAAACCGTCGGTCACCTTTTTTGACAAAAGCGGTGATATGCCAAGCATTGCGCCGTCTGACAATGTTCCTGTCTTTTGAGAAGCAATGTCGGGAGCGTTGCCGAAACTTACATCGACCGCAACAGCCTCATCGGGGAACACTTTGAACGCCTTGGTCTTAGCCCCCATACCGCCTATTTCCTCGGCATCGCTCAAAAGAAACACCACGTTACACGGCAGTTCTTTTCCGCTCAGCAATTCGGCGCAATAAATAAGCGAAGCACAGCCCGCTCGGTCGTCCAGCGATTTCGCCGTAACGCGACCCGAAAGCAAATTCTCAAAAGACTGGTCAAACGTGATGCGGTCACCTACCGAAATTATATCACTCGCCCTGTCACCAAGTCCCGTGTCAATATACATATCTTCGATTTTAAGAACCTTGTCGTCATTGTCAAGGTGGGGCGGCACACTGCAAAATACTCCCCTCACCTTTTCTTTGCCGTGAACCGTAACCCTCATTCCTGCCAGCATTCTTCGGTCAATTCCGCCGATGTTGGATATTTTGAGGAATCCGTTGTCAATGGTTGTGACCACCATACCAACCTCGTCAATATGCGCGTCAAACATAACGGTATAATCGCTATTACCCTTTATAAAGCCAAGAATATTGTTTCCCTCACGACTCACCTCGACATATTTTGAAAGATACTTTTCTGCAACATTCAAAGCATCATATACACCGCCAAGTCCATCGGCTTCACAAAGTTCTTTTAAAATTTTAATAAAATCGGCCATAATTTCTCCATCACAGTTTTTCTACAAGTTCCTTAAAATGCTTGCCCCGTGCAACAAAGTTTGGATAGGCATCAAAACTTGCACAGGCTGGGCTCAATGCCACGATATCTCCCGGCACCGCCATTTCGTGAGCAACCATAACCGCCTCGCGGAAATCGTTTACACGTACAATTTTGGGATTATTGACCTTATATTTCTCGTAAGACTTGACCGCCGCCTCTATCTTATCGGCAGTAGGGCCGTTGAGGATGAGAAGTTTAACCTTTTCGGCAACATACGGAGCCATGGGTTCAAACGGAATTTGCTTATCATAACCGCCCGCAAGCAAAATTACCTTTTGCTTGAATGCTTTTAAACAGGCAATGGTACGTGTGGGGCTTGACGCTATGGAATCGTTATAATACCTGACACCCTCAACCTCCCGAACAAATTCGATTCGGTGCTCAACGCCCTTGAATTCGTGCGCAACTTTTACAATACTGTCAGCGCCGACATAACCCCACACCGCCGAAATTGCGGCAAGGTAGTTTTCAACATTGTGGTCACCCACAATGGCAATATCATCTTTGTGCAAAAGCGGTACCGATATTCCGCGGTAGGACAGGTTTAGATAACCGTCCTCCCCAAGCCACGCGCCGTTTTTGACAGCACTTTTCATAGAAAAATGCATTTTCTGACCTCTGACATCATCGGAAAAACTTTTGGTAATATCATTATCGGTGTTGAGAACGGTGCGTGAAAAAGCGTTCTGGTGCAACAAAATATTCTTCTTTGCGCCTACATACTCATCCATATCCTTGTGAACATCAAGATGGTTGGGCGCAACATTGGTAACAACCGCAACATCGGGACCTTTTCTCATTGAGATAAGTTGGAATGAGGACAACTCAACAACGACAAAATCATCCTCAGTGATGTTTTCAATCTCAGGAAGCAACGGTTTGCCGATGTTTCCGCCCACAAATACATTCTTACCCTCTGCCTTGAGCATTTCGGCAATCAAGGTGGTGGTGGTGGTCTTGCCATCAGAACCCGTTACGGCAAAAATGGTTGCGGGACAAAGGTCAAAAAACACTTCCATCTCACTTGTGACGGCAATTCCGTTGGCTCTGGCCTTTTTGAGTTCAGGCAAGTCAAACTGCATTCCGGGAGTGCGGAATATCATATCTACCTCAAGATTTTCGAGATAGTTTGAACCAAGTCTTAACTCGGCGCCCTGCCGTTCAAGTCTATCGGCTATATCACCAATCTGCTCACGGCTTCGACGGTCGCAGGCAACAACGCGAGCACCCATCTTCAAAAATTTTTCAATAAGCGGTGTGTTGCTCACACCAATACCGCACATTGCGATACGCTTGCCTTGAATCTGTTGGAAAAACTGCTTGCAATCCATACTTCACGACTCCTTTATATGTAAGTGGCATTTTCTTTGAACATATATATTTTATTATACTTTTTCTTTTGCAAAATATCAATACAAACAGACACATAAATTCAAAAGATATAAACTTTCTGCAACATATCGTCTCGAAAATCATAAGAAAAAGCCGAGACTGAATCTCGGCTTTTGTAAAAATTTTAACAACGACTGCTGTGACATGTAAGATAAACTATCTGACGTTGTTGGCTCAGTTTTTTGAGCAACTGCATCGCATCTTTCAGACGCTCATCATCAAGGTTGACAAACGGGTCGTCCAATATCAGTGCGACCTCGGTCTCGCCAAAAAGAGCATCACTGAGGCTCAGTCGCATTGCAATGTCCAACATATCCTTAATACCTGTGCTAAAACAGTTGCGTGCCCTTGCCGATCCCTCTCGGTCAAGACGCACTCCCAGTTCGGTGTCCACAAAACATTCGTTTACGTCAACGCCCAAAACTTCAATATATTTTCTGAAACCGTCTACCACCTTGTCCAAATACCTCATTGAAAGGTCTTCTTTGGCTCTTGTCATAAGTTCAAGCGTCAATGACAATATCTTGTACTTTTCCAATGACTCGCGGTGTTGTTCTTTGAGGTTTTCAAGTTGTTCCTCGTTCTCGGCACAAAGTTGCAACTGTGCTAGCAGACTCTCCTCTGTTAACTTAAGTTCAACCTTTTTCTGACCGACTGCATCTATCAAAGACAGCAATTCAGTCTCTTTTTTCAACAGTCCGTCACGGTCAGGTACATCTTCCTCATGCGGTATTTCCTTCACTTCAGGCATTTCGGAAAGTTTTTTCTCAACAAGTGCAAGTTCACTCAAAAGTCTTGCCGACTCGTCGGCATCCTTTCTTGCCTGTGCCAATCGCTCGGGATATTCTCCCAAATTTTTCGGAGCATACCACTTAAAAAACGCATCAAGATCGGCAAAAAGTTCCGAAATTTCTTCCCTTTGCTCGTTTATACTGTCATTACGTCGGCTGACAGATTGTTCAACACGCTCAAGGTCACGCAACCCTTGTGAAATTTTCTCAAGCGTTTTCTCGGTCGTTTCCTCTGAGCGAAAACCTGCCAAGAAACCGTCAACAACCTCTGTCAACTGCTCTATCTCGGTCTGCAGTGCGTTATATTGGGCTATCAATGCCGATTTATCAACCGAAGACGTCCCCGAAGCAATCATATTTTTCAAATAAATAAACCCTGTTACACCGAGCGTCACAACGCCCAATGCTAACATAATTATACCCGCCATGGTCTGCCACACAAGTGTCAGACTGCCGAGAGCTATCAAAAAAACGGCGCTTGCAAGCAACCACTTGGACGATTTGCTTTGGGTCTGCGGTGCAGTTACAGGGCCACACATATGCACGCTCATAGCCTCTGCCTTGGCTTTCAACTGCGCAAGTCTTGAGAACGAATCCTTCGCCTCATCGACCTTCTGTTTGGACGGCACATCCTCACCGAAAAATTCTTTGAGTTTTTCAAGTTCCTCTCGGTCGGTATTGTCGGACTCAAGTGCCATCATTTTTGCCTGTGCCGATTTGAGCGAATCAACCTTTCCCTCGGCCTTTTTCAACTCATCAACCGTTGCGAACCCATTGGGATAGCGCAACTTTAAGTTGTCTAGCGCCATTCTTATTTCTCGCAACGACTTTTCGGTATCACTGCGTTGTTTTGCCTCGCTCTGCAAAGCGGCAGCATCCGAAGCGGCGGTTATCTGCCTGCGCAGTTGTTCCTTTTCGGTCTCAAGTTTTTGAGCCTTAATGTTAAGATAAGACAATTCGGATTTTATCCTGTCAAGTTCCTTGACAGCAATATCTGCATCGTTGAGCGTTTTCTGAAGTTTCTGAATCTTGCGGTCAAGGTCGGCTATCTCTCCCCTTGCACCGTTTGAAACACTGTAAAACTTTGCTCTTTTTTCAAGTGCTTTTACAGCGTCCTCAAAATTGCCGAGGTCATCACTGCTTTCAAGCAACCCTGAAAGTTTTGTTCTGATATCGTTGCTCATTTGGGTCCACATTTCGACCTGCGGAACATACACACTGCGTTCAAAACTCTGCGCATCAAGGCCGAAAAGTTCAATACCCAGTTCACTTGAAAAATCTGTGCTTTCGGTCATTGAGTCAAGGTCAAAAAGTTTGAAAGTGTCCTGATTTTCACGTTGACCGAAGGTGCGTTCAACACGGTATTTTTTGCCGTTGTGTTCAAAGTCAAGCCGTCCGCCGAAAACACCGCCTTGCCAAGGGTTAAATTTCATCCGCTCGTTGGTGTCAACACTGCGGCCTGCTCTTTTTGGCAGACCGTAAAACATCGCTTTTAAAAATGCGGCAAGCGTTGATTTACCAAAACCGTTTTCTTCCTTTATAACGGTAAGACCTTGGTCAAACTCCCGTTCAAATTCACTTAACGTGCCGAAGTTTCTGACACTGCATTTTAAAAGTTTCATCACAGCACCTCCTGACCGCTTAAAGCGGCAAGACCGCACTCGATAACACGGGTCTTGATATCCTCGGGCAAATCCTCAGCCATAACCTTCCGAATGAACTCGCCCTTTAGCGAAATATCGTTTGCATAGTCCTCGGCGCGCAATTCAATGCCTGTGGTATCTTTTACTTTGACGAACCAGAAACGCTCGTCAAGGTGCTTTTTGAACATTTCAATGTCTTTTCTTGCGCCTTGAGGCAGTTTGCCACACAAAACAACCTTAAGCATCGAGTCGGCACTCACATCGGTGACGGAATCATCTATAAGCCGAAGCATTTCAGCCGTGTCCGAAACACCTGATAGGTCGCATTTCATTTCAACAATATCACGCGTTGAAATTTTGACAAACTGAACATCGAATTTTTTGCTTTCATCAATATTTATAACAACGAATCCCTTGTCTCCGCACTCATCAAATCCACGACCTTCAAGGCAACCGCTGTAACACCACACGCCGTTTTTGCCCAAAGAGCCCGTTTCAAAACTGTGAAGATGACCCAGCGCAAGATAGTCAATACCTTTGTCGGCAAGGCAACGAAGGTCGATGAAATGTCTGTCTGAACTGTTCCTTATGTCACCGTGCATAACCACAATATTAAAATTTTCGCGGTCAATTCTTAAACTCGAATAAATCTGACGGCAGTTTTCCTCGGTCAATTCTACACCGTTCACGGAGACATTTTCTAAACAGTATTTGGTCCATTTATCCGAAAACAGTTTCAGATTTTTGGGTAACTCACACTCTGACAGCGTCTTTTCGCAGTCGTGATTGCCCGAAAGATACAAAAACTCAATGTTTTCATTCTCGGCAATTTTGCCCAAAATGATATCTCTTGTGCTTAGTTGAATTCGCTCGGTGTCAAACAGGTCGCCCGCAATAATAACGGCACTGACACCGTTGACTACGGCATAATCGACCATACGGCAAAACGCCATAATTATTTCTTTTTTTCGTTCGCGTGATTTTGGGGTTGGAAGATTTGACTCCAACTTTGAATCAAGGTGCAGGTCTGCACAGTGAATTATTTTCATAAAACCGCTCCGATAGTTTACTTTTTATAATCAAGATGCTTTTCGCAAATTTCTTGCAAGCAACAGTTTTCACAATGTGCTTTTCTTGCAGTGCAGACTGCCCTGCCGTGAAGCACTGCGCGATGGCAAAAGCCATTGGATTTTTTTGGCGGTAAAATCTCACGCATCTGCGTTTCTACCTTTAACGGGTCGGTGGTTTTGACAAATCCCATCCGGTTACAAAGGCGGATAAAGTGCGTATCGGTGACAACGGCGGGCTTTCCGTAGATATCTCCCACCACAAGGTTGGCGGTTTTTCGACCCACACCCGGCAGTTTCAACAGTTCTTCGATGGTATCAGGGACCTGACCGCCAAAATCTTCCACCAACATTTTCCCTATACCTTTGAGGTCAGCCGCCTTGGTTTTATACAAACCGCAGGTTTTTATGTACTCCTCAATCTCGGTCACTTCGGCTTTACCCAGACTTTTGGGGTCGGGAAATCTTTCAAAAAGCCGTGGGGTGACCATATTGACTCTGGCATCAGTACACTGCGCCGAAAGACGTGTTGCAATCAGCAGTTGATAAGCATCACCCTCGGCATAATCAAGCGAGCACACGGCCCCTTTATATTCATTTTCAAAAATTTCGACCGCCGTTTGGGCGTTCAGTTTTTTGCTTTTATTGTTCATTGTAACTCCATATACGTTTTAAGGTTTCCATATAACACCGAAACCTTTGCCCCACTTTGATGTATCAAGTGAGCCTTTTTCCTGCTTTATTGTTATACGGCGCAAGTATGAGCAGGATTTAAATGCGTCATCTCCGACTTTAGTAACGGTTGACGGAAGTGTGATATACCGTATTTTCCAACAGGATTCAAATGCTCGCTCTCCGATTGAAACAAGCGAGTTGCCCAAATTTATATCGGTCAAAACAACGCACTGCGAAAAAGAACCGACACCCACTGTCTTCAAAGCATCCGAAAACTTGACCTTGTCAAATTTTATGCATTGCGCAAAGGCTTCATCGCCAACCATAACCAAACCCTCAGGCATTTTGGGCGGTTTTAACGATTCACACCCGTAAAACGCACGATTGCCGATGGCGGTGACACCGCTCGGTATCTCGATTTCCTCGAGGAGTTTGCACCCTTCAAACAGACCGTCCGACACAACTTTTATGGACGACGGCAATTTGACCGATTTCAACAGTTTGCAATCGGTAACACAGGCGCCAAGGTCGCTCACACTTTCGGGGAAAACTATTTCGGTAATACGGCTATTAGCAAATGCCTTGTCACCGATTTCAGTAAGTCCTTGATTAAGAGTAACCGATTCCAATTTCGGGCAAAGCATAAACGCATTGTTTCCAACCGTTTTCAAGCCCTTGCCCGCCGTAAACGTCTTAATAGCGTCGCATTCTTCAAAACATCCGTTTCCAAGCGTTTCTACACTGTCAGGAAGAGTAATCTCAAGCAGGGCCGAGCAACCGCAGAACGCATAATTACCAACGGTTTTTAGTGTGTTGGGCAAATTGATTTCGGTCAGAGCACGGCATTGGTAAAAAGCGTATGGCTTTATCTCAATAATCTCCGACCCGAACTCAATCCTTTCGAGAACAAAGCATTGATAAAACGCATTATCCGGAATCACGGTTAGTTTTGAGGGGAATGACACAAGTCTTAACCCCGAACAAAAACTGAACGCTCCCGTACCGATTTCGGTCACGCCCTCGGGAATTTCGATTTCTGACAGTGCAGTACAGTGACTGAAGGCCTCCGCCTCGACAGTAACAATACTTTCCGGCAGTTTAATTGCCGATATATTGGAACGGTTCTTAAACAACCCCTCGCACAGCACCTTGACAGGCTTACCTTTGAGTTGTTCGGGAACGGTAACCTCTCCGCCTTTTCCGACATATTCGAACAGTTCTACCCTGTCCTTATAGACCTTACAGATGAAGCCGTCACTTTCATAGACAGTTCCGTCATTACTGCCGCAACCTGCAAGAGTTAATGCCGATACGCCACAAAGCAACAAAATCAAAAGCGTAATGACCCTTTTAATGATGTTTTTCATAACAATCCTCCCCAAGTCAAGCGAACTGTACATTCATTATAACAGATATATTTTCTATTTTGTAGTAATTTTGTTAAATTTCTAAAATTTTTAACAAAAACATCCCTCCGACCTTACGGTCGGAGGGATAAGACTTTACAATATTGTGGGTAGATTATTTTCCGTTAACCCAATCAAGTTCACACAAACCGTCATCCTTCTGATAAAGGTTTACCCAGTCAATGATGAACTTGTTGGTGTTCTGCCATTCATCAGGGTCCTGAGTAACCGGACGTTGGTTCGCAAACGCGGTAGCCAAACTGCAGATGAAGAACATACTATGGTTGTAGGCTTCCTTATCTTGCTCGCTAGTGGTTGTATCATAAGTGAAATACAGATTGCCATCACACATGAAGGACATCTTGGTATTATCCCAGAGGAATCCATATGTGTGGAAACCGTCTCCAAGAACCACTCCTTCATCAGGACATTCATACCTGTTGCCAAGACCTCTACCGTCCAAAGAACTATGCACATATCCTTGTTCTTTTCCTGTCTCCGTAGGCCATGCATGGCAGTTAGGATGATAGAGCTTTGAGTCACCAAAACACTCAAGAATATCAATTTCAGGTAAATTGAGTGATGGTGTGTTGGGAACAATAGACGACTCTGTGTTTTCTGACCATGTCCACCATGCAACCCAGAAGCTGTCACCATGAGGGATCAACGTGCTTATCTCAGCATAGCCATATTTATAACTCATAAGTCCTTCAGTGCGAATCATACCGCCGTAATAATAATTATCATCATAACGGGCGCACATGGTTATCTTGCCGTTGGCAACAAATACGTCGTCAGGGTTGGTAGAACGAACCGAAAGTTTGCCGTTCTGACCCTCTGCAGGATGTTGTGTCTCGTTACACTGCCACCACTTGGTCGTGTCAAGTGCAGTGCCGTCAAAATCGTCACCCCACGTCTTATAGAAAGTGGTGGTCTTATCGTAAGATTTCAATGCGGTTTGGTAAGAACCGGTGCAAGAAACTGAATCCTTAACATCACCCTTTAAGAGTTTTGCGAACTCGGAAACACCCATAGCGGTTGCGTGCGCACTTCCACCGTTTATGTAAACCTTTTTACCCTTAACGGTTATCTTGAACTCGTCATAGTTGGTTATCTTTTCAACACCTTCACGGTTGGTGTCGCCGACAATTATCTCATACTCCTGAGGCTGGGTTACAGTGTCATGCTTTATCTGAATTTTATAACCGCACTTCTTATAAATAGTATCAGATATTTTCTCCATCTCAACCTGAGTGAGCCATGAAGAATTATAGCGAGGTCTTACAAAACTAAACAGTCCTATATTTGTGCCATTTATGGATATGTTTTCAAACTCTCCCTCAATGGCTTTCAAATATACGATACCGCCTTTGACTCCCTCTTTTTTCACAAAGTTTTCTACGAAATACTCCGTAGCAGCCTTGAGTTGTTCAGGATTATCGGAAAAAATGCAGATCTTCTTGCCGATGGTACAGATAACATACTCTTCATACCTAGCGCCAGTCTTACCCATAAGGTATTCCTTAGCCTGCTTGCTTTCAGGTCGGTTGGTGTTGCCGATGAGAATTTCATAAGCATCGGTGCCGTCTTCAGTGTCTGCACTATTACGGACATTGGTACCCAGTTTATTCTTCATCTGCTTGAAAAGATACTGGCTAACTGTCATTGCTTCTTTGTCACCGTCGGGACGGATAATGCGGTAAACCGAGTCACCATCCGCGGTAACAAAGTTTACATCAGCGGTGCTGATGATTCCGTCAACATTCTCACTTGTGCCGTTTGAACTGTTGCTTGAGGTATCATTATCATCACCCGAGCAACCCACAAACAGTCCTAGTGCTAGAGCCAGCACAAAGATCAACGCTAATACTCTCTTCATAATTAATCTCCTTTTGCTTGTGTTGTGTTGTGTTATTTCATCTTATCAATGCGACACTAACCGTAATCTCACTGATGAAGATTAAACCAATTTTAAAAATATACTGATATGAGCTCAGTAATCAAACTTTCCTTTTCAAAACTGTAGCACTGCCGACAGTGGAATAAACTCATTTCAAGTTGAGTTCACACATACCGTCATCCTTCTGATAAAGGTTAATCCAGTCAAGACTGAGTATATTGGTGTTCTTCCACTCCTCAGGATTCTGAGTAATTGGACATTGATTCGCAAACGCGGTAGCCATACTGTAAATAAAGTACATACTGTGGTTGAAGGATTCCCTGTCTTCAAAAGTAGTGGTTGTATCGTAAGTGAAGAACAGGTTACCGTCACAGGTGAAGGCCACCTTGGTATTATCCCAAAGGAATCCAATAGTGTGGAAATCTTGACCGAGAACTACTCCGTCATCAGGACATCTGTATAGGTTGCCAAGACCTTTACCGTCAAAAGCAGTGTGCTCAAATCCATATTCATTTTTTCCTATCTCAGTAGGCCATAAGTGGCAGTTAGGGTGATAGAACCTTGAGTCGCCGAAACACTCATAAATATCAATCTCAGGCTTAATCAGTGCAGGCCTGTTGGGATCAACAGACGACTTCGTGTCGGTTGACATGGTCCACCATGCAGTCCAGAAACTCTTGCCGTGGGGAATCAATGTGCTTATCTCAGCATATCCATATTTATAACTCATGATTCCCTCAGTGCGAATCATACCGCCGTAATAATAATTTTCATCCTCACGGGCACGAATATTGAATTTACCGTCCGAAACAAATACGTCCCTAGGGTCGGAAGAACGAACCGAACGCTTGCCGTTCTGACCCTGTGCAGGGTGTTGGTGTTCTTTACACTGCCACCATTTGGTAGTATCAAGTGCAGTGCCGTCAAAATCGTCGCCCCATGTCTTATAGAAGGTTTTGGATTTATCGTAGGATTTCAATGCGGTTTCGTAAGAACCGACGTAAGATGCCGAATCCTTGATATCACCCGTAAGGAGTTTTGCGAACTCGGAAACACCCATTGCGGTTGCGTGCGCGCTTCCGCCGTTTATGTAAACCTTTTTGCCCTTGACGGTTATCTTGAACTCATCATAGTCAGTTATCTTCTCAACACCTTCACGGGCAGAGTTTCCAACTATTATCTCATACTCCTGAGGCTCGGTTAAAGTGTCATGATTTATCCGAAGTTTATAACCCGACTTTTGGAAAACAGTGTCAACTATCTTCTCCATCTCAACCTGAGTAAGCCATGAAAAGTTATAATGAGGTCGTGTAAAATTAAACAGTCCAATATTTGCGCCGTTTATTGAAATGGTGTTAAAATCACTGTTTGCAACATTCATATATGCAATGCCTCCCTCGAATCTCCTATTTTTAAAAGTTTTTTGCAAATTAACCCGTTAAAACAGAAAATCTGACATCCTCGGTCACGCTTAATTGAGATTGTCTGCCGTGTCTCCACCGTCATCACTGTCACTGCAACTTATAAAAACGCTGGATTTTATTGCAAGACGGGTAAAAACAATGAAAATTTACCGCCCAATCACAAAAAAATGTTAGACACACAATGATTATACCAAAAGGCCCAAAGGAATTCAACACTATTTTTTAAAATTCCTGCATATAATGACACATTTTTTCAAAACTCAGTAAGCCTAATCACACATATACAAGCAACCACTTGTTAACGCAAACGTTAACACGAAACGCATAATAGCAAAAAATCACTCTCCTGTCAGAAAATTCCGTTCAGGAGAGTGGCTTTTATTAAAATTATTTGAAGAACAAAGGCAACGGTTCAAGGAATACGATGTCGTCACGCTTGGCAGCATCACCCTCGGCAAGGATTGCGCAACAGTCCGAAACAACTCCGCCTGCAACACCCACCAACTTCTTCATGGCCTCAAGTGACTCGCCCGTGCTGATAACATCATCAATAATGAGTACCTTCTTGCCTTTCATCAACTCAACCTCACCACTGCCGAGATACAAGTGTTGCTCGTGCTGTGTGGTTATGGATGTGACTGCAACCGAAATCGGGTCACGCATATAAACCTTAAGTCCTTTACGTGCAACAACATACGGTTTGCCCGACTGACGTGAAAGTTCATAAGCCAACGGAATACTCTTGGCCTCGGGGGTCACGATAACGTCAAACTCCTTGACCTTTTTGAGCAATTCGGCACAGGCGGCAACGGTCAGTTCAACGTCACCAAAAATAATGAAACCTGCAATGTCAAGATGCTCGTTTACTGCACACAACGGAAGTTTGCGGGTCAATCCCGCAATTTTCATTTCATAGTATTTATCCATTACTATCATCTCCAAAATCAATTTATTGCAACAATAGTATCTATATCAGCCCGGTGGCCACTCAAGTGACCGTTTTCCGAGCATATGAAAATGAAGGTGGCCAACGGTCTGACCGCCATCCTCACCGCAGTTGTTGACAACACGGTAACCGTTTTCAAGACCCTCCTGCTTGGATATGATGGCGATGGCCTCAAATATTTTGGCGATAACACTGCTGTTTTCGTGTGTTATCTCATCTGCGCACCTGATGTGCTTTTTGGGGATAATTACCGCGTGAAACGGTGCCTGCGGTGCGATATCCAAAAAAGCGTAAACATCATCATTCTCAAAAACCTTGGTTGAAGGTATCTCACCCGCGGCAATTTTACAGAAAAGACAATCCATCAAAAATCCCTCCGAACTTACTTAAGCATTCCCTTAACGGTCTCAACAGCAGATTCCAGAGCCTCTCTGACCTTGGCGGTGTCCTTTGCTCCTGCCATTGCGAAGTCGGGACGTCCGCCGCCCTTACCACCGGCAACTGCGGCAACGGCCGAAACCAACTTGCCCGACATGATTCCCCTGTTTTGAGCATCCTTACCGGCGGTTGCGGCAAAGGTAACACTCTCGCCGTTGACATCGGCAAAGACTGCGACGGCATCTGCCATTTTGTCACGGATTTTGTCAGCCATACTACGCAATGTTTCACTGCCTACACCCTCGAAACGCTCGGCAATAAGTTTAACACCATTAACCTCGACAGCGTTAGCAATGAGTTCATCAACACGGAAACCTGCGAGTTTGGAGTTGAGTCTCTCAATCTCTTTAGCGCCTGCTTTAAGTTCAGCGGTGAGTTGTTCGCACTTAGCGGTGAGTTCCGCAGGGTTGTTAATTTTCAAAGCGGCGGCGGCAGAGTTTATATCTTCACTCATTTTGTACATAAGTTCATAAACCCCTCGACCCGTAACACCCTCAATTCGGCGGACACCGGATGCTACCGATGCTTCGGAAACGATTTTGAACAAACCTAACTTTGCGGTATTGGAAATGTGGGTACCGCCACAAAGTTCAACCGAGAATCCGGGAACATTGACAACACGGACAACCTCTCCGTATTTTTCACCGAACAGAGCCATTGCACCCAAAGCCTTAGCCTCATCGATAGGCATTTCTTTATTCTCAACGTCGACGGCCTCAAAAATGGCCTCGTTGACAAGCGCCTCGACATCTCTTATCTCATCAGGTGTAAGTGCCGAGAAATGTGTAAAGTCAAAACGGACAGCAGTATCATTTACCAACTGACCTGCCTGCTCCACATGAGTGCCAAGCACCTTTCTCAATGCAGCCTGCAACAAGTGAGCCGCAGTATGGTTACGGCGGATAGCAGTTCTCCGCTCAACATCAACGGTCACGTTGACCTTGTCCCCAACTGAGAGAGTTCCGCTCACCTGAACGATGTGCATGAAAATTCCGCTTGCATTTTTCTTAACATCCTCGACCACAGATGAGCCAATAACACCCATATCTCCAACCTGTCCGCCACTCTCGCCGTACAGAACGGTCTTGTCTAGCACAACAATGGCCTTGGTATCCTCAACCGAGTCTACCGTTCCACCGTCAACAACTATCGCCTTGACGGTTGCCTCGCAAACATCATCAGTGTGTCCCAAAAACTCGGTAGCAGAGATTCCGTCAAAGGAAATTTCGCCACTCTTCCACGATTCACCGTCGGCGGCCTTACGTGCGCCACGGGCTCGGTCCTTTTGTTCCTTCATCAATTTATGGAACTCGTCCTCATCAACAGTCCATCCTTTTTCCTCAAGGATATCCTTTGTGAGGTCAATGGGGAAACCGTAGGTGTCGTTCAGTTTAAAAGCATCGGCGCCCGAAAGCACCTTGCTTTCACCCGAAGCAGTAATGTCTTCAAGCATTTTAAGGCCAAGGTCAATAGTTTTGCCGAAATTCTCTTCCTCAACCGTAATAATCTTCTTGATATAATCGGCCTTTTCAAGAACCTCGGGGTATGCATACTTGTTTTCTCCAATAACCTTATCACAAATATCACAAAGGAACATTCTGTTAATTCCAAGCAACTTTCCATGACGTGCGGCACGACGGAGTAAACGTCTCAGAACGTATCCCCTACCCTCATTAGACGGCATAACGCCGTCACATATCATAAAAGTTGCACCGCGAACGTGGTCGGTGACAACACGGATCGATACATCTTTTTTTGCATCCTTACCATACTCAACACCAGCAACACGGCAAACCTCGTTGAGGATATTACGAACGGTGTCAACCTCAAAAAGATTGTCCACACCCTGCAATACACAAGCCAGACGTTCAAGACCCATACCGGTATCAATGTTCTTCTGCTTTAGTTCGGTGTAGTTGCCGTTGCCGTCGTTGTTGAACTGCGAGAAAACGTTGTTCCAAATTTCCATATAACGGTCGCAATCGCAACCGGGTTTGCAATCAGGCGAACCGCAACCGTACTTAATACCACGGTCGAAATATATTTCCGAACAAGGACCGCAGGGACCTGAGCCGTGTTCCCAGAAGTTATCAGCCTTTCCCAAACGGACAATATGAGCAGGATCAACGCCTATTTTCTTTGCCCAGATGTCATATGCCTCATCATCGTTTTCATAAATACTCGGCCAAAGCAGATTTTCAGGAATCTCCAGAGTCTTGGTTAAAAACTCCCATGCCCACTCGATAGCCTCTTGTTTAAAGTAATCGCCGAACGAAAAATTTCCAAGCATTTCAAAATAGGTGCCGTGGCGTGCGGTATGGCCAACGCGTTCGAGGTCAGGAGTTCGGATACATTTCTGACAGGTGGTAACGCGGTTTCTGGGCGGAGTGACCTCACCAGTGAAATACTTTTTCATAGGTGCCATACCCGAATTTATCAGAAGCAATGACTTATCGTTATCGGGCACCAAAGAAAAACTGCCCAGACGCAGATGCCCCTTACTTTCAAAGAATGAGAGATATTTTTCTCTTAATGTATTTAATGACATCCATTCCATTTTTTATTTCTCCAATCCGTCATTTCTCACAAAGAAAATTCTAATATATGATTATACCAATGAAAATCACTTTTGTCAATCGAAAAGGCAGAAAAAGAACCGCCGTTCCAAGTTAGGAACGGCGGTATGTGGTTAAGATTTAATTACTTGGAAAAAACCTTTTTGCCGGTGATGATAAGAGCACCTGCAGAGATTACTACCAATGCAAGAACAAGGATTGGACTTATCGAAGAATCACCGGTTGCGCCAGCAACACTGCCGGTGTAACCATTCAACTTTACAGTGATATCATCGAAATACATATCATTGCCAGCGGTGGTAGCGATACCGATAAACTCAGATTTTGCGGTAAAGGTGTATGAAATTTCATTCCACTCGCCTACCTTAAGGTCAGAAACCTTGGCAAGAATATCACCCAGTTTGCCTTGTGCGCTACCCGTATAGGTACCCATCTCAACAAGTGAAATGGTGCCTGCGGCATCACCGATTGCAGTGGGTTTGACATATAGCGTGACGGTGTATTTCTCGCCGATACTTAGTTTGAGGTCATCACTTCTCATTGCGGTGAAGTTCTTAACGCCTGCCGTTGCACCGCTGCGGAACAGCGATGTTTCCCCGTTGCGGATGTTAGAAGCATCAAAACCATCGGTTGATTTGCTGTAGAAAGAGTATGCGCCTGCAACACCCATAGTGGCAACAGTCGCAGGGAAGTCCTCAAAATCTTCAATGAACTTACCAACCTGCCATTTTGCGTGAAGAACCATCTGTTCGTCACCAAAAACCTTGGCGGTGACAGGGTTCGTAAGACCTATATCAGTATACCAACCACGGAATTTATAACCGGCTCTTACGGGCGTCGGGAGAACGAGTTTATCGCCGGGATCGCCCGAGATAGCATCCAACTGCTTGCCGCCATTGGTGTTAAAGACTATAGAAGAACCGTAAACATTCATACTGTTGTATGAAGATTTGATGACGATATCGTCAATGTAGATCTTACTTTTATTAGTACAAGCCATCGCGAGGTAGTTGTTTTCGGAGGTGGTGCCATCAAGATAATCTGCCTTAAAGGTATATGAGCCCTTAAGCCACTTATTCTCCGCCTTAGTGTAGCTCATACGGCCTTCCTGCTCCTGACGATTTGTCCAAACATTACCGAAAGCACTAATAATGCTACCGATCTGTCCGGGAACCTCTGCCTCAACAACCTTATACTTAAAGGTTATTTCATACTCGATGCCCTCAAAAACTGTGACTCGGTTGCCCTTGCTATCAACAAGAGAGGCACCTGCAAGAGTAGTGGTGCTAGTACCCGTACCAGCAAAGAAGTCATAGCAGAGTACGATATTGCCATCATCGAGTCTCAACAGCGAGCAACGGTCACTTGCGCCACCGATGACCTTATTGTTGGGGAACTTCTCAAAGTCAACAAGTGTGCCTTCGTTGGACCACTTTGCATAAACTGTACAACTCTCGGAGGGTGCACAACTTGGGTCAAAAGGTTTTGTGAATCCCGTGTCATAGAACCATCCAAGGAACTTGTTAGATGTTGCGGTAGGATCATCGGGAATATTGCTAATAGGCTCACCGGGGTATGCTACAACAGGAACTGTAGTATCGTCAAACTCGGGAACGTTGGCTCTGAAAGTAAGTTCAACAGCGTCTTCAGCAAGTTCCCAAACCGCATATGCCTCGGTAATACCAAAAGGCATCAAAGAAGTTTCGGTAATATCAACAACTGTGATACTATCGCCAGCACCTACAAGGTCATATCTCCAACCCTTGAATTTGTAACCGAACTTCGTGGGTTGAGGAAGAACACCGATTGGAGCATCACCTTCGCCCACAATAGGCGTACATTTGGAACCGTCAAGAGAATCGAAGGTAAGCAAACCATCATAGCCTTCATTTGAATGAGTTGAAAGAACTATATTATCAAAAAGAACAGAGGTAGCAGTCAGAACGCCTGTGTCTTTATTGGTTTCAGGCACATTGGTGCTATTGAATACATAGAAGCCGAGACTGGTACGGTCTTTATTAGAGGGGGTAGCATAGAATGTATATTTAACATGCGTCCACTTATCGTCATCACGGTTAGTGAATTTTTCAACAGTGTAGAACTTCTCGTATGAATATCCTGAGTTTCCGGTTGTGGGTTTAACAAACATCAAGCCAATTTCGGAATCGGTCTCGCTATGTTCAACCTTGTAATCGAACTCAATAGTATAAATACCACCCTTTACAATAATGGGGTGGATTGCCCCGTTATCAAGAGTAAAGTAAATGTTAGCATTACGGGCACCAAAGTGCTTCACTTTGAAGTAATGATTGCCGTTGTCCTCAGAAACGATTTCACCACGGTTTACATAACCGTTACCTGAACCCTTGTCAAAGTTATTGGCGTCGGCCACGCTCCACTTGAAGTCGTTCTCAAAGTCCATTACTACATCATCAGCGGAAACTTGGGGAACATAAGGAGCAATGGTAAAGTCATCCATAATAAAGGTTGCTTTTTCAGCGCCGCCAACAACAGAATAAGTATAAACAGAGAACAGGAGGTTGTCACCAGCACTGAGGTCAACGTCAAGAACAAACTGCTTCTCAACAGTTACCCAATCATCAGAGTTTTCGACTTTAAATTGCAAATCGTCAATGGGTGTTCTGTCGCCTGAATCTCCAATACCTGCTTTGGAAGAAGCATAGAACACAATATTGTTGGGCACTGAATAAAATCCGCTTGCCTTATACCTGAAGCTGATATTATAAACTTGGCCCTTGACAATTTTGTAACCTGCTTGTGCACCAAATGCACCAGAGAACGCAAATCTCTTTCTTGATTTACTTGGAACAAGCATCTGGAGGACTTTGTTACCTTCGTCTTCGTCAATAATGCTCATACCATTGGTTTCAAAATTGTTGTATGGGTCATAGAATTCCACAGTACTGTCAAAGGTATACTTCATTTTTGAGTATTTTGCGAACAAAAGGGTGTTTGATGCAGGGACGGTTTCATATCTGGCAGTCAGGGTTTTGTCATACCAACCCTCAAATGCAGCACCTTTAATCTCAGGAAGAGAGCCACCCGGATAGAGGGTCATTTTCTCTGAAACACCTTTATTTGTAAAGGTGTATTCTCTCTCCTCAACAGGAGTTATAGTGATATCATCGTACCAAACAGTACCTTTTGGCGTAACAGAGCCATCGTTTTGTGCCTGAAAGGCCATAACAATATGTGCTCGATTGCCAACCTTGGATGCATCAAACTTGAAGAACATTGTTCCAGTATGCCACTCACCGTCACATTCACTAAAGTGGACACCACTACCAATGGTTATTTTGTCGCCACCATATTGACCTACGCCTTCAGAATCACAGGCATACATTCTGAAATAAATGGAAGAAAAGGATGATGAGTCTACTTCGGCCTTATATCTTACAGAAATTTCATAAGTAACATCATTTTCAAACTTAAACTGCTCACCGGAGTTTGCATAAGTCGGTATACCGATGTTGATATTGTTTCCATCAACAGTCCACTTCAAGGCCTTGTTTTCCAACTTGATCTTGAAAGGATTGCCAAGGCTGTTGTTAGGGTCAAAAATGCCGGGCTTATCACCATCGAAATTCAAAACCATTGTTTTGAACTTTGCATACAGTGTCTTGGCTCCCCCCGCAGTTTCAACCTTATTATCGAACTTGAGAGAATCGTACCAACCCAAGAACTCGTAAGGAACTTCAGGTGTGGGGAGTGTTGCGCCGGGTTCGAGGTCTACCGTCTGATTAACACCGTTGATGTTGAGAGTGTATGTTGTGGCGGCACTTGTAATACCTACCAAAGCAACTACACAAACAGACATTAAAAGTGCGAGAACGCAGATGATACTCAAAACCTTTTTCATAGCACGTGTCTTCATTGTCTTACCTCTTTCTTGATTGATTGCACCTATTTTAACGGGGACCTTGACGGCAACCGATAAAAACGTACTTGAAGCGCAGAAAACAAGGCTTTTTCCTGCCTCAATTATACCTTCAAAAGACACCTAAAAACCGCAGAATGACACTTTTATTAAAAAGTGTGCTTTCTGTGGTAAAAAATTCGGCACTTTTGCTGATACCTTAAAAATATAATACCAAATCTTTTACATTATTTCAATAGTTATTTTAACGTTTTGTTGATAAATTTCAATGGCATTATCGACAACTAATAAATACAATAAAAAATATCACATAATGTATAAGATTTTGGAGGTTGAGTTGGAGAACTCAATAAAATCATCTCTGTAGTTGGTGATTTTATTCAATCCTCCAAGATTTACAGCCCAACTTCGGTGCCGCCGATATGACGGCACCGAAGTTATAATTTTAAGTAAATTTAAAACCTAAATTATAAATTACTTGTAGGCATCTCTGTCAGCTTCAATCTTATCCTGAATAAGCTTGTTAGCTGCTGCAACTGCTCTGTCAACAGTGTTGGAAACGGAATCAAGAGCGGTCTTAACACCGGCAGGTGCTGCAGCCAGTGCGGGACCCCAAATATCTTCGTGGCTACCACCGATAAGTTCCATGCAAGCCTTATCAAAACAGAAGTATTTCTGATCAGCCTCAGTGTTGATAAGGTTATAGTAGAAGTTACCTGCATCAACAGTTACAAATGTGTGGTCGAGGTCATAGTTGGCAGGATCAAGCCAGTAACGGAGAAAATAACCGGCAGCGTCTGCATTAGGAGCCTTGTCACAGATACCATACATACGGTAGATAGAAGATATACGAGCTGTACCGCCCTCTTCCATAGAAGGAAGATAGGTGTAACCAACGTCTTCAGGATTCATATCCATGAAATAACCGGTAGTCTTAAGACCGTAGGGACCACGGACAACAAGACCGCATTTGTTGGATGTGAAAGCGGCGAAATCACCGAGAACAACATCAACTAGACCCTGTTCTTTTGCTTCTGCATACCACTGATAACCCTCGAGGAGAGCCTTGTCGTTGATACCGCTGGAGAACTGGTTAGTCTTATAATCATACTTGATGAAAGAGGTTCCGAGTGAATCAGTGAGAATATCGGATTCAAGCATAATTCCCTTATAGTCATCGCCAAGAGCTTTTATTTCTTTTGCGCACTTGAGAAGGTTATCCCAAGTCCACTTGCCCTCTGCATAATACTCCTCAGGAGTCTTAAAGCCGTTATCAGCAAAGAGAGGCTTGTTATAAAATACCATATTAGAGCCGGACCAAGGCGTACCCTTGGTGTTTACAAGGTAAATGTCACCGTTAATGGTACCGGTTGCAAGCATTGACTGGTCCCAGATAGGTTCCTTAAGGTTAACAGTAGAAACCTTGTTGATAGGTGCTGCAATCTGGATGGTGTTGGGGAAGCATGTGCCAGCTTCATTAGAAACGAAAACATCAGGAATATCACCCGAAGCCATCTTGGTCATAAGAGTGTTTACATAACCTACATGCTTTACTGTATAAAGTTCAACCTTAAGACCGGTGTCACTCTCAAAGTTGGCGAGAGGAGTAGCGCCCTCGGTTTCGGTGTGGTCAATCCAAGTTGCAAAACGGACAGTTGTGCCCTTGAGACCGGCAGCACCTGCATAAGGATCAAAGTCTTTAAAGTTTTCATCATAAGAGACGGTTGGCGGAACAACAGTGTTGGAACTGCCATCGCCGGAAGTTGTGCTAGAAACAACCTCTCTGTCTTGTGAACCGCCACAAGCGGTCATGGCAAATACGAGCATGAGCATTGCGCAAAGCAAGCACAAAACTCTTTTTATGCCTTTTTTCATAAAATTTTCCTCCTAAAATAGATAATGTTTGTACGGACACCTTCACGCCAAAAAAAACGTCGGGCAAAGACACCTATACTCCGCTTTAATAATACCAAATACAAATCGGGTTTTCAACAAGGAATTATGCGTTTTAGGCAAAATACTCGCCAAATTTTAACCCGACTTATTGTTGATATTAAACAAATCAATCCTATACCTCACAAAAATCAATGCTTTTGTTTGGTATATTCCCCTGTTTATACGGTCTTAACCTGTAATACCTACGCGATCGATTGATTTAACAAACTTCTTCTGAAGTATTAGGTACACGATTAGAATCGGAACTACAAAGACAAGACATCCCGCCATCATAATCGCTATCCTCAACGGGTCGCTATTCGCCAATCGGAGAACACCCATCGCCTCGTCCGTTGTAATCTCACTGAGCCTAACTGCGACAGGCCAATTTTCCGCGTAAAGATACATGGACGACAAACTGTAATCGTTCCAATGCCAAATCAGCGAAAAAATTGTAACGGTGGTAATAACAACACCCGATGATGGGAGTGCAATTCGTATATAGGTCTTTAGAGGACCTGCACCGTCGATCCATGCGGCTTCTTCGAGTTCTTTGGGCAAACCCTTGAAGAACTGAACATAAATATAAATTATAATACCCGAACGTATACCTACACCGAGGAGTGCCGGCAGATAGAACGTAAAAACGGAGTTCAGAACATTGGGGCGAAGGTCGATGCCTGTTAAACTGTCAATAGCACCCAAAAGCCCTAAGAAATCCAACTTTGAGTAGTTCATAAATATTGGCAACATCATCATCTGCGACGGAACGAGGATGAGCAGGAACATAAAGAGTGTGAGAACACCTTTCTCCTTGAACTCAAAACGTGCAAGACCGTATGCAACCAACGAACAACTTATAATTTGGATACCTGCAGAAACCATTTCAAAAATAATGGTGTTTAAAACAGCATCGCCATATTTCAGAACCTTAAATGCATAGGAAAAGTTCTCAACAGTAATATCTGATGTTACCCAGATAATAGACGGGTCATAGAAAGCTTCACGCATTCTAAACGAACTGCTTATCATATAAAGCAATGGGTACAGAATGATGTAACCAATGGCTATCAAAACAACATAGCGAAGGAGTGAAGTGAGAACACTATTGCCCTTGAGAATCATTTTATATCTGGTCTCAGAACTGGAATTCTTGAACTTCAGGAACGTATCTTTAATGCTCTTAAATATACTAGTCATTAACTTCTACCCCCTGTATCCCAACGCTTAAGGAATGCCTTAGACAAGACAAGCATCAGCACAGCCATAAATGCTCCGACAATCAAGAAATAAATCCAAAGCATGGCAGATGCATTTCCGTAACTTCCTGCCGTAGCCTTCATAAGTTTATATGCCTGTTTCATAACGGCATTGTCCTTGGCAGTGACCAACTCAACAATAGTAAAGATTATGACAAGAACCAGTGTTCTTGAAAGCATCGGAAGTGTAATGAACCAGAACTCTTCCCACTTGGTTGCACCCTCAACCTTAGAAACCTCATATAGAGAATCGGGAATGGACTGCATACCTGAAATAAAGAGAACTATCTGGATACCGCAGTTCCATATGAGGTTAAAGATATCGTTCAACAATCCTCCGAAGAACTCACCGATACCTACAGGCAGTGACAACCATGCGATTATGTCGTCAACCTTAATCATATCTGAAGCAAAGGAGTCGGAAATGCCAGAAGATGAGAGTTCGCTTGAGGTTGTCATAAACAAAAGTTCAATAACAACGCCAGATGCAATAATAACGGGAAGGAAATAAAGTCCTCTGAAAAAGAGTCTTCCACGGAACTTCTGGTTGAGCAGAAGTGCAAGGATGAGACTGAGAATAACGATAACGGGCAATGAGCCTAGAATGTTAGTGAATGACATCGTTACGTTATTGGTATAATCTGCATTTGTGTTCCATACATAGTCAATATTCTTGAGTCCGGCAAAACTGAAGTGATATTCACCGCCAGAGAAACTGACGTCGCAGAAAGCATAGTAGAAAGACTGGAACAGCGGCACTACGAAGAACAGCAAAAGACCGATTTCCCAATGCAACACGAACAAACGGCCATAGGTACTTTTAAGAGATTCTATACCTCTATGCTTCTTCTTTTTCTTGAGCGAATTCTGAGGGGCGTTATTAACTTTATCTGCTGTCATCTTTTATGCCCCCTTTACAGTGTAGTTGCGTGCGGCAACGATAATGTCACCCACGGTGTAATCCTCGGTGCCGTAGTTTACATAGACTGTGACACCGTTTTCAAATGTTGTTACTCTTACGTTTTCGGCAATAATCTTGTGGTCAACAATGGTTGCGCCATTTACCGAAGCGAAGAGGTCTTTATACTCTTTGGTTTTGTTCTCAATATCGGTACGGATTCCACGCTCAATGATATCGTCCCAATAGACGGAGCCGTAGAACACATTCTGTGCCGATGTAATGAGATTGGTATCATACTCGTCAACGAGTGTATAGGTTAATCCGCTTCCGGTCTCAATTGCCTTAAGGAAAGCCGTCTGATTATCAACCGAGAGATTCAAAGAAGTTCCCGACATTGAAACATATCCCTTAAAGACGAGTTGATAGAACGGAACATCAGCCGTGAACGATCTGTACTTTGATGACTGGGTCGGCGCATCATAAACATGGGTACAGAGCGCTGCGGCAAATGCGTTTGCATCGCTACCTGCAATCTTGTAACCGTCAGCAGTGTACTTGGTTATAATACCCTTCACCTGATCGTCATAGTTTGCGCGAGCGTAGTATTTCTCTTCCGTATAATCTGAATAAGAAATGCTGGTCAGCGAATCAAGGCTGATGCCCTGAAGTTTCCACTCGGAAGCAACATCCTTGATGTTGCTGGCAACCTCAGAGAACTTGGTGCGGCTAACAAGGTAATATGTACGGAGTGTCAAGTTCTCGGTACGGATGTTGGGCGCAATATAGAACTGCTCGGTAAAACTGGCGTTTGCGGCATCGGCTTTGCCGAATGCAGTTGAAACGCCACCGCCAGACCTGCTGAACCTTACCATATCAAAATTCATATAAAGGTTAACACCGTTAGCCTTGGAGTAATCAACGAGTTTCTTGAGGTCTTTTTCGTCACCGAAGTCCGAACCTATCTCATATCCGCCTGCTACAACACCAATATCATTTCCGCTTTGACCAAAGCCAACAAGGTTTACGTTGATGTTATTAAGGCCTGTTCTGTCCTTGACGTCCTTTACAATATTATACGCCTGCTTCAAAGTGGTTGCGGTGAGCATTGCATCACTGGGAATGCCAAAATGGAATTCCTTGGTTTCAATACCGCCAACCAATTTGAGGTTGAGCAAAGAATCATCGGATTTTTTGGTGCTTAGAGTTCCAATCTCGTTGAGGTAGTTGCGGTATGTCTTTGCCATACCGACATAAGAGGCATCCTCGCCGTAAAGAGGATAGAACCCTACGGTCAGCACATCAGGAGTAAAAGCGTCTGAATAAATTTTGGTCTTAACCGTTGTGCTGGTGAAGAGGCTCTGAATAACTTCTTGATATCCTCTGATGTGGAACTCGGTGAAAATGTAAGAATAACCGGTTAATTTCTGTGCGACAACAGTATTGATTCTCGCACTCTCGGCACCCTCTTTAATAATAGCACAAACACCTTTGTTGCCGTTGACAGCACCATAGACCGGCATTCTGACAGTTTCAGTAGCGGTCTTCTGTTCAAAGGTTGTAATGTTAGCATCCTGACCGTAAACTATTTCAGAAATTTCAATGGCCGCGTCCTTTGTATGGTCAACAACAGGAGTTATGATTGCACCAGAGCCCGAAGGAGTAAACAGATAATGGTCATCTAAAGATGCATTGCTGTTTGAAATTGAGCAGAAGAAAGGTGCAATGTTAACACCGCAGACGTTGTACATATCGTTTTCCTGAATTTTAGTGGGGTCAACAGTTACGTCAACACCCCTGTCATTCAACTTAAACTCAACGGGAACCGCAAGTCCTCGGTTCTCGAAGTAGCACATCATCTCAATGCCACCTTCGATTGCCGTAACAGTGTAGTTACCCTTGGAAATCGACATTGCCTGAGCGTTGGTTTCCTCCTCCTGGAAGTTGGAGGTTGCAAAATACTGAACAATAATGGGGGATTTTACTCTGGGATGAACAGTTACAGAACTACCCTCACCGTCAACACTGTAGTCATACTCGGTGTTGAGAGATTCCTCAGGGACATAACTCCATTCACATTGCATTATCTTGTCGTAAAGGATAACACACTGTCTCTGAGCATCCCAAATAAGGCTGTAACGACTGTTCTCAGTAACACAGGTGGTCTCAAGTTTGTTGAGTTCCTGCGGTTTTGAGTATGCCTGCTTGGCCGCACGTTGCTCTCCGCATCCTGCCAAAAGGAGGATAACGGTGCAAAGCAACAAACATAAAACAGAACTGCAAACACGTTTGATGTTTTTCATGTTTTTCCTCCTTTTTTAGAATAACTTGAGTATCTCAGAATAGATGGTTCCAATAAATCCGCCTGCCTGCTGGAGCAGAACGATAACTGCGATAAGCAGGAATATAACTATTGCACATCCGAGGAGGGTGAGCAATGTCGTTCCGATGAATTTACCGAGGCTGTAATCGTGAACGATAATTGAACCTGCGGCTAAAAGCACAATGGTGTAACCTGTACAGATTACCTCAAGAACACTAAGGAAGGCTGCTTCATCGGGCACAAGAACATTGGAGCAGATAATGTAAGCAATACTTCCGATAAGTGATGGGATAAGGCTGTAACTGATTACCGCAAATATTTCTTTTATTTTACCCTTGCCGTTAAACAGTGTACATACTGCCCAGTTGACGACCGTCCACAAAATAACAAGACCGACAGTCTTCGCAAGGATGAGCAAAGCGTTGTAACTGGACGGGTCGAAATAAGTGAACGCGAAACCGCCCATTGTGGTTCTCATAACATCAAAGATATAGTAGAGAACAATGATGATAATGCAAAGCGGAACCGAAGTGAGTCCCTTTTCTTTCATATCGCGGAAGTTTTCGAACGGATGGGTGATAATTGTTGTTGCAATATGCACCTTTTCGTTCTTGACAAGACGCATCTTGTGCTTGGTCGAGTAAACCAGCAGAGCAATAACACCTGCGACAAGGAGAACGATGATAACAACAATCCAAGTGAAGTTATCACGTATCCACTCGGTTCTCAGACTGTCAAAAGCAAGAGCATAGGTCTCACGGTCGTATCCCTGTTTGGATAGTTCGATTGCCTTATTCATATAAAGCTCGTACTTTGCATTGTCATCGGAAGTCTGACCCATCGCATAGTAAGCTCTGGCCAAACCTGCGTAAGCCATCTGGCAGTTACGGTCGGCCTCAAGGACATCGGTCCACTCCCCCATTGCGTCTTCATAGTCGCCAACAAGGGTTTTGGCCTGTGCCGATTTTATGAGTTTACCGTGTTCGGTGATATTAAATACGGTTATAAGGTTCTGGCTGTTATCGGTAATAACAACATCCTGGTTTTCTAAGTTATAGGCGATGGCGCTTATATTATAGAAAGTACCGTCCTGATTACCTGTCTTCAAACCGCCACCAAAGGCCGAAACCATATTACACTCACTGTCAAAAACATAAACTCGTCCATATCCGACATCAGCGGCATAAATAAAGCCATCATCATCGGCTGCAACACCGATAAGACTCTGTGTGCGCTTGCTTCCCGGTTTAATGGGGTCGGTTCCTATTTGGGTGTCAACAAAGTTAACCGACTCAGAGGGAAGAATGTTGCTTCCGCCCGGATTAAGGCGTCTTATCTGACCTGTCTGGCTGAGATCGCCTGTGGAACCGGTTGTTGTATAAACAAATCCCATACTGTCAACCCAAAGGTCAGAAAAAGTATAAGGCAAAGAACGGGTCATTTGAGCACGCTTTTCATTGTTCACGAAAAGTCTGTTCCAGAGGGTAATAAGCGCTTGGGTAAAGGTTGCAGGAACGTCGTTTGAACCGTAGAATCCAAGGAAAACGTCCTCAGGAGAGTACAGAATTGCGCCGTAGTAAGAGCCGTTACTGAGAATGTAAACATAACCCTTGTTATCAACCGCAACCTTAACGGGCTGATAGTTGAAACCCGCAGGAATGAGGTTGGACTGAGGCAGTGTATACAATCTAATAAGGTTACCCTTAGAGTCACACTTTACAACACGCTGATGTTGGGTATCGGCAATGTAAATATTTTCATCATCGTCGACAAAGATGCCTTTTGCCTTAGCAAAATCTGTTTTTGAACCGTCCTTATCGGTGATAAGGTTAAACTCACTGATAATATTGTAGTCCTTGTCGAGAATCAGCACTCTCGATGCACCGCCGTCAAGGACATATGTAAGTCCGGATTTGGAAACATGGGCATCCTCTATCTTTGAACTGCCTGTACAACCAAGGTCAAGTGACGTTAACACCTTTCCTGTGCTGTACATAGGCTTTGAAGATACGACCCTGGTATTCTTTCCGGTGAAATTATACCAATAGGTGAACGACTCGCCTCCTATCTCGTCAGTTTTTTCGGAGACTGCCGAAACACCGATTACAGGAATCAGTACAAGCGCTGCCATCAAACACACAGCAATGCGAATAAGGAGTTTGGAAATCTTAGTGTTTTTCATTTCAAAATCCTCCTTATTCTTTAATGCCGGCGCTACTCATAGATTCCATAACGTTACTCTGCGAAATCAGATAAACGATAATAGGCGGAAGCATGAGTATACATGTAACAGCCATTGCACTACCTGAACGGGCGATACCGCCGGCGGTAATCTGACCCATAATGGTCGGCAATGTTTTTAGTGCTTCACTGAATATTGTGCCACCGGGGACTGCGGCCCAGACATCACGGAATGTGAACAATGTCAGGGTCAGCCACATTGGCTTTACAATGGGCATTACTATCTGCCAGAATATTCTAAAATATCCTGCACCGTCAATCTTGGCGGCTTCAAGCAATGCGTTTGGCAACGCGCCTTCCATATACTGTTTCATAAGGAAGACACCCATTGTTGATGCAAAGTGGGGTAAAATATAAACCCAATATGTATCTACTATATTCATAGTTGTAAAAATAATATAACGCGGAATTTCAAGGGTGTAAGCGTTAAAAAGAAGCGAGAACTGAATGATATAGAAGATAACACCTTTGAATTTTATGTTTGATTTACAAAGTACAAATGCGGCCATTGAAGCAATAACAACATAAAGAAAGGTTGTTCCCAATGTTACGAACAAACTGTTGAATACATATCTTGACAACGGGATACGTAAATTCGACAACAGTTCAGGGAGAGCAGTATAGTTTGCAAATGTGGGTCTGTGTACGAAAAACCTCGGAGGGAAAATCATAATTTCATCGAGGGGTTTCAGTGAAGTACATACACAGTAGATAAGCGGCAGGATAGAGAAACAACCTGCAGCAATGATGAAGAAGAAGTAGAAGAAGTTGCCGGCTTTAGAACGTGTATAACGCTTTGCTTCGGATTTTGAGGCACGTCTGCGCTTGGGCGCTTTGGTCTCATTCACCGAGTCACGGAGTGCTTTTGCACCGCTGGGCAATATCAACTCTTCCTGTTTTTTCTTGAAAATACTCACTATCCCACCTCCTTACTTGCCTGTCATATTAAGCAACTTACCGACTAACAATCGGAACAGTATCATTATCAGGAACAAGACAACCGAGACCGCCGACGCGTATCCCAACTCAAATCGAACGGTACCAAGGTCTTGCATATGGGATACGATGGTATCCGCGGCATAACTGACACTTGGGAAACCTGCAAGTTGAATAGCAATAGCACTGATTGAAAATGCACTTGAAATCGCCATAACCGCACTGAACAGAAGCATATTTTTCATTGTCGGAAGTGTGATGTACCAAAGTTCTTGCCAACGGTTTCTGATACCGTCAATAGAACCTGCTTCATACAGTTCCTGATTGACGTTCTGAAGACCTGAGATGTTGGACAGGAAAGAAACACCCATACTTGACCACAACTGAACTGCAATAACGATGGGTTTAATATACTCAGCGGTTGAGAGCCATGTTACAGGCTCGGTGATAAGACCCAATGACAACAAGGCCGAGTTAATGTATCCGTAACTATCGCTTGAGAATGCGACGGTCCATATGAAGTGTGCGTTACCTACAAGGGCAGGTGCGTAGAACATAAAGGACAGGAGAGTACGGACGATGGGTGAAAACTCGTTGATAAACCATGCAAGGACGAACGCAAGGATGAAACCTGCAGGTCCGCAGATGATTGCAAACAACATTGTGTTTCCAAAAACTGTCGGGAAAACATCGTCATCAAGAACCATTCTTAGATAGTTGTCCAATCCTACAAAAGACGGTGCATTTATCATATCGAAGTTTGTAAAGCTGAATACGATTGAAGAGAGTATCGGCAATACAAGGAAAATTATAAAGAAAATTAAGAACGGCGCCAACATTATATAAGACGGCAACTGCTCCTGGAACATTGCTCTGCGTCTTATCTTTTTAAAATTAACTTGGTTTTCCATAAATTACCCTCCTTCTCCCTTATTTTCTATATTCTTCGATCTTGCGGGCGATTTCCTTATCGGCTACCTCGCCCCACTCAAGCATCGCGTCTTTTTCATTGCTTTCATCATTAAGAACTGCCCAATAAGCCTGGTCAACCGCACGGGATACATAGTATCCGCCGGGGACCTCAGGAAGTTCTTTTACGTTACCCCACTGATCGAGAAGTATCTGCAGGTCGTCAGCGTTCCAAGAATAGGAACTAAAAGCCTGAACGTTTGCGGTCGCGGTACGTGAAACTGCACCGAGGATGGACTCGACGTTGTTGTTGTACTTAAGTTGAGTATCAGCTGAAGTCCACCAACACAGGAACGACCATGCACCGTCCTTGTTGGATGAACGTCTGACAACGGAGCAACCGGTACCCGAACCCGCGATCGAACGGTCGATAGAACCGTCAGATTGAACTGTGCCGGGGATAGCGGTAATCTTCCAACGTCCCTGAATTTCGGGCGCAGCCTGAGTCAACTGGGTATAGGTCTGATAGGACGAAATACCCAACGGGCAAACACCGGTACGGAAACGGTTGTAGAAGTCCATCTGCTTTTCAATACCGTACTTGGTATAGAAGTCAGTCCACTTGGTGAAGGCTGAAATTGCCTCGCCGCCTGTAAGCTGGGTCTTGTTACGGTCATCGTTATAAAGTTTGACCTGATTTTGAGCCAGCATTGTGGGGAACATATGCAAACTACCCATACCCGCATTAACGGTGGTAGTTGAAGCTATCTTGGTGTAAGGTACATAAGCCGCCATATTGTTACGCTGCAAGATGGTTGCCGCATCAAGGAACTCATCCCAAGTCCAACCGTCACCGTTGTTGGCTTGAGCGGGATCAGAAATTCCAAGACTTTCAAAAATATCGGTACGATAGTACATTATATAGAATCCTTGGGTATCGGGGAGAGCGAATAACTGCATATCACCCGTTCCGTCATCGTACCAATAAGGCGCCGAAGCGTGGTCGTTCACAAGGTCAACAAAGTCACCTTTTTCGTCATAGTTGCCTTGGAATCTCTTGAGAACAGTCTTGTAATCCAAAAGATATGTGGAACCGTCATCAACGGTGGAATACTTAACAGGGTCAATCTCTGCTGAGAAGTTTGTAAGGTCATACAAAGCACCACGCATACCGAGGTTTACCGGATCGGTACGGCCGAGGTGGAGAGACATATCGGGGAAATTACCTGCCAGCAGACCGTTAATAAGCGAAGCGTTAACTATCTCAAGTTCAACGCTTATACCGGTCTGATATGTGAACGAGTCCTGAATAAGGTTGCTCAGAACCTGTGTCTGGTCACGACCCCAGTTAACCCAAATTCGGACGCTGCCATTGGTAGCGGCCGCGGACGAACCGCCGATAGTGGAAAACTCATCGGTAAAGGAAGCAAAGAAACGAGTAAAACCGAAAGAGAGCGATCCCCAGAACGAAGAGCTGTTATCCTTAAATCCCTTGGTTGCCGATGCAAACTGCATCTGGTCAAGGTTCAAAGGCATGGTCTTCATTTCATACAACCAAGAGCAAACAGTGGTGTAGTTGGAATAATAGTCTGAAACGTAGTTCTGTGCGGTGTACTGATTATCGTACATTTCCTTGAGAACACGGGCCATATTATTCAACGCAGCAATATACTTATTACTGCGGTCACCCGACAAAGCCTTCATATCGTTTGCCAGATTCATCAAATCGTCATGGCAAGCGAGGAGGGTTTCCTGGAAGTTAGGAATCTGTCTGAACAGGTCATAGTCACGGTTGGGGTCGGGAGAGTCACTGGTAATCATAATGATATCTATATATGTATCACCGATAGCGTCAACAATCTGGCTCAATCTTGAGTAGAACTCAGCGGTCTCACCCAAAGTAACGGTAAGGGTGATGGTATGCTCGCCTTTTTTGAGGAAGAACTTATAAGGGTTCTTCTCAGTACCGATTGTTTTAAACTCCCAACTTGTGCAATAGTCAAAACGGAGATTTTTACATTCTTCAAAAGGAATTACATCATCAATAGCCAAAGAACGATAAGTAAATCCGTCGATAACCGCCGCCTGCTTATAATTCAGACCAAAGGTGTACAAACCATCCTCAGGAACGGTGAATTTCCATGTGATAAACTCGCCGGGGACCTGCCAGTTGGTGCTGCCAATATAGTTAAGGGTGGATTTAACGGGGCTGTTGGGTGAAATATCACTGGAACTGTTGTCAGCCTTGGAAACGAGCGAGTTAGTAGACTTGATCCAAGCCTTTTCACCCTCAATCTCGACTGCTGCACCGGTATAATCTGCGGCACCGGAGTGACCGGCAATATAATTATCATAAGAAGGAACGCCAGTGGGAACCTTCAGTATAATGCTTGCAAGGGCAAAGGGTTCATACACCGATTCAAGGGTGATGAGATGAGTTCCGGCTGTGAGCAAAACCTTGTATGGGTCAGCAACAACACCGACAGGGTCAACGGCATACTGCGTGACAAACTGGCCGTACTCCACCTGTTCGGGAGTCAGCTGATTTCCAATGCTATCCTCACGGATCTCACCCTCAGGTTTTTGGGGATTGGAACCGCTGTTGACAAACAGACGTGGCAAAGACAGTGCATCAAGACCCGAATAGAGAACCTTGCCGTCAACAGTGACTGCAATCTCAACGGGGTTGGTGCTCATCTTGTCATCAGATTCGTCTGCATTACCGCCGGTCTTGGCCAAAGGAAGATATGTAAATGCGAGGTTATATATACCGTCGGCAGGTACATTTATCTCATAGGTGACCTTGCCTTGCTGTTGGAATGTTCTGTTATCAGTCCACACAAGACAATTAACCGTCTTCTTCTCCTGTGTTAATTTATCAATCAAAACCTCATAAGGGCGTTCGGACAAAACACTTTGTGAAGTGCCGTCTGCACCCTCAAAAGTGTCCTCTACCTTTTCTTTAATGTCCTTTACAGGGTCGATAACAATATCTTCTTTTGCATTGCCGTACTGCGCAATGGATTCAAGATATTTTTGATACTCTGCGGACGTATCGATGCCCGAAGAGGTACCTGTTGTCTTATCCCCTGCGGTATCCTTAACCTCATCCGCCGATACGGTCGGGAGGGCAAAAAGCGACACCATAAGCAAAGTCACAAGAACAACTGCCAGCATACGGATTTTACCAGAAATCATTTCTTCACCTTCAATAACAGATTTAAACAGTGCCCCTTGCAAGAGCAACGAACATGGGTCTTTTAGAGATAAAGACCCAATTTCGCATAATGTTCTGTATAGTATTATCTTACAAATGGGCTGTTTTGTCAATAACTATTTAGCAAAAATATACTAAATTCGGCAAAAATTTTTTATTTTTTATACTAACATTTATATGCAATTTTCCTTTTTTAGGTTGTTAAAGCGTCAAATCATTGTGATTTTGCACAAAATTTTCCATATAGCCTATTTCCAATTTCAAACGCGCTATTCTCATTTGGCTACCAAGTGTCTCGTTATGCGATTTATTTGTGCAATATGTCCACAACAGATACTAATATATACGTACAAGCAATGTTTTTAATGTTTAAATTGACTAATATGCACAAAAAAGTTGAGATGGATAAAGCGTTCACCCGATGATAACCTTTGGGTGAACGCTTGTGTTTCAAATTTCCGCTTCTATTTTGAGCAATCTGTTGTATTTTGACGTCCTGTCAGTACGGCAGGGTGCGCCCGATTTTATATAATCTGCGCCAACGGCAACCGAAAGATCGGCTATAAAGGTATCCTCTGTTTCGCCCGAACGGTGCGAGATTATCGGTGTATAGCCTGCGTCTTTTGCGATATTTATAACTTCGAGTGTCTCGGAGAGCGTTCCTATCTGATTCAATTTAACCAATACCGCGTTGGCAATGCCCTCTTTAATGCCGTTGCGGAGCCTTTCGGGATTGGTGACAAACAGGTCGTCGCCCACAAGCATCACTCTGCTTGACATCCGCTCGGTCATACTCTTCCAGCCGGTATAGTCGTCCTCAGCCAATCCGTCCTCAACCGAAATTATAGGGTAATCCCTCACTAATGCTGAAATTTTCTCGGTTAGACTTTGCGCGGTCAAGGTTTCCTTGGCTTTTGGCAGAATATACTGACCGCCCTCATACCATTCACTTGATGCCACATCCAATGCTATCTTGACATCGTCGGTCGAGTAACCTGCGGTGCTTATGCCCTTGATAATATACTCGATAACTTCGCGGTCATCTTTGAAATCGGGCGAAAAACCGCCCTCATCCCCCACTCCGACGCTTTTGCCCGAAGTTTTGAGCACAGTTCCCAGCGCGTGATATATTTCCGCACCTGCCCTGATTTTTTCGGCAAAACTGCCAACCTTCGGCACTATCATAAATTCCTGTATGTCCACATTGTTTGATGCGTGTGCACCGCCGTTAAGGATATTCATCATAGGCGTGGGGAGTTTAAGCGCACTGATACCGCCAAGATAACGGTAAAGCGGTACACGGTAGTGCCTTGCTGCGGCGCGCGCCACCGCCATAGACACCGCCAACATTGCATTGGCTCCCAGACGGCTTTTGTTATCGGTGCCGTCAAGATTACGCATTTCACGGTCAATCTTGGACTGATTCAGGGTGCCCAGTTGCTTCAGACACGGCGCAATCAGAGTGTTGATGTTTTTAACTGCGGCGGTCACACCTTTTCCACCATAACGTTTTCCGCCGTCGCGTAGTTCGTGTGCCTCAAACTTTCCCGTGGATGCCCCCGACGGTGCAATGGCAACCGCACGGCAACCGTCACAAAGCGTCACCTCTGCGGCAACCGTCGGATTGCCTCTAGAATCAAGCACTTCCAGACCCTTAATATCCGCTATCAAAAAAATCACCTTCCCGAATATTTCGGTGCTTAAAGCACCGTTCGGTTCTTATTGTTGACATTATTTTGTCATTTTATTACCAAAATTTGATAAAAACACGATATTTGCGATAGCAAACGAAAAAACTTACTATATTTAGTGGATTATGTATCGAATTTGATTGACATTTGGTTTGAAAAGATTTATTATATATTGTAAGAGATTATGCCTTTGGGTGGTGTTGTTGATGAGCGTTAAAAAGTATGTCATTGCCGGCCTGCGGGTGCTGATGAACGCCAAAGGCAAAATGTTGCTTGAACGCAGTCAAAAATACCTGACCGAGTTTGACGGTGAGCCAGATATCGTCATCGATCTTGAACCAAAAAAACTTAACTTGATGAAGGAAAGAAGCCCGAATCTTTCAGACGAAGTGTTAGAATATCTTGCCACTGGCACGCTGTTTTATTATCGGCTTTTAAAGTTCGACGGTTTCTTACTTCATTCCTCTTGCATAGGTTATGACGGCAAGGCTTATATCTTCTCGGCAGACAGCGGAACGGGGAAATCCACCCACACCTCTCTCTGGCAGAAATACATCGACGGCGTGTTTATGATAAATGACGACAAACCGGCCGTAAGATTGATTGACGGAGTGTTTTACGCCATTGGAACACCGTGGAGCGGAAAGCACGATGAAAACTGCGATATTGCGGTGCCTTTAGGTTCGGTTGCTTTGCTGAAACGCGGAGTTGAAAACAAAATATATCCCGCACAGCCGATAGATGCCGTACCGTTTCTGATGCGTCAGACCGTTATGTCACCGAATGAGGAACATATGAGCATCTTAAGCGACCTGCTTGATAAATTTCTTCGCACCGTACCGGTTTGGTGGCTTGAATGTGATATGAGTGAAAACGCTGTTATCACGTCTTTTGAAAAAATGGCACAGAAAAAATACACAAAAAGGAAATAATTATGCCCGATTTTAAACAAGAAGTTTTTGAAAACGAGATTAACGAAGACGCCCGTTTTACCGATGTAATTATTGGGCGCAACCCCGTTACCGAGGCCTTGCGCTCGGGACGTGAGATTGACAAATTACTTGTGGCCCACGGTTCGATAAACGGCTCGGTTAGGGCTTTGGTGGCAAAATGCCGTGAAAGAGGTATCCCTGTAAAGGAGGTTGCACCCCAAAAACTTGATTTTTTGAGTGGCGGTGCCTCCCATCAGGGTGTGGCACTTGTTGTTGCTTCGCACGAATACTGTGAAGTCAGCGATATTCTTGACTGTGCCGCCGAGAGAAACGAACCCCCTTTCATCATTATTTGTGACGGAATTGAGGATCCGCATAACTTAGGCGCCATTATCCGTACCGCGGAAGCCTGCGGTGTTCACGGAATCATTATCCCCAAACGCAGAAGCGCATCCTTGAACGCCGTTGTTTCCAAGGCTTCGGCAGGTGCGTTGGAATATATGCGTGTGGCCCGTGTTACCAACATCACCTCCTGCATTGAGGAACTCAAAGAAAAGGGTGTATGGGTGTATGCCGCTGATATGGACGGCGAAAACTGGTGCTCAGTTGACTATAAAGGTGCTACCGCGTTTGTTATAGGTTCTGAGGGACGCGGAGTCAGTGCTCTTGTCAAAAAGAGTTGCGATGTTACGGTTGCAATGCCTATGATGGGTAATATAAATTCGCTCAACGCTTCGGTTGCCGCCGGAGTGCTGATGTATGAGGCCGCAAGGCAAAAACAGGGAATCAAATCCAACAACTAAAGGGAGTTGATAATATGGGAATATTCGGAAAGAAAAAGGCTGACGAGTTTGAAAACTTACATAATGACAACCTTTTTAATGATGATGACGATATAGTTGTGCCAAATAGCCGCAAGGCCACCGGTATGCACCGCGTGGGTCACAATACGGGCAACGCTCCCCACGCTCTTACCGTGGGCGAGGTTATGGGCAGCGCTGTTGAAGACACTTCGTCTGAACAACGCCCTCAGCCCGATTCGGTTTATGAAAAAATGAAGGATCGCGAAACGATTATGACGGGTATAGATGACGACTATGTTCCTTCTTGGGCAACACCTTCGGTCGGTGAATCCTCTACTGATGATATACATTCAAGCAGCGCAACCGTGCCTGAGGTCAAAAAATCCGACATTGAGCCCGCCGTGCCCGAAATTATTGAGGTCACCCCTGCCCCTGTACGTGAGGTGAGCACCTCGCCCTCGGCCGATGCTTTTCTTGAACGTTGCAGAATGGCTGTTGAAAAGGCAACCGTTGAAGACTCCGCGTCAATAGTTTCTGCCGCAGAGAACAACGAGCCTGACGCCATAAAGCCTGATACCGCCATTGTCGCCGCTGCAGAGGAAGAAAAGAGTGAATCTGCACCCGCGCGCTCGGTTGACGATATAATTCGAATGCTTCGCGGTGAGTCCTCTGACGGACGTGCCGATGAAACCGCTTTGTCAAAACCGACTGTACTGGCCGTCGGTGCCGACGATACTGCTGACGGCACACCCATGTCTGACAGTACCGAAAGTGATGACCTCCACCGTGAGGTCAAGGTTGAGGTTGAGGTTATTCCTACTGACAGTGACTCGGATATTATGCACACAGCCGAGGATTCAAAGCCCGAAGATGACGGCGATGTGCGTATTTACGGTAAGATAGTCAGAGGTACCGTTGTCCAACACACACCTGACGGTGATGTTGAGGCTTCGGAATTTATCCGTGGAGCCAAGGTTTCACAAGATACCATTGTTGCCGACGACAAAACCGTTATGTTTGGTGACCTTGGTGATATAATTTCCAAAAAAGCCGATGATGATATGGTTGCCCACTCATCATTTGATGATGACGATTTTGACGATGATGATTTTGACACGCCGTATTATGAGACCGAGGATGAGCGTCTGGCCGATATTGATGACTATAAGACACTTGACGATTCGGCAAGGCTACGTGTTGAATACTCAAATAAAAAAACTAAACATAAAACGGTTGCGATATTCACAACCGTCATAACCTTTCTTATGTTGGTAACTGCATCGGGCCTCGTTTCCTTCCTGCCCTCAGCCACTTTAATGCTTATTGACATTGTTCTTTTAGCCGCAGCAGTGGTTATGAATATTGACATTTTTGCCGATTTTAAAAACCTTTTAAAGATGCGTCCGTCATTTGATTCCTGCACCGCCGTTGCATCATCTTTGGTGCTATTGCAAAATCTTCTCTCATACTTTGTTTTTGATCTTAAACACGCGGGACTCGGCGTTGTCGCCGCAATACTTCTTACGGTTAACCGCTATGCAGGTTTGATGAAGTCCTCGCGCATTCTTAAAGGTCTTGAATTCATCTCAACCTCACAGCCAAAACGCGCCGTTATTTCGGTTGGCGGAAACAATGCCAAGGTTGTGGCTTCAGGCGCAGTTGAGGGCGAGGTTCTCGCGCTTTGCGACCGCAAAACTGAAAACGTTAGGGATTATCTTAAAAACTGCGGATATGACAGCCCTCTTGACCGGAAACTAAAGGTTATGTTCACCGTTGTTGCCTCGGTTGCTTTGGCGGCAGGTATAATAGTGAGCCTGATTTCAGGTTTTGGCGCCGGTCTTTCGGCACTGACATCAACCCTTTGTCTTTTGTGGCCCGCTTCAGCGGTATTGACCTGTGAACTGCCTATGTACCTCGCTTGTCGTAAGGCTTCGCGTTACGGTGCCATGATTGCCGGCTTTAAAGGCGCTTATGAACTAAACCTTGCTAATGTTGCCACCGTCAGTTCGTCTGACCTTTTCCCTGAGGGTTCGGTAAAACTGTATAATATGAAAACCCTCGGCGAAAACGAAATGGGTCATACTTTGACAAGCGCCGCGGCGGTTGCTATTGCGGCGAACAGCCCCTTAAGCAGTATTTTCAAGAGTATTATCGGTAACACAGGGGAAAAATTGCCCAAGGTCAACGGTGTTCAGTATGAGGATAAAATGGGTATTTCGGGTTGGATTGGTGAGGAAACTATCCTTATCGGTAATCGCAACCTTATGCAGGGACACAACATTGCCGTTCCGCCCGCTTCGGTTGACCAAAAGATTTTGAAAGCAGGTTATTTCCCTGTTTATATTGCAGTTGGCGGTGTCAACTGTCTGCTCTTCCTTGTACAATATGAAACCGACCCCGCTGTCACTTATGAGTTACAGCAACTTTGCAACACAGGTATGACGGTTGTGGTTGACCCCAAAGACCCCAACACCACCGATGCTATGATATGCGATTATTTCGGTCTTCCCAGTGATGCTGTTAAGGTTATGAACCATAACGGCAGGGTCAGTTACGAACGCATCACCGCGCCGACCGATTCGGTAAGCACGTGCGCCGCTTTCAGTAGCGATGTGTGCGGTTTCTTCTCAAGTATAACCTCGGCTATTCGACTCGGCTCAATCTATTCAGTGCTAACCGCAATCTTTGTTATTGCCGCGGTGCTTGGTGCTGTGTTGACCGTTTATTTGAGCCTCACAGGCAAAGCCGACCTTGTAAATCCGCTTACGGTTGGCGGCTTCCAGATTCTGTTTACCGCCATTTCTGCACTTGTTGCAAAGTTGAAATCAAAATGATTAAAAATATATTTTCAAAATCATTTGTTTCAGAAGAAATTGCTTTGAAAATAGCAAAAGTTAGCGTTTTGTTTTTGCCGTTTGCGGCGTTTTTACCATACCCGATAACAGCAATCGTAACCGCCTGTGTCGGTGTGCTATTCTGCTTGTTGCCGTTTGTAAGAAGCGCCGTCTTTGCCCGAAAAGGCACCTTTTTAGGTCTTGCTTTTCTGGTGTTTACCGCAACGGTTGCTTTATGTCGCGGCAACTATATTGGATTCAGACGCACGCTGGTCTTTGCCGCGCTTTTAGGGATAACTTCTGCCGTCAAAGTATTTGCTGACCGAGATTTTTATGAAAGAATGATGAATGCATGTGTTTTGGGCGGATGTCTTGCATCGGTTCAGGGGATAGTTCAGTATCTTTTGAATTTTGGTGTTGACGGTTACCGCAGTAACGGATTTTACACCAATCCAAATTTCTACGGCACGGCCTTAACCTTGGTCATTCTGATATGCGCTTACAAGGCTTCGACCCACGCAAAGCACACCTTCTTGTACTATTTTAGCGCACTGCTCAATGCGATAGCACTATATTTAAGTGGCAGTATGAGTCTTTGGTTGGTTGCGATAATTTGCATTGTGCTGATGCTTGTGCTGAACAGGGAATATAAACTGCTCATCATATTCTCGTCATTGGTTGCGGCTGCGGTGGTCGTTCTGTTTGCCGTGCCCGACCTCATACACCGCCTTGACGAACTTTCGGCAACGGTGGACAACCGAATGAAAATATGGTCGTTTGCCCTTGGAAATTTCAAAGAATCGCCCATTTTCGGCCATGGATTTTACAGTTATAAGTTCTTATATTCCCAATTACCTGTTCCAAATGATGTCTATCCTGCCTCAATGTCGCACAGTGTTTACCTTGACAGTCTTTTGTGCCACGGAATTGTGGGTACAGTTCTATTGGTTGTGGCCGTTACACCGTTTTTTGTTTCGGTTTTTAAATGTCGAAAAAAACTAAAGCAAATTGGCAAAACCTCACCCATAACAGGTTTCATAATTTCCCTTTCGGTGGCACTTGCACTGTACGGGTTGATGGATACCACATTTGTCTGGATACAGACGGGTGCCATAATAATGCTAATCACCACAGGTTTGGGTGTTGACGAAAAAGATATCTGAAAGACAAAAAAGACTTGATTATCAATCGATAATCAAGTCTTTTTTATTAGTATTACAACAGCAAAAAGCCTGAGTTAAAGGCTTTAATTGCTTTGTCCTTGTCATTTTCTATGGCAGAGGTCAACTCTTCAAGGCTTCCAAACCTTTCCTCACCACGCATATAATCAAGCAGTTTCAAAGTTATATTCTGACCGTAAAGGTCGCCCTCAAAATCTATTATATGGGTTTCACACAAGGGCTTTTTGAGCAAAAAAGTGGGCCGTATTCCAATATTGGTTACAGCGGGATAATCTTTTCCGTCAACCGTCACTGCCGAAGCATAAACACCAAACTTTGGTGTAACAAGTTGCTCGTCAAGGCACTGATTTACGGTGGGAAAGCCTATCGTTCTGCCCCTCTCCTCTCCGTGAATAACCTCGGCTTCAAAAGAGTATGGGTAACCTAACAGCATATTGGCAAACGAAATGTCCCCTTTTGAAATCAGTTCCCGTATAAGTGACGATGAAACAGTCTGCCCCGAAACGGTTGTGGCGGGTACCACAACGGCCTCTGCTCCGTGTTCTGAACAGTAGCGCGACAAAAATGCCGCGTCACCCTTACCGTCCTTACCAAAACGATAGTTAAAACCGCAAACAGTTGCTTTAACATCATATTTTGTGAAAAGCATATCAAGGAATTCTTGAGGTTCAAAATCGTGCACTTCGTCATAATCCAGCACGAATATTTCCTCAAAACCCATAGCCTTAAGCATCTCATTTTTTCGTTCGGTTTTTAAAATCATGGGAATAAATGTGTTTTGGGTTCTGCGCTTGGGAGGCTCACAGAAGGTTACGGCAACGGGTGTTAGGTCTTTGAAGTTAAGCGCGACATTCAACACGGCTTTGTGGCCCTTATGCAGTCCGTCAAAGGTGCCGAAAACAACAACATAACCGTTCATAATCCTTCTTCCTCCTTAAAATTGTTATTCAAATATAACGCACTTTGTGGTTATCTCTCTTGATTTCTCGTCATATTCCGACAGGCCTAAAAACCGTCCATCGGCATAAATTTTAAATATTTCCTTGTCTTTTGCGTCTTTGGAAAATGTCATTCGGTCAACACTCAATGCTGCACCGTTTAAAAAACGTTTGGCCTGTGCTTCGGAAACATTGAAGTTTCTGAAGTTTGGCACGGCGCGGTCAGCAGACAAAAGACACCCCACGGGGTCTGATTCTATCTGTTCCAAAGTCTTACAGTCGGCTATCGAAAAGCCTGCGGCAGCGGTACGTCTTAAAGAAATAAGCGTTGCGCCGCAACCCAATAATTTTCCAATATCGTCGGCAAGTGACCTGATATAGGTACCCTTTGAACAATGAACATCTATCAAAAACTCATTTCCAACACGGGATAACAGTTTTATTTCGTGAATCGTGACGGTTCTGGGGGTTCTTTCTATCTCCTTACCTTGACGTGCAAGGTCATAAAGCCTTACTCCGTCTTTTTTTATGGCCGAAAACATCGGCGGAACCTGCTCATAAGTGCAGGTGAAGTGATTTAAAGCCTCGTTCAACTGAATGTCAGTCACCGAAACGGCACTTTCAGTCAAAACCTCACCTGTGATGTCAAGCGTGTCGGTAGTAATTCCGAGACGCACACCCGCGGTATAGTGCTTGTCGGCCTCCAAAACATAAGAACAAAGTCTTGTTGCTCTGCCTATAAGTATAGGCAAAACGCCCGTAGCCATCGGGTCAAGCGTGCCCGTGTGACCGACACGCTTTGTTCCGTATATACGTCTTAACACCGCCACCGCTTTAAAAGAGGTGAACCCTTCGGGTTTATCAAGCAAAATAAGTCCGTTCATTTTGCCCTCCTGTTACATAAGCGAGGTGATATATTCTTTAAGTTTGAGTTTGGCTTCTGATTCGGTTTGGAACTCACAGCCTGCGGCCCTTTTGTGACCGCCACCGCCAAATTGATGACAGATTTCAGCCGCATCGTAAGGTTCAAAAGTGCGAAGTGAGATTTTCCACTTGCCGTCAGCCTTTTCACGCACAGTAATGCCAATCAAAACGCCTTCAATCTGGCGCGATATTGCGGCAATACCGTCCAAATCGCTGGAATCACAGCCTGTTTCCTTTATCATTTGCTGAGAAACAGTTACAATGGCGCATTTCCCGTCACAGATATACTCAATTCCCGTAAGCACACGGCGTTCCATCTCCAGACGGCTTTGCGACTTGACCTCAAACATCACGCGGTTTATCTCATCATAATCAGCGCCTTTTTCCATAAGTTCAGCGGCAAATATATGGGTCCTCGGTGTGGTGTTGGAAAATTTGAAACAACCCGTATCTGTAGCCATGCCTGTATAAAGGCAAGATGCGATAAACGGTGTTATCTCAACACCCATTTGCTTTATCAAAACATAAACGCACTCGGCCGCTGCGGCACTGTCACCCTCAAGATAAAGGTTTTGGGCAAACCCCACATTAGTTGCGTGATGGTCAATAGCAAGAACAACCCTATTCTTATATTCATCCCTTAAAGAACCCAACAGTTTATCATCGGCAACATCAACCGAAATTACCGTTTCGGGAACAAAATCCTGCTCGCCCTCAACGGTCAGATAACCGAATTTACTGGGGATTGGGTCAGGACAAAGGACGTTTGCCTGTTTACCCAACCCTCTCAAGGCCGAACAAAGCGCAAATGCAGAGCCCAACGTGTCACCGTCGGGATGGGAATGGGTCAAAATAGTGTATTTATCGTTTTGCTTGAGAAATTCAGTGGCTTCAAGTGTTGAGATATGATTACTCATCGCCGTATTCCTCAGTCGCAGTAGTTTCGGGAAATGACTCTATAATTTTTGCGATGTTTGCACTGTGCTCTATAGAGTTGTCGGCCACAAAACGCAGTTCGGGTGTTTTTCTGAGTTTCAGACGGGCACCCAACTCGCGGCGCAAAAATCCTGCCGCATTTTTAAGACCTTTAACGCTTTCTACCGTTTTGTCAAACCCCTCAATGGCGCTGACATAAACAGTGGCATACGAAAGATCGCCCGAAACATCAACTTTAACAATGCTTAAGAGTTTACTTACTCTGGGGTCCTTCATCTCACGGAAAAGGTCCGCAAGTTCACGCTGGATATCAGCAGCGGCACGTCCGATTTTAAAACTTGGCATAACTTCTTTCCTTTGTTTTCAAATTACACGGCAAGGGCGACCAATGGTCGCCCCTACATATATTGTTTTTAATCTCTGTATTCTTCCATCGTATAGGCTTCGAAAATGTCGCCTTCCTTGATGTCGGCAAACTTTTCAAGACCGACACCGCACTCGTAACCGTCGGCAACCTCCTTGACATCATCCTTGAAGCGACGGAGAGAGCCAATCTCGTCCTCGGCAACAACGATACCGTCACGGACAACACGCACCTTTGCGTCACGGGTGATTTTACCGTTCTTGACATAACAACCTGCTATGGTACCAATGCCCGACACTTTATATGTCTGACGAACCTCAAGTTCACCGAGGACAACCTCACGGAACTTGGGCGCAAGCATACCCTTCATAGCGGCAGTTATCTCATCAATACAGTCATAAATTACTCTGTAAAGTCTTATCTCAACGCCGTCACGCTCGGCGGCTTCCTTAGCAACGGGGTCGGGACGCACGTTGAATCCGACAATGATAGCGCCCGAAGTCGCAGCAAGCATCTCGTCCGACTCGTTAATGGCACCGACGCCGCCGTGGATAACGTTTACGCGAACCTCTTCATTGGAAATCTTGACAAGACTTTCACGAACAGCCTCAACCGAGCCTTGCACATCGGCCTTGACGATAACGTTAAGGTCCTTCATCTCGCCCTGCTCAAGTTGGCTGAACAGATTGTCAAGAGTAACCTTCTGGGTCGCTTTGAACATCTCATCCTTGGCCTTCTGCTTACGCTGTTCAACAAGTTGACGTGCAAGACGCTCGTCAGAAACGGCATCGAAGTTATCGCCTGCGGCGGGAACTTCGTCAAGACCGGTAATCTCAACCGGAACTGCAGGGCCTGCCTCTTTAACGGTACGGCCGTTTTCGTCAAGCATAACCCTTACACGGCCAACCGAAGTGCCTGCAACAATTATATCACCTGAACGGAGTGTTCCGTTCTGAACAAGCAGAGTTGCAACAGGGCCGCGACCCTTGTCAAGACGCGCCTCAATGACAACTCCCTTACCCTTACGGTCAGGGTTGGCCTTGAGTTCCTGCATTTCGGCAACAAGCAAAACGTTGGCAAGCAGATCGTCAATACCGTCGTGGGTCTTGGCCGAAACGGGGACACAGATGATATCTCCGCCCCATTCCTCGGGCACAAGACCGTGCTCGGTCAACTGTTGCTTGATACGGTCGGGGTTGGCTTCGGGTTTATCCATTTTGTTGATGGCAACGATTATCTGAACCTTTGCGGCCTTGGCGTGGTTGATAGCCTCAACAGTCTGTGGCATAATACCGTCATCTGCAGCAACAACAAGGATTGCAATATCGGTGGCCATTGCACCGCGCTGACGCATAGATGTAAATGCAGCGTGTCCCGGAGTGTCAAGGAAGGTTATCTCATTACCATCGTGGTTTACACGGTAAGCACCGATGTGCTGGGTAATACCTCCCGCCTCACCCGAGGCAACCTTTGCGTTACGGATGGCATCTAGCAGTGATGTTTTACCGTGGTCAACGTGACCCATAACAACAACGATGGGGCTACGTGGTTTCAAAGACTCCTCGGTATCCTCGGAAATGTCCATAATTCTTTCTTCAATGGTGACAACAACGGCACGTTCGACCTTGCAACCCATTTCGGTGGCAACAATCTCAGCCGTGTCATAGTCAATAGTCTGATTAACGGCGGCCAGCATACCGAGTTTCATCAACTGCTTGATAACCTCGGCGGCGGTCTTCTTCATTGCGGCGGCAAGTTCACCAACAGTAATCTCCTCACCGATGGTAACAGTGATGGGAGTCTTTTTGATTTTTTCAAGTTGAAGTCTGCGGAGTTTGTCGGCCTCGGTCTCACGCTTGGCGTTCTGCGGACGACGGTAATCCTGCGATTTTTGTTTTATCTTCTGCTTGCGCTGGTCATTGTCATTACGCATTGAATTTGCGGGCGCAATATTTTCATAGCGCTCGTTATATTTATCAATGTTTATATTGGAAGCGCGTGTATCAACCTTTCGGATTTCAACGGGACCGCGGTTGGGAGCCTCGCCTTTCTTTTCCTTTTTGGGTCTGGGGGGGATGTTTACAGGCTCGTGCTTGGGTTCCGGTTTCTGCTCGTCAGCCTTCTTTTCGGGTTTGTTGTCAATGGGCTTTTTGTCAACCTTTTTCTCAGGTTTGGTTTCAACCTTAGGTTCTAACTTTTTCACAGGCTTTGCCTCAACCTTGGGCTCTGCTTTCTTTTCGGCTTCCTTCTTTTTGCCTTCCTCGGCAGCCTTCTGAGCGGCCTGTGCAGCCTTCAACTGCTCAAGAACAGCCATCTGCTCAGCAAGTTTGCGGTCCTTTTCGGCCTTACGCTCTTTTGCGCGTTCCTCTTGGGCACGTGCGCCTGCGGCAAAATATTCATCAAAACTTTTGACCTCATTAGTCTGTGTCAGATAGTCAAAAATAAGGTCAAGTTCGGTATCCTCCAAAGAGGTCTGGCTTTTTTTATCTACTCCTATCTTTTCTTTAAGGAGTGCAATAATGTCCTTACTGTTGACGTCAAAGTCCTTGGACACCTCGTGAATTTTATACTTAATCAGCATGTGTGAATTCCTCCTTCGATCTCTCAACGGTTTTTGCCAATACGTCGGCAAAACCTTCGTCGCATACGGCCACAATGCCGGCCTTTATTCCGATTTTTACGGAAACTTCTATGATAGTATAGGGTATTCTTTTAACGGGAATCTTTCCGCCGCTGAAATATCTTATTTCCTTTTCACTTTTTTCGGAAATATCGGACGCTACGGCAATGAATTTTGCTTTGTGTTTCAAGCAGGCTTCCTTTGAAGCGGCAAATCCCGTTGCAAGTTTACCTGCTTTACGCGCCAACCCTAAATATGACAGTATAGCGTCATTACCCATCCGACTCAAGCTCCCTTACTATCTGCTCGGAAACGCTTACTGGTATAGCCATTGAAAATGCCCTTTCAAGACGCTTGGCCTTAACCGCTTTTTTGTAACACTCGGTACTGTGACAAATATATGCACCGCGTCCGTTGGCTTTGCCCGAACGGTCAAGCATTATATTGCCCTCTGGTGTTTTAACAACACGGACAAGTTCTCTTTTCGGCTTCATTTCGCCGCAACCCGTACACTGTCTCAACGGTTGTTTTTTAGGTGTCATTGCGCTTCCTCACTTTCTTGAATTCTGGACGACGGTTTACTGAATGCTATCGTCACCCTCGCCATAAAATCCGCTTTCAGGATGAATGTCTATCTTCCAACCGGTAAGACGGGCGGCAAGACGTACGTTCTGACCTTTGTTTCCGATAGCCAACGACAACTGACTGTCGGGAACGGTTACACGGCAGACCTTGGGGTCTTCACTTTCAATGGTAACGGTAAGAACCTTGGCAGGCGACAATGCCTCGGTGATAAATGCAGCGGGGTCCTCGGAGTATTTTACGATATCAATCTTCTCACCGCCGAGTTCCTCAACAATTGCATTGACACGAACACCGCGTTGACCGATACAGGCACCGACTGCATCAATATCGGGATTTTGCGACCAGACGGCCATCTTAGTTCTGGAACCTGCCTGACGGGAAACCGCCTTAATTTCAATAGTTCCGTCATAAATTTCGGGAACCTCGGTCTCAAACAATCTCTTTACAAGACCGGGATGAGTTCTTGAGATCATAGCACGGGGGCCTCTGTCCTCATTTTTGACATCAACGATATAAACCTTAATATGGTCGCCCTCTTTGAGTTCCTCGTCGGGGACCTGCTCGGTTTTGGGCAGAACTGCCTCACCGCGGCCGATGGTGATGGTTGCATTACCGGTCTTGGGGTCAATGCGCTGAACGACTGCGGTAACCAACTCCTTATTACGGCTTTGGAATTCCTCAAAGGTCTGTCCTCTCTCGGCTTCCTTAACACCCTGACGGATAACGTGTTTGGCATTCTGTGCTACGATTCGGCCAAATTTTCTTGTTTCAAGAGGAATGTCAACAAACTCGCCCAACATTGCGTTTTTGTCAACCTTCAAAGCATCCTCAAGAAGAATCTGGGTATATTCGTCTTCAATCTCGTTTACAACGGTCTTGCGGACATATACCTTAAATACACGGTTTTCAATGTCCATCTCGCAGAAAACTACATCTCTTGAGCCGTAATCCTTTTTGGCGGCGGTGATGATAGCAGTTCTGATTTTGTCTGCAAGATATCCTGCAGGGATTCCGCTTTCCTCTGCCATCATTTCAAGCGCGTCAAAAATTTCTGCAGTAATGTCGATTTGTGTCTCTTTAACTTTCTTTGCCCTTGCCATTTTCCAATTTACCTCCGATATATTATTTCAATAATTAGCCTATTTAAAAGTTTGCATCGTTGAGCTTCACAAAAACAAGCTCATTCTTCGCAAATTCCATATCAGCGCCGTCACTCTCAACCGTGACACCGCCGTTATATGACTTTAACTTGCCTGAAAACTCGCGCTTTCCGTCACGCGGTCGGATGAGTTTTACCTTGACATCGGCACCGATGTATTTTTCAAAGTGCCACGGCTCACACAGTTCACGTTCAAGACCGGGTGAACACACCTCAAGATAATAGGACACGTTGATGGGGTCAGCCTCGTCCAAAATGGGGTCTATAAGTCGGGAAACATCGGTACAGTTGTTGATGTCAACACCGTCTTCCTTATCAATAAATACCCTTAAATACCACGAAGCGCCTTCTTTTACAAATTTTACGTCCCATAGTTTTACTCCCGTGGATTCAACAACATCCTTGATAAGTGCCGAAACCTTTAATGCGGTGGGATTTTGTGCCAAAATATTCACTCCTTTTAAGCGTTGTTTCAGACAAAAACGAAAGAGCGGGTCGCCCCACTCTCCTTAACTTACATATCTTACCTAATGAATATACCACAAAACTTTGATTTTGTCAATAGCATATTTCAAAAACCACCCGTGGGGTTACCACGGGTGGAAAATTTTCGATTGTGCAAGAGGGGTGACCCCCCCACTACAATATTCAATTATTTGCCGTAGAGTTCCTGAAGTTTCTCAAGGTGTTCACGGTTAGCCTTTGCATTTTCTGCGGCCTTCTCGAACAACTCTTCAGCACGCTCGGGGAACGAACGGGTAAGAGAAGAATAACGAGCCTCACCGAGGATGAACTCCTTATAATCTGCAGTTGCAGGCTTGGAGTCAATGGTGAAGGGATTCTTGCCCTCTGCCTTCAATGCGGGGTTGAAGCGGAACATATTCCAGTAGCCGCACTCAACAGCCTTCTTCATTTCGTTCTGGCAGTTGACCATACCGCCCTTGATGGAGTGCATCTCACAGGGAGAGTATGCGATGATAATAGAGGGTCCCTTGTATGCTTCTGCTTCCTTGATTGCCTTCAAGGTCTGGTTCTGGTCAGCACCCATAGCAATCTGTGCTACGTATACATAACCGTAAGACATTGCAATCTCGGAGAGAGACTTCTTGGAGATAGCCTTACCTGCAGCAGCGAACTGTGCAACCTGACCAATCTGAGAAGCCTTGGAAGCCTGACCACCAGTGTTAGAATAAACCTCGGTATCGAATACCATGATGTTTACATCTTCACCTGCGGCGAGAACATGGTCAACACCGCCGAAGCCGATGTCGTATGCCCATCCGTCACCACCGAAGATCCAAACGGACTTCTTGGAGAGGAATTCTTTATCCTTAAGGATTACGGAAGCGGTGGGACAACCCAATGCAGCAGCCTTCTCGAGTTCAACGATGAGGTCTGCGGTAGCCTTCTGGTTGGCTTCGCCGTCATCCTGAGTTGCGAGGAAGTTTTCAGCAGCGGCCTTGAACTCAGCAGATGCCTTATCAGAAACCATCATTTCCTCAACCTGAGCAATCAAACGTGCACGAACAGCCTTCTGGCCGAGGTACATACCAAAGCCGTGCTCTGCGTTATCCTCAAACAAGGAGTTAGCCCAAGCAGGACCCTGACCCTTTGCATTAACGGTGTACGGAGAAGTAGCAGCAGGGCCACCCCAGATAGACGAACAGCCGGTAGCATTGGAAATATACATTCTGTCACCAAACAACTGGGTAACAAGACGGGCATAAGCAGTTTCTGCACAACCTGCGCAAGAGCCTGAGAACTCGAGGAGAGGTTTCTTATACTGAGAAGCTATAATGTTCTGAGAACCGGCAACGCCTTCCTTCTCGGTAACATTTTCTACACAGTAGTCAAATACCTTCTGCTCATCAAGTTGAGAATCCTTGGCAACCATTTTGAGAGAGTTGGTGGGACATACGCCGATACATACGCCGCAACCCATACAATCCAGCGGAGAAACAGCCAGAGTATAGGTATACTCGGTCTTAACGATGGGCTTGGGAGCCTTCTTCATATTAGCAGGAGCAGCAGCAACCTCATCAGCGTCCAGAGCAAAGGGACGGATGGTGGCGTGAGGACATACATAAGCGCACTTGTTACACTTTGCGCAGGTATCTGCATTCCACTCAGGAACGAGAACTGCAACGCCGCGCTTCTCGTATGCCGATGCGCCCTGCTCGAACGAACCGTCAGCGTGGTCAACGAATGCGGAAACAGGGAGGCTGTCACCGTTCATAAGACCAACGGGTTTCATAATGTTGTCAACCATCTTAACGAGCTTGTCACGGCCCTCAGACTTATCTGCAACAGCGGTGTCAACAGCGTCTGCCCAAGATGCGGGAACGTCAATCTTAACAAATGCAGTAGCACCTGCGTCGATAGCCTTCTCGTTCATTTCGACAATCTCTTTACCCTTCTTCATGAACTTCTGTGCCTTTTCCTTCATATAGCCAATAGCCTCGTCCTTGGGGAGAACGTTGGAAAGTGCAAAGAAAGCAGACTGAAGAACGGTGTTGGTACGCTTGCCAAGGCCGATTTCGGCAGCAAGGTCGATAGCGTTAACAGTGTACAACTGAACATTGTTATTAGCAATGTATCTCTTGGCCTCGGCAGGCATATGCTCGTCGAGTTCTTCAGCAGTCCACTGGCAGTTGATAAGGAATACACCGCCGGGCTTAACATCGTTAACCATCTTGTAACCCTTGATTACATAAGAGGGGTTGTGGCAAGCAACGAAGTCAGCCTTATTGATGTAGTAAGGGCTCTTAATGGGCTTGTCACCGAATCTCAAGTGAGAAATGGTGATACCGCCGGTCTTCTTAGAGTCATACTGGAAGTATGCCTGAACATACTTGTCAGTGTGGTCACCGATAATCTTGATAGAGTCTTTGTTAGCACCAACGGTACCGTCACCGCCAAGACCCCAGAACTTGCACTCGATAGTGCCTTCTGCTGCGGTATTGGGAGCGGGCTTCTCCTCAAGAGAAAGATGAGTAACGTCATCGTTGATACCGAGGGTGAAGTGAGCCTTGGGCTGGTCCTTCTTAAGTTCGTCATATACAGCAAAGATGCTGGAGGGAGGAGTATCCTTTGAACCGAGACCGTAACGGCCGCCGATAACCTTAGCACTTCTTCCGCAAGCTGCAAGACCTGCAACAACGTCGAGGTACAAAGGCTCACCCAAAGAACCGGGCTCCTTAGTTCTGTCAAGAACAGCAATCTTCTTAGCGGTTGCAGGGATAGCCTCGCAGAGCTTCTCAGCAACGAAAGGACGGTACAAACGTACCTTTACAAGACCAACCTTTTCGCCGGCAGCGGTCAGGTAGTCGATAACCTCTTCTGCAACGTCACAGATAGAGCCCATAGCGACAATAACCTTGTCAGCATCGGGTGCACCGTAGTAGTTGAAGAGTTTGTAGTCGGTGCCGAGTTTGGCATTGACCTTGTCCATATACTCTTCTACGATTGCAGGAAGCTTGTCATAGTACTCGTTGCAAGCCTCTCTGTGCTGGAAGAAGATATCACCGTTTTCGTGAGAACCGCGCATTACGGGACGGTCAGGGTTGAGCGCTCTCTTTCTGAAAGCGTCAACAGCGTCCATATCGCACATTTCTTTAAGATCCTCATAATCCCAGATTTCAATCTTCTGGAGTTCGTGAGAGGTTCTGAAACCGTCAAAAAAGTTGAGGAAAGGAACGCGACCCTTGATGGTTGCAAGGTGAGCAACTGCACCGAGGTCCATAACTTCCTGAGTATTGGTCTCAGCAAGCATTGCGAAACCAGTCTGACGGCAAGCATAAACGTCAGAATGGTCGCCGAAAATGTTAAGAGCCTGAGAAGCTACGCAACGTGCCGATACGTGGAAAACGCTGGGCAACAACTCACCGGCGATTTTGTACATATTGGGGATCATCAGAAGAAGACCCTGTGATGCGGTGTAGGTAGTGGTGAGAGCACCTGCGTTCAATGAACCGTGAACGGTACCTGCAGCACCTGCTTCAGACTGCATCTCAGAAACCTTAACAGTGGTTCCGAAGATGTTCTTGAGGCCCTGAGCCGACCACATATCAACATAGTCTGCCATAGGGCTGGACGGTGTAATAGGATAAATACCTGCTACTTCGGTAAACGCATAGGACACGTGAGCAGCGGCGTTGTTACCGTCCATGGTTTTCATTTTTCTTGCCATGGGAAATTTCCTCCTTATGTGAATTAACTTTGACAAAATATAAATGGTATCTGCAGACAAGAGAGCCTACTTGTCCGCGTACACATTAACTATATCACTTTTTTTCAATTAAGTAAATAGTAAAGTTTTAAAAAATCGTTATTTTTTTCACAATTTTTATGGTAAAACTGCAACAATTTACCTTGTTTGCTCTAATTTCGGGGTTTTGTCACCCTGTGACAACTCTTTGAGCACCTTTATAGCAACAGGAATTGCCATAAGCAAAGCCACGATATCGGCAACGGGTTGTGCCAGCAAAACACCGTCAAGACCCATTATCAACGGAAGTATCAAAACCGCAGGGATAAACGACAGACCGTTTCTCGAAACCGAAAGCACCGTTGCGCTCAAAACACGTCCCATTGTCTGAAGCATCATATTGCTCATAACCACCCAAGTCATTACAGGGAATGTTATTATCTGCCATCGCATTGCTTTGGTACCTATCTCCAACGCTATAGGGTCATTGTCACGAAAAAGAGCAACCACGTTTTCGGACAACAAATAAGCAGGCACGGCAATAACCAGAATGAAACTGACCGAAGCCTTTACACAAAACCAAAAAGACTTTTTAACCCTACTGTAAAGTCCAGCGCCGTAGTTGAAACCGCATACAGGCTGGAAACCTTGACCGAAACCGATAAGCGTGGATGCCGCAAACATCATTATTCGGCTGACCACCGCCATTGCGGCGACGGCCGAGGTAGCGGCAGTTGCAACTAATGGGTATTCAACTGCACCGTAAATACCCGCCATATTATTAAGACATGCCGTTGAAACACTTGTGAGACCCTGACGTCCCAAAGAAGGCAGACCGCCACGGCATATCTCCGCCAATGTGAATTTGCTGAAACTTAAATTTTTAAGACGTATCTTAATACAGTCGGAACGCTCAGTGCCGACAAGTAAAAGAATGAAACTTACGGTCTGACCGATAATGGTAGCAAGGGCCGCGCCGATAACCTCCATATCCCACACAAGAATAAACAGTGCGTCAAGACCAACGTTCAATACGGCACCTGCCGAGATTCCCAACATTGCATAGGTTGCGTTACCCTGAAAACGTATCTGATTGTTCAACACAAGGGATGCCATTGTAACAGGCGTGCCTATGAGGATTATTCTCATATAATCCACAGTATAATCAAGAAAATCGGCATTTGCGCCCAAAAGCAATGCTAAAGGCTTGGCAAATATCCAACCAAACAAAAGAATTATACTGCCCGCGATTATGGCATACCAAAAGCCTGATGACGCTACCTTTTCGGCCGATTTTACATCCTGCTTGCCAAGAGCGCGCGATATAAAATTGCCCGAACCATGGCCAAAGAAGAAACCGAAAGCCTGAATGATTGCCATAAGCGACATAACAACACCGACCGCCGCCTGAGCGCGGGTCTGCATCATAACCTCTTCAACCATACCTTTACCTATTTTACCCACAAAATAGGTGTCGGCCATATTGTAAAGCGTAGTGACCAACATGCTGATAATGGTTGGAAAAGCCAGTTTTAAAATCAACTTTTCAACCGGTTCGGTTGTCATCCTGCGAAGTTTGGTCTCACGGTCAGCTTTGACATTGTGATTTGCCAATTCTATAACTTCCCTTCCTCTTGTAATTTCAAAAGATATTTTGCAACACCGTCGTTGTCATTGGTGTCAATAACCTCGTCAGCAAATCCACGCACAACGGTCTGCGCATTGCCCACCACCAGTGACCAATCGGCATTTTCCAGCATCTCAATATCGTTTCCGTTGTCACCAAATGCCACAACACGGTCAAAACCGTACATCTCTTTTAATCGCATTATGGCGTTCCATTTTCCTGCTGACTCAACATACACTTCGACAAAATATTTGTCGCCGCTGTATGTGTCAAGATAATGTGAAAATTTTATTCCGTCAATTTTATAAAGGTCCTCGGCAACGGACTGCATAGTTTCTTTACAGTCAATGCCGTTTATATAGACCGTGTTACCGTCAACGGTGTAATCGTCAACCTTATCAAAACGGCGGTAAAGTTTCTGACGTTTTGCCACAAACTGACGCTCATAGTCATTCTTCAGTTCGGTAAACTCGGTCTCGATGTATTCACCGTTAAAACTGTAGACAAACGGCGGACGTCCGTGTGATTTGAATATGTCAATAATCCTTTTTGCCAATTTGGTTGGAATTCGGTTTACATAAACCTGTTTCTGTGCAGGAACGTCGGTCAAAAACACACCGTTCATCATAACGGCGGGCACTTTGAGGTTCAGCCCGTCAAGCAACCCTGCCGCCGACGAGACCGACCGAGCCGTAGCAACCGTAAAGTTCACCCCGTTGGCAATGAGTTTGTTCAAAGAGTTGCGCGAAAACTGTGATAAATGGCCGGTGGAATCGAGTAAAGTACCGTCAAGGTCACTGACATAAAGCGTCTTCATTCCAACGCCTCCAATTCGGCGCCTATTTTCTCCCATTGCAACAGCAATTCCTCTAACTTGGTGTTGAGTTCATCGGCCTTTTGGGACAGTTTGGCCACCTTTTCATAGTCGGCAACCACATCGTCTAAGGTCAGTTGTGCGTTGACCTCTTCGAGCAAACTTTCGGTCTCGGCTATTGCCTGCTCGCACTTGGAGAATGCAGTTTTTAATTTGCGAACGCGTGAAGCCTCCTCTTTTTTGCGAAGATACTCATTTTTGTTTTGCGAGGACTGTTTTTCGACTCTGGGTGCCGAAACCACCTCACGCACCTCTAAATACTTATCATAATTACCGTCCAGAATTTTGACGGTGCCGTTTTCAAAATAAACCACCTTGGTCGCCAGACGGTTGATAAGATATCGGTCATGCGATACACATATCAAGGTGCCGTCAAAACCGTCCAAAGCCTCCTCCAAAACCTCGCGCGATTCAAGGTCGAGATGGTTGGTCGGCTCGTCAAGTAAAAGCAGGTTGTTGTGTTTTAACATCAGTCGGCACAGCGCCACCCTCGCTCTTTCCCCGCCGGAGAGAGTCTCAATTTTTTCAAAGACGTCTTCACCCTTAAAAAGAAACAGTGCCAAAGCGCTTCTCAATGCCGTGTCCCCCATTGTGGGATAGTCGTCACGGAGTTGTTGAAAAACGGTTTTTGTAAGGCACAGGTCACGCTGATGTTGGTCAAAATATCCTGTTGACACGCCAACTCCGTACTGGGTCTGGGTTTTGTCAAGCAGTTGTTTCAACAGTGTAGTCTTTCCGCAACCGTTGGGGCCGATTATAAAAATCCGTTCCCCTCGGCGGACGTCCAACGAAACGTTGCGGTAAAGCGTCCGACCGTCAAAATCCACCGAAAGGTCTTGGGCTTTCAGCACTTGGTCACCGCTACGGATAGCCGATGAAAACGAAAGGCTCATACCTTCTTTTTCACTGTCGGGTATCTCAAGGTCTTTGAGCAGACGGTCAATCTGCTTTTGCTTGCTTTCGGCGGTCTTTATATTCTTTTCACGGTTCCAACGCCTTTGCTGTTCAATAATACGTTCAATTCGTCCGACCTCACGCATTGTGTTGTCAAAATTACGCTGAATTGTCAGTTTGCGCTCCTCTTTTACCTTCTGATACTTGGTATAATTACCGTCGCAACAGTACAATTTTCGGTTCTCCATCTCAAAAATACGGTTGGCAACACGGTCAAGAAAATAGCGGTCATGAGAAATGATAATAACGGCCTTTTTGCAGGTGCGGATATACCCGTCAAGCCACTCAATGGCATCAATGTCAAGGTGATTGGTCGGCTCATCGAGAAGAATTATATCGGGCGCCGACAAAAGAAGTTTGCATAACTCTATCTTTGACCTCTGCCCACCCGACAAACACGGCACCGCCAAGGCAAGTTCCTCTTCTGAAAAACCAAGTCCCATTAGCGCGGACCTCGTCCTTGCGCGGAAGGTCAATCCGCCCATCGACTCAAACCTTTCGCGCAGACTGTGCTGACGTTCAATAAGTTCGACACTTTGGTCGGTCTCAAGGCGCAAGGTCACCTCAGAAAGTTCATCCTCCAACTTTATAAGTTGGTCAAAAACCGACAAAGCCTCGTGATATGCCGTTCTTTGAGAACCTTGGCAGGCGTGTTGGTTAAGCACGCCGACCGTAACACCGCTCTTACGGACAACCCCGCCTGTATCAGGCAATTCTTCTCCCGAAATTATGCGGAAAAGCGTGGTCTTACCGCAACCGTTACCGCCAATAAGGCCAACAATATCATCGGACTCGATATCAAACCCGATGTTCTCAAAAAGTAAATTGTCACCAAAAGACTTTGAAAGTCCACTGACACTTAAAAGCATTTGTTTCTCCTGAACGATAATAGTGAAAATTTTTATAAACCATACTATTTTAACATACTGTCTTCGGAATTAAAAGACCTTTATGTTGGAAAACTGAAAATAAAGTTACAAATCATTCATTGAAAATGAATTGTATTTGTGTTATTATTATAAATTGTAATAGTATTGCAAACTTTCTTTGAAGGTGAAGTATATATGAATTTCCCCGAAACTGCCAAGCGGATTGGCTCAAAAACACTTCAAACCGCCAAAAAAGTGTTGGCGTTTTTCAGCCGCCACCAATGGTTTTTGTGTCTGACCGTCGGTCTTTTGCTTAATTTTATAATCGAATGTCTGCACCGTCATTCTTTTGCGGGCGGTGTGTTGCACGTTGTCGGCAGTCCGTTGCCGTTTCTCTTTAATGCGTTGGTTATCTCAACCGTTATGGCAATCTGCTCACTTTTCAAGCGCAGATATTTTCTTTACTGTCTGTTCGGCGCTCTGTTTTTGGGATTTGGAATTGCCAACTGCGTGTTGCTTTTGTTGCGAGTCACTCCCCTTGAATGGGCCGACCTGCAAATAGTTAAGATAAGCCTTATCACCAAATATCTGAATTGGTTTGCAATTTCACTTATCGTTATTGCCCTGCTTGGCGCAGTGGTGGCTTTGGTAATTCTTTTCATCAAAATGCCCAAAGCAAAGGTCAACTATTTTAAAGAGGGCGTTTCGGCATCAATTTTTGTTGTTGTGTTGGTTGTCAGTCTTTTCACTTTCCGCGCTACCGATATTCTTTTGTCAAGCCACACCAAAAACCTTGCCAACGCTTACAAACAATACGGATTTAACTACTGTTTTCTGTGCAGTGTTTTTGATTTGGGAATAGATGAGCCTACGGTCTACACCCGTGATGATATTGACAGTATCACTTCTGTGACCGAGGGCAAGGCGTCCCAAAACAGCACGATAAAAGAAAACGCCGAGGCTCTTGCCAACGGAGGACATCCCAACATCATTTTCCTGCAGTTGGAAACATTTTTCGATGTGAATCATCTTTCAAACGTTACGTTCAGTCAAAATCCCATACCCAATTTTTCAGAACTGCACAACAATTTTTCCTCGGGTTACATTGGAGTCCCATCCATTGGTGCAGGCACCGCCAACACCGAGTTTGAGATAATTTCGGGAATGTCGCTCGACCATTTCGGGATGGGTGAATATCCTTATAAAACCGTGCTTCAAACCGAAGCCTGTGAGAGTATCTGCTACAACCTGAAAAACAAAGGCTACACAAATCACGCAATTCATAACAACACTGCGGTTTTTTATGACCGCAATCTTGTTTTCAGCAACATGGGCTTTGACACCTTTACGTCCATTGAATATATGCAGGACGTTGAATATACTTCGACGGGTTGGGCTAAGGATAGCGTGCTGTTAGGCAGTATTACCGACTGCCTTGACTCAACCAAAGGCAGCGACCTTGTCTATACCATCACGGTACAGAGCCACGGCCGTTATCCTGCGGAATATAAGGATGAATTACCTATTGAGGTTACAGGATTTTCCGAGGATGAAGATATAAACTCCGAGTTCAGATATTATATCAATCAACTTTATGAGGTTGACCAATTTTTAGGCGAACTGCTCGAAACACTGAAAAGCCGTGACGAGCGCACAGTCGTGGTTATGTACGGTGACCATTTGCCCAGTTTTGAAATAAGTCCCGAAGACCTTGAAGGCGGCGACCTTTTCAGAACCGAATATGTTATATGGGATAATTTCGGTCTTGAAAAGCAGAACTGCAACCTTGCTGCGTATGAAATCGGTGCTCACACAATGGGTCTTGTGGGAATAGATGAGGGCGTGCTGACAAAACTGCATCAGAACTGCAGTGACGACCCTCAATACCTTGAGTGGTTAAGAACTTTGGAGTACGATATGCTTTACGGCGAGAAGTTTGCCTGGGGCGGAAAGGAAAACTATCCTTACAAAACCACCGACCTCAAAATGGGTGTTAAGGATGTCACAATTTCAGACGTCACCTTAAACGAGGACGGCACCGTTACTATAACCGGCGAACAATTTACCGAATACAGCCGAATCCTTGTTAATAACAAAACGGTTGACACCGTGTTTGTTGACAATTTTACCGTCACATCCGAAGAAAAACTTGAGATAGTGACAGGTGACCACATTGCAGTGGTACAGGTTGATAACCGTGGCAATCCTTTGAGCAGCAGTAAGTTTTATCTTGTCGGCGGAACTGAGGAATACCCCACCGTCACCGAAGACGAGAATAACGTGATTTATAAGCCAAAAGGCTTTAAACTTTCAACCGCAATCGCCATAATCGTTGCCGGCATTGCTGTCATCGCATTATCGGTCACTACACTGACAGTAAGTCTAAGACGGAGGAATGACCGCACCGCAAAAAAACCAGAACCCAAAATCAAGGAGGAATAACAATGCAGTATATTGATGAAAAGTTTAAAGACAGTTCCCCTGTCGAAACGGTTAAAAAAATACAAAATATTTTGAACAGCATCGGTATTGAAGTTGTGGAGAAATGGAACGACTCAGGTGTGGAAAACTGCTACAGCCTGACCGTTTCGGGAGTTGGAGATGTGCCTTTTGCCAACGGTAAGGGAGTAACCCGCGAGTTTGCGAGAGCGAGTGCCTACGGCGAATTTATCGAGCGTTTGCAGGGCGGTTTGTTTTTCTATAAATATCAGTCAATTATCAGGAATCCTGAAATGAACATCCAGACCTTTGCACCCGACGCAAAGTATATGACGGTGGAGGAACTCATTGAAAACGGCGAGTGGATGGATATAATTATAGACACATACAAAAATCCGCTAATAACCCGCGAAACTATTGCCGACCAGTGTCTGGTTTATTCCTGTTCAGATAACGGAAAGATTCTTACCATTCCCTTTTACAGTGTTTTTGAGAAAAAGCACGTGTATCTGCCTATTGGGTTTGTTGACCAAATATATGCCACAAATGGTTGCTGTGTCGGAAACACCCGCGAAGAAGCCTGGGTACACGCTCTTTCTGAGATAATGGAACGACATGCCAACCTTGAAATATTCACAAGCGGAAAATCTGCACCCAAAATTCCAGACGAGGTTATCGAACGCTATCCCGTTGTATCAGGCATTATTGACGAAATTCGCAAAAACGGTAAATTCGACATTGATGTTTTTGATTATTCCATTGGAAACGGTTTTCCTGTTGTGTCAACCAGAATCATCAATAAAGAAAATCTTTCTTACCGCGTGAATGTTGCGGCTGACCCCGTTTTTGAGATTGCATTGCAAAGAACCCTGACCGAACTGATGCAAGGCAAGAACATACATAATTTCACTGCTGCTCACGGAGGAAAAATCATAGGAAAAGTTACCGATTTTCCCCTCACAAGCAATATTACAAATCAACTTGAAACCAGCAACGGAATATACACCGCTGATTTCTTTGCCAACGAACTGACCTGTGACCGTAAACCGACCGAATTTGCCGACAACAGTAACAAAACCAACAAGGAACTCCTTGATTATTTGTTGGGACTTTACAGACAGATAGGAAAACCTGTCTACGTGCGTAATTTCTCCTATCTGGGGTTCCCGTGCTACAGGTTTGTTGTCCCTGGCTTTTCAGAAGCTCTGGCAATCCGTCTTTCAGAACTTGTGCCCGAATATGCCATAGCAGACGATGCCTCCAAAACAATGCGAAATGCTATGAAGGCAGACGATGCCGACCTTGCTTTGTTGCTTAGTCACACCAAAACTCTAAAAACCATGTCGGGCAGATATAATAACTTTGGCAGAATTTCAGGTGTGCCGATCCAAAACACTTTCGCAGTCTTGCTTAACTCCGTCACCCGCGCTTATGCCGCTTACCGTTTAGGACAGTATTCCAATGCGATTTCTTTCCTTGAACCATGCACAAAATCCGGTTACATTGATGTGGATTTGAAAAAATATTTCTTCTGCATAAACAAATTTGTTGAGTTGAAACAATTGAAACTATCGGATGATAAAATCCGTGTCATACTTAAAAAATTTGTTGAGAAGCCCCACTTTGACCGCCTCTATGCCGCTCTTGACAACGGCAAAACCCCTTATGATGAGTTTTTGTTGGAATGCGATTACACATCCTGCGAAAATTGTAAATACAAGAGCGGTTGTTGTTATGAGAATGCAAAAGCAATAAATCTCAAGGCGGGAGAAGTCTATAAAACCTTTGTTCACGGTCAGGACGAATCCGAGTTTGAAATTTAATATTATATATAAAGAAGACGCCAACCCCTTTTGAGGTTGGCGTCTTCTTTATAGAATTATTCTTCACTATATTCCGCTATGTAAGGCAGGTTTCGGTAATATTCACCGCAGTCAAGCCCGTAACCTATAACAAAATGGTCGGGCACAGTGAAAAGCGTCGTATCAGCCTCGATTTCCACAAGTCTTCTTGAAGGCTTGTCGAGAAGCGTTACAACGTGAAGCGACAACGGATTGCGCGCACCCAAAATTCTCAAAATATCTTTCAGTGTACGGCCTGTGTCAATGATATCCTCAACAATAACAACGTGATAACCGCTGATATCTCGGTCAAGGTCCATTGTTATTTTGACAACACCCGATGAGGTGGTGCCCTCATAATAACTCTTGGCGCACATAAAACCTATTTCACAAGGCACGGTGACCTGACGGCATATATCGGCCATGAACACAAACGAGCCCTTTAAAATACTAACCAACAGTATTGGACGGCCGTCGTATATTTTGTCAATTTCCTGCCCCGCCCTTTTGATGGCGGTCTTAATCTCTTCCTCGGTAATCAGCACCCTTTTAATTCTTGAGTTAAGTTCCTCAACAGAATGAATTTCCTTCATTTTTCACCCTCCACACAAAATCATTATAAATTGTCAAGATATTCAATTATATCGTCAAACGCATCGGTCACGCTATCTTTTTTCAGGTACAAAGGGTGGTGCGGATGACCTTTAGCCTTTGACCTTGCACCTGCAGTGTACCACTCTGCTTTGAAACGTTCACCGCGGGCAACCATATCTTTTACACATTCTTTCAAATAAGGACGTTTTTCGATTATAGTCCCCCATGCCGCCCAAACACTGGGTTTGTGACCTTTGCCGTAAGACGATAAAATATATTCAAACGCCTTCATATTCTGCTCATGCATCGGCGCATTGAAGCACGGGTCCATATCATCGGGGTTGGTTGCTCTTTGGGGATAAACATTGAACATTATAAAAGAATCATAACCGTTATGTAAGGCAATACGCTCAACGCTTTTGAGTGTATTGTCAAGATTATCGGGCTCTGCGGTTGACGGGTTTATGCCAATACAGATAAGGGGGTTTTTGCCTCTTGTCCCCAAAATGTAACGGTATTCCGAATATCTGCAAGGTACATAAAGCCATTTCTCACTGTTATAATCGTGCTGAGTTGTCTTTTCCTCGTCCAACGCATCTTGGAATGACAGAATCTCAACACTTTGGGAAACTCCTGACGGAATATGCATTTAGTCAATTCCCTTTCCGCAACAGCGCTTGTATTTAAGACCGCTTCCGCAAGGACAGAGCGCGTTTTTGCTGACAACACCCTTGCCTCTGACGGTGGCGTTTTTATCGGTGTTTGTTTCCTCGGCAACCTTCTGACGTTGCGGTGCCTCTCCATCACGGCGGACGGTTGTACAGATAACACCCTTGGCAGTATCCTCACGGATGCCCTCGGTCATTGCGTTGAACATATCATAGCCCTCGTTACGGTATTCAACAACGGGATTGTGCTGACCGTAGGCTCGAAGTCCTATTCCTCGGCGGAGTTCATCCATTGCGTCAATATGGTCCATCCAGTGCATATCAACGCTTCTGAGCAGGCAGATTCGCTCAATTTCACGCATAACATCGAAACCGTACTCTTCTTCCTTTTTAGCACAGATATCAAAAGCACGGTCTTTAAAGAACTGAGCAATATCTTCCTTTTCCATTCTGTTGAGTTCACTGACGGTGTATTTTAAGTCATTATCATCAGCAAGCCAACCTCTGAAATAATTTCTCAGGCGGTCAAACTCCCACAAATCAGGCACATCACCCTCAAGATAGGTGTCAACTGCAACATCAATAACCTCTGCTATCATCTTGTGGATAGTATCCCTGATATCCTCACCGTCAAGCACACGGTTGCGCTGAGCGTAGATAAGTTCACGCTGTTTGTTCATAACATCGTCATACTCAAGAACGTTCTTTCTGATACCAAAATTACGTCCCTCAATACGTTGCTGAGCGCTCTCTATCGACTTAGTGAGAATGCCTGTTTCGATGGGCATATTCTCATCAACCCTGAGCATATTCATCATATTATAAATACGCTCGCCGCCGAACAAACGCATAAGGTCATCCTCAAGCGAAATGTAGAATCGGCTTGAACCTGGGTCACCCTGACGGCCTGCACGGCCTCTTAACTGATTATCTATACGGCGGGACTCGTGACGCTCGGTGCCGATGATAAACAGACCGCCTGATTCCCTCACCTTTTCGGCTTCGGGCTCAATCAGGTTCTTATACATTCCGTAATAGTTGGCATATTCCTCGCGCACTTTCAAAATATCGGCATCATCAGTCTCGGCAAATCCCGTTGCGGCACAAATGAGTTCCTCGCTGTAACCCGATTTGCGAAGTTCTGCCTTTGCAAGATACTCAGCATTACCTCCAAGCATAATATCGGTGCCTCGTCCTGCCATGTTGGTTGCAATGGTAACCGCACCGTATTTACCTGCCTGAGCAATAATCTCGGCTTCCTTGTCGTGATATTTGGCGTTTAAAACGTTGTGCTTGATGCCTTTCTTTTTGAGCATAGAACTCAAAACTTCAGATTTTTCAATGGAAATGGTGCCAACCAACACAGGCTGACCCTTTGCGTGACACTCGGCAATATTTTCAATTACTGCGTTAAACTTGGCTTTCTCGGTCTTATAGACCACATCCTGCATATCGTCACGGATAACGGGTTTGTTGGTAGGAATTTCAACAACGTCAAGTTTATATATCTGACGGAATTCGGTCTCTTCGGTCATAGCGGTACCCGTCATACCCGAAAGTTTTTTGTAAAGGCGGAAGAAGTTCTGGAAAGTAATGGTCGCTAAAGTTTTGGACTCATTGGCAATCTGCACGCCTTCCTTGGCCTCGATAGCCTGATGCAAGCCCTCGTTATAACGGCGACCGTACATAATACGGCCCGTAAATTCGTCAACAATCAACACCTCGCCGTCGGCCACAACATAGTCAACATCGCGCTTCATTATACCGTGAGCGCGAATGGCCTGTTGAATGTGGTGTGAAACGGTCATATTTTCGGGGTCGTTCAGATTTTCAATATTGAAAAACGCCTCGGCCTTGCGGACACCGTCGGGCGTGAGCGTGCAGGTCTTGGCCTTTTCGTCAACAACATAATCGCCGTCGATATCAAGATCTTCATCGTTTTTCTTGTCATCGGTCTGACGGATGCGCACACATTTCAAAGAACGTGCAAGTTTGTTGGCGGCAACATAAAGGTCGGAAGACTTATCACCTCGGCCCGAAATTATAAGGGGAGTTCTTGCCTCATCAATAAGAATAGAGTCAACCTCGTCGACAATAGCAAAATTGTGACCGCGCTGAACACGGTTTTCCTTGTGGATGACCATATTGTCACGCAAATAGTCAAATCCCAACTCATTGTTGGTGCAATAGGTTATATCAGCGTTATAGGCTTCCTTTTTCTCCTCATTGGACATACCGGGCACAACAAGACCGACCGTCAACCCCAAGAAGTTATAAACCTTACCCATCCATTCACTGTCACGGCGTGCAAGATAGTCATTGACGGTGACAATGTGAACACCTTTTTCGGTCAACGCATTAAGGTATGCAGGCAAGGTCGCAACAAGGGTTTTACCCTCACCTGTACGCATTTCGCTGATTCGCCCCTGATGAAGAACAATACCGCCCAAAATCTGCACGGGAAAATGCTTCATTGAAAGCACACGCCAACTTGCCTCACGGCAGACGGCAAAAGCATCGGGCAGAATGGCATCCAACGGCTTGCCCTCTTTAAGCTGAGATTTCAGTTTGTCGGTCATACCTTTGAGTTGGTCGTCGCTCATTGCGGCGTACTTTTCCTCAAGGTCCAAAACCTGCTGCTGCAACGGTTTAATACGCTTAATTTCCTTTTCACTGTAATTACCAAAAATCTTTTGTAAAAAGCCCATTTAAAACTGTCTCCTTGGAGTTATATATTGCCGAAAATCGGTTAAATGCTATATACCATAACATTGTATCACACAATCCTTAAAAATAAAAGCGTTTTAACCTTTTTTTAACATTATATTTTCGGCACAGCGTTGCCTAGCATTTGGCTTACCGTTATGTTATTCGAATTTTTGGGTTTATCGTGTATATTGTATACCGATATCCATTCGTTATCTTTATGTCCTTTGCAATATTTTGCTCGAAATTCATAAATATCCATATTAAAATCTTCACAATCCACAGGGAGTGTTTCTGTATGCTCACTGACAACCTTATAATCCCAACGTTCGGTAAATTCACGCTTTATAAAGTAGCCCTCGGCACTTTTAAACAGTCGGCAGCAGCACGATTTTTCTTCGGATACGGCAAAATCCCCATCGTGGCAATAATTACAAATTTCAATGAGGAATTCTTCATTTTTCATACCTTTATCAATTCCAGCCATAACGGTCCTCCTTTAAAAATTCGTAAAATATGCGATCAACAACCGTTTTCTGTTTTCATTATACCAAGAAACACACCTTTCGTCAAGTTGAGGGCCAAGTGACATTGCAAGGACGATTGACAGAACCGCGCGCTTCGGTATAGGAACCTCTTCCCTATAGTCCAATTTCAAGTTTTGTTAAAATACTTTAAATAACTGTTGAAATTTTATTTTAATTAGTATATACTATTACAGATTAGAGAACTAATTTAAAATTACATAAAAAGGATGATGAAAATGTATTCGGATATTATGGATTCGGTTGGATTTGTAAGTTCAAAAGACCCCGAGGTCGGCGCTGCAATGGCCAAAGAGCTTGGCCGTCAGCAGTCAAACATTGAACTCATTGCTTCGGAAAACTTTGTTTCTCCCGCAGTTATGGCCGCAATGGGCTCGGTACTGACCAATAAGTATGCAGAGGGTTACCCCGGCAAACGTTACTACGGCGGTTGCCAGTTTGTCGATATTGTCGAAGATATTGCGCGCGACCGTGCCTGTAAGTTGTTCGGTGCCAACTTTGCCAATGTTCAGCCCCACTCAGGCGCTCAGGCCAATCAGGCCGTTTACTTGGCACTTCTGGAGCCGGGAGACACCGTTATGGGTATGAACCTTGCTCACGGCGGTCACCTTACCCACGGTTCGCCCGTCAACTCTTCGGGTAAACTTTACAACTTTGTGCCTTACGGTGTAAACGATGACGGTTACATTGATTACGACGAGATGAGAAAGATTGCAGAAGACTGCAAGCCCAAACTCATCGTTGCAGGTGCTTCGGCATATGCTCGTGAGATTAAGTTTGACGTAATTGCTGACATTGCAAAGTCAGTCGGCGCATTGTTTATGGTCGATATGGCTCACATTGCAGGTCTTGTTGCCGCAGGGTTGCACATCAACCCCTGTAAATATGCCGATGTTGTTACTACCACCACCCACAAGACCCTCCGCGGTCCCAGAGGCGGTATGATTCTCTGTAACGACGAGGAAATTTTCAAGGCTATTAACAAGGCGGTTTTCCCCGGAAACCAAGGCGGTCCTTTGATGCACGTTATCGCAGGTAAGGCAGTTTGCTTTGGCGAGGCTTTGACACCTGAATTCAAGGCATATCAAGAGCAGATTATCAAGAATGCCGATGCTTTGGCAGGTTCACTTATTGCAGAGGGTATCAACCTTGTGTCTATGGGTACCGACAATCACCTGATGTTGCTTGACCTTCGCGGAACAGGTGTAACAGGCAAAGAACTTGAGCACCGTCTTGACGAAGTCAACATCACTGCCAACAAGAACGCCATCCCCAACGACCCCGAAAAGCCGTTTGTAACCAGCGGTGTGCGTCTTGGCACTCCTGCCGCAACCACCCGCGGACTTAAAGAGGAAGATTTTGTTGAGATTGGTAAGGTCATTGCCCTTTGCGTTAAGGATTTCGATAATAAAAAAGAAGAAATCAAGCAAAGAGTTGCCTCAATCTGCGAAAAATATCCCTTATATAAATAATCACTCTTCGGCACTTGATTTTATGTGCCAAAGAGTGTAAAATAACAATGTAAAATTTTCTTTGGAGGAATTTAAAATGTTAGTATCTGCAAAAGAAATGCTTCAAAAAGCAAAGGCAGGCAAATATGCTGTCGGCCAGTTCAACATCAACAATCTTGAGTGGACCAAGGCCATTCTTCTGACCGCTCAGGAACTCAACTCTCCCGTTATTCTCGGTGTTTCCGAGGGTGCAGGCAAGTATATGTGCGGTTACACCACCGTTGTTGGTATGGTTAACGGTATGATTAACGAACTTGGCATCACCGTTCCCGTAGCGCTTCACCTTGACCACGGTTCTTACGAAGGCGCTATGAAGTGCATCGAGGCAGGTTTCTCTTCCGTTATGTTTGACGGTTCTCACTACCCCATTGAGGAAAACATCCAGAAGACCAAGGAATTGGTTGCTATCTGTGAGGAAAAGGGTCTCTCTCTTGAAGCAGAAGTCGGCGCTATCGGCGGTGAGGAAGACGGCGTTATCGGTTCGGGTGAAGTTGCAGACCCCGAGGAATGCAAGATGATTGCAGACTTGGGCGTTACCATGTTGGCCGCAGGTATCGGCAACATCCACGGTAAGTACCCCGAAAACTGGGCAGGTCTTTCTTTCGACACTCTTGATGCTATTCAGCAACTCACCGGCACAATGCCTCTCGTTCTCCACGGTGGTACAGGTATCCCTGCAGATATGATTAAGAAGGCTATTTCCTTGGGCGTTTCTAAAATCAATGTTAACACCGAGTGCCAGTTGGCATTTGCCGCTGCTACCCGTGAGTATATTGAAGCGGGAAAAGACCTGCAGGGCAAGGGCTTTGACCCCAGAAAAATTCTCGCTCCCGGTGTTGAGGCCATCAAGGCTACCGTAAAAGAAAAGATGGAACTCTTCGGTTCGGTCGGCAAGGCTTAATCTAAAAAACAACTTTGTATTACAAAAAAGCGACAACCTTTGACAGGTTGTCGCTTTCATTTTGCTCAGATTTTAGCCGATGAACTTGTCGTGAACTGCCTGCATACCCTTTTGGCAGTCCTCAACATCAACGATGACCGAAATCTTAATTTCGCTGGTTGCTATCATATGAATGTTGATGCCTACATCTGCAAGCGCCTCAAACATTTTGGATGCAACTCCGGGATGGGTCTCCATACCTGCGCCGACAATAGAGAGTTTTCCTGTGTTCTCGTTGATAACTACCTCTGCGTAATCAACCTTTTCCTTAATAATGCCAAGAGCCTCTTCAACATCCTTCTGTTGAGTCTTGGGGACGGTAAAGGTGATATCCTTGGTGCCGTCACGTCCAACCGACTGCAGAATAATGTCAACATTGACGTTCTTTCGGCTCAACTGATTGAACACTTTGAAAGCGATACCGGGGGTATCCTTCAGACCGATTATAGATACGAGCAGAATGTCTTTATCACAAGCCACTCCTTTAACAAGCATTTTTTCCATATTAACTGCCTCCTTAACGATTGTACCGGGTTTGTTTTCAAGGCTTGAGAGTACCTCAAGCTCAACTGCGTACTTTTTGGCCATTTCGACCGAGCGATTGTTGAGAACCTGTGCGCCGAGGGTTGCAAGTTCGAGCATCTCGTCATAGGTTATTTCGCTCATTTTCTTGGCACCTTTTACCTTTCTGGGGTCTGCGGTGTAAACACCGTCAACATCGGTGTAAATCTGGCAAAGGTCGGCGTGCATTGATGAAGCAATGGCCACGGCACTTGTGTCCGAACCGCCACGTCCAAGGGTTGTTATATCGTCATATTTATTAAGACCTTGGAAACCTGCAACAACAACGATATTGCGTTTGTCAAGTTCGGCGCGGATGCGCTCGGCATTGACATTCTTGATTCGCGCCAATGAATGCTTGGAGTCGGTAGCAAAGCCTGCCTGCCAACCAAGCAGAGAAATTGCGGGACAACCCAACTTCTCAATAGCCATAGCCAAGAGTGCAATGGAAATCTGTTCACCCGAAGCCAAAAGCATATCCATCTCGCGCTTGGATGGGTTTTCGGGATTTATTTCCTTTGCTTTGGCAATCAGGTCGTCGGTAGTATCGCCCTGAGCCGATACCACAACCACAACATCGTTACCTTTCTTATAATCCTCGGTGACAATTCGTGCAACATTAAACAGTTTCCCTGCGTCTGCAACCGAAGAGCCTCCGAACTTCTTTACTATCAGAGCCATAAAATCACCCTATCCTTTCGAATCTGATATATAAATTATTTTCAACCTAATCCAACAAACGGAGTGTGCTAAGCACCGTTCCGTTAATTTTCGCCAACTGAGAAAGCAAGGTTTTCTCGGATGCGAACGGAGTGACAAATGCCAACTCATCCTCGGGTTCGCCGTTTCGTCCAAGTAACTGAATTTCACCGAACAATTCTTCCGCCTTAGTTTTGAGGCAATCACGGCACTTGTCGGCCTTGACACGCACATACATACGGACTGTGTCCTCCAAGTGGTCGGCCACATAACCATCCTCGGCAGGTGCCCAAGAGAGATACTTACGGGCAATCATATGCTTGACGGCGTCAATGATATCAGCAACAACGGCGCTGGCGGTGGGCATTTTGCCTGCGCCTCGGCCGTAGAACATAACGTCACCAACAGCGTCACCCCTTACCATAACGGCATTAAAAACATCGTCAACGTGCGCCAACTGATTCTTTTTGGTAACAAATGCAGGATAGACAGTTACCGAACACTTGCCGTCTTCGAGCAGTTTTGCACGGCCGATGAGTTTGATTACACAACCCGCAAAATCTGCATACGCCACATCGGCAGAGGTTATCTTGGTAATGCCCTCGGTGTAAACATCCTTGGGGTAAACGTGCTTGCCGAAAGCCAACGCTGCAAGAATACATATCTTACGGCAGGCATCATGACCTTCAACATCAGCGGTGGGGTCTTTTTCGGCATATCCCAAACGCTGAGCCTCGGCCAGAACTTCTTCAAATGCCAGACCGTCATTTATCATCTTGGTCATAATGAAGTTGGTCGTTCCGTTCAGTATTCCCTGAACCTCAAAAAGGCCGTTTGCAGCAAGGCACTGGGCAATGGGGCGGAGTACGGGTATACCGCCGCCGACACTTGCCTCAAACAAATAGTTGACATTCTTTTCCTCGGCAATATGCAGAAGTTCGTCACCCTTTTCAGCAACCAACTCCTTATTTGAAGTAACAACACTCTTACCTGCTTCAAGACACGCCTTGGTGAACTCATAGGCAGGATGAAGTCCGCCCATGACCTCAGCAACAACCTTAATGTCAGGGTCGTTAAGAATTTCGTTGAAATCTTTGGTGAACTTATCACTGTATGTAAGTCCCTCGAAATCACGAAGATCCAATATTTTTTTAATATTGATGGGATTTTTGGCTTTTTGTGCAATGTGTTCCGCGTTCTTTATAAGCACCTCTGCAACGCCAGAACCGACAACACCGTGGCCCATTATTGCTATATCTACCATATTTAACTCCATTTTTAAAATTTTAACCGTGAACTTGTTTTACCGAAATAACACCGTCAATCGCGGCAAGATTGTTTAGCAGTTCCTCGGAGTTGAATTCCTCAATCCTAAAAGAGACCGAAAACGACGCAATACCGTTTACAGGCAACCCCTGATTAACAGTAAGCAGGTTGGCCTTGCAACTGTAAAGCACCTGCAAAAACTGTGACAGTACACCTGCCTTATCCCTTAAAGCCGCCTGCAGTGACACCGTCTGACCGACAGGACTTGTATATTCAAAGACACAGTCCTTATACTTATAATATGCACTTCTGGAAATTCCGCACATTCGCGATGCCTCACTGGCTGTTCTGGCAACGCCCGAAGCGATAAGTTTCTTGGCTTCGACCACTTTCTGAAAAACTTCAGGCAATGCGGCAGAATTTATGAGCAACATTCCGTTGACCAAAACCTTTCCACCTCCCGAAAACAGTGTATTTGATTAAGGAACACTATAACACATAACTTTGGGAAAAGCAAGCACTATTTTCATAATTTATTAACTTTTGACAATATTATAAATATATCACCGTTTTGGTGAATTTTTTTGTGGATTGTGGTGCTTAAATTGACTGTATCTGAACAAAAAAGTCTTTTAATAAAAATATTGTTCTACGCCGTTGTTTTGGGCGGAGTTTACGCACTGTTAAGGTTGGCTTCGGGTCCGTTACTGCCCTTTTTGCTGGCAGGCGGTCTTGCGGTATGTCTGCAAGGGGTCATAAACCGTCTTTGTAGCAAATTTCGATTTAAAAAAGGCTTTGCCGCCGTGTCGGTGGTTATTGCAGTCTACACGGTAGTGGGTGTCCTTGCAGTGTGGCTTATGCGTGCGCTCTACCGACAGTTGACCGACCTCATTGCCGCCTTGCCCAGATATTCCGAAAGCATCTCCTCTGCTTTTTCCGCATTGGTGCAAAAGGTTAATCACTTTTTCGGTAAAATGCCCGATATCGGTTCTGGTTTCCTTGAGGACATTCCGACTGCGGCACTTACCACTGTTGCAGAAAAAACTGCCTCATTTTTGACAGATTTTGCGGCAAAGTTTGCCCAAGGCATCCCCAATTTTTTGTTGTCACTTGCCGTCACCGTGACTCTGAGCGCATATTTCACGAAGGATTATACCAAAATCACCGAATGTATTTCAAAATACATCCCCCGAAATTTCATTGAAAAGGCGACTTACATCAAAAACACATTGCTCAAAAAGTTGGGTAAGTTATTCAGGGGATATCTGACCGTTATGATTCTCACCTTCTTGGAACTGCTGATAGGATTAAAGATTTTGGGTGTTAAATATGCGTTGATAATCTCTGCGGTAACAGCAGCGGTTGACATTCTGCCTGTTTTGGGCTCGGGCACTGTTCTCATTCCTTGGGCAGTGGGCTGTGCGCTGACGGGCAACCCTTCACGGGCGGTGGGACTTATTGTTCTATATATTATAATAACAGCCGTCCGAAACGTGTCAGAACCCAAGATAATCGGTGACAAACTGGGTGTTCATCCCGTTCTGATGCTAGCCTCGGTGTTTCTTGGATTACGCATTTTCGGAGGTGCGGGTGTTATTCTTGCGCCAATCACCGTAATCATTTGCAAAAGCGTTTTTGAATCAAAAACCCAAAATCCTTAAAATGCAGTGTTGATTTTCCATATATAAAAATTCGCCAAAGTTTACACTTGAAGGTGCCGACTTTGGCGAACGGTTTTATGAAAATAATTTATATTTTTAATGCCTCGGTTATCTCACTGCAATCCTTAAACACTATATCGGGCTTGTCTTGGGATTCTTGAAGTATCTGCTCATCGGTTTCACCGCTCATAACAAGTATACTAAGGACACCTGCGTTGAGTCCGCATTTTACATCGGTATAGATGCGGTCACCAATGACTGCCGTGTGCTCTTTGGGTGTGTTAGTGCGCTCCATTGCAAGTTTGGGCATCAAAGACTCGGGTTTGCCAACCAAAAACGGGCGTTTCTTGGTGCAGTTATAAATCATATCGCAAATACTTCCACAGTCAGGAACACTGCCGAATTCTGTTGGGCACACATAGTCAAGATTCGTGGCAACATAAGGCACCTCGCGGGTCAGAAGTTCACGGCAGACATCCTCCAGTTTTTTAAAGGTCAGTTCCTGATCATTGCCCATAACAATAACATCAGCCGTCGGTGCGTCGGCGGTCACCGCAAACCCTTCGTATGACAGTTCATCTTTAAAAGACTGCGTTCCGCAGACATAAAGCCGTGAGTTAGGATAGGTGTTTTTAAGGTAGTATGACATTGCCTGTGACGACGTGATAAACTCATCCTCGGTTGCAACAATGCCCAAACGGTCTAACTTTTTTATATAATCAGACACGCTTTTTGACGAGTTATTTGTCATAAACATATACCGCCTGCCCTGTTTTTTTATCGTATTCAGCAGTTCGAGGGTGAAGTCATACAAACGGTCGCCGAGATAAAGGGTTCCGTCCATATCAAATAAAAACAAGTCGATTTTTTTAATTTTTCTCGCTTTTTCGTTCATAAAAACACCTTTAAATTTTATTGCACTGACTAACTTTAATATAAATATTTTACCATTTTTTTGACAAAAAGTAAACCAAAATATTGTTCACACATAAAAGTGGGAGTTTTTAAGGGGTTGCATTCTGAGAATCCTATTTGCCATTTAGGTTTTTATTTGCATATTTAAAATTTTGTGGTATACTATCTTAAAGAAATTCGATTTGCGAGGTGAGGATGTTGGACAAGTTCAAACTCGTTTCAAAATATCAGCCCACAGGTGACCAACCTGAGGCTATTGACAAGTTGGTTAAAGGTATCGAAAACGGCGACAAAGAACAGGTTTTGCTGGGTGTCACGGGTAGCGGTAAGACCTTTACAATGGCCAATGTCATTGCCCGCGTCAACAAGCCGACACTTGTTCTCGCTCATAATAAAACCCTTGCCGCGCAACTTTGTAGTGAGTTTCGTGAGTTCTTCCCCGAAAACGCGGTTGAGTATTTTGTATCTTATTATGACTACTACCAACCCGAGGCTTACATCCCCGGCACCGATACCTATATCGAAAAAGACTCGGCCATAAATGACGAAATAGATAAATTAAGGCACTCGGCCACCTGTGCTTTGTCTGAACGCAACGATGTCATCATTGTAGCATCGGTTTCTTGTATTTACTCCTTGGGCAACCCTATTGACTACCGCAATATGGTTATTTCTTTGCGACCCGGTATGCAGAAGGACCGTGATGAACTTATCAAAAAACTCATTGACCTGCAGTATGACCGTAACGACATAAATTTTACTCGAAACAAGTTCCGTGTCCGCGGAGACGTTGTCGAGGTCTTCCCTGCCTACTCGGGCGAGACCGCCATCCGCATTGAGTTTTTTGATGACGAGGTTGACCGTATAAGTGAAATAAACCCCTTAACGGGTGAAATCAAGACGGTCTTGGGTCACATTGGAATCTACCCTGCATCGCACTACATTGTACCCGAAGAGGAAAAGGAAGCCGCCTTGCAGGACATTTTGGATGAAATGGAAGACCAAGTGGCGTTTTTCACCCAAAACAAACAACTGATTGAGGCACAACGCATACGCCAACGAACGGAATATGATGTTGAAATGCTCCGTGAAATCGGCATCTGTAAAGGTGTTGAAAACTATTCACGTGTACTGTCACGCCGTGAGCCCGGCAGTACACCGTTCACCCTGCTCGACTATTTCCCCGACGACTTTTTGCTGTTTGTTGACGAGTCTCACGTCACTTTGCCGCAGGTCAGGGGTATGCTTGGCGGTGACAGAGCCCGAAAAACCAACCTCATAGAATACGGTTTCCGTCTGCCGTCAGCTTACGATAACCGACCGCTTAGTTTTGATGAGTTTTATGCCCATTTGAATCAAGCGATTTATGTTTCGGCCACACCCGGTGATTTTGAGAAACAACACGCAGTCGCCGTTGCCGAGCAGATAATCCGCCCGACCGGACTTATCGACCCCGAGATAATAGTCAAACCCACCGACGGTCAAATTGATGACCTTGTTTCTGAAATAAATGAGCGCACCGCCAAAAACGAACGTGTTCTGGTCACCACCTTAACCAAAAAAATGGCCGAGGACCTTACCGATTATCTTTACAACCTTGGAATCAGGGTCAAATATATGCATTTTGATGTTGACACTATCGAACGTATGAGACTGATTCGTGAACTGCGACTCGGTGAGTTTGATGTGCTTGTCGGTATCAATCTGCTTCGTGAGGGTCTTGACATCCCCGAGGTCTCTTTGGTGGCCATTTTGGACGCCGATAAAGAGGGTTTTCTGCGTTCCGAAACCTCGTTAATACAGACTGTTGGACGTGCCGCCCGAAACGTTGAGGGTAAGGTTATAATGTATGCCGATTCGGTCACTCCGTCAATGGAACACGCTATTTTTGAAACCGAGCGCCGCCGAAAGATTCAGTCCGACTACAACAAAGCGCACGGAATAACCCCAAAAACCATTATAAAGGACGTCCGAGACGTTATAGAAATAACCCCTAAGCAGGATTCAGAAAAGAATATCAGACAAATGTCACGCGAGCAACGTGAGGCTTTGATAAAACGTCTGACAGTTGAAATGAAACAGGCGGCAAAATTGCTTGAGTTTGAGCACGCCGCAGAAATTCGTGACAGAATTGAAACTTTAAGAAAAGGCTAATCAGATTTTGGTGAAAACATCCTTTGGCTGAATATTAAATGCAAAACAAATATTCATAACCGACCTGGCACCCAACCGTTCTGGGATAATTCCGTTTTCTATTAAATTTAAACTGTGTCGACCAATGCCCATTATCTCCGCCATTTTCTTTTTGCTTAAATTTTCTCTCTGACGTAAAATTCTTACATTATGGCAAAAGTTTAATAATTCACCTTGTTTTTCCATAACAAACCTCCTTTCTGTAACACTATGATAACATTTTGTTTGTATTATTTCAAGAGGTTTTGTTATAAAATGTTATCAAAATGATAACGAGGTGTTTTTAATGCCAACAAACAAAATACAAACAGGAATACGTTTTACTCCCGAAATGCTGTATAAAATCACTTATATTTCAAAGAACAATTTGCGTTCGCTTAATGCACAGTTGGAATTTCTGGCAAAGCAATGTATAGATGATTATGAAAAAGAGCACGGATGCATTGATGTTCCCGAGGATGTATGCTGATAAATCTTGCTCTTAACACTCGCCGAGTTTGAGATAGAATTGAAACTTTAAGAAAAGGGAAATAAATGAACATTACCCAAATAACCGAATTTTCTGACCCCAGCCTTGACGTGTTTGCCCGACTGACCGAGGCTCAACTGATGAACCACCATATGTTAAAAGAGGGTATGTTCATAGCCGAAAGTCCAAAGGTTATAATGCGTGCCTTGGACGGCGGTTATGAACCGATATCCTTTTTAGCCGAAAAAGGCAACCTTGCAGGCGCAACGCTTGAGGTCATCGAGCGTTGCGGCAATATCCCCGTCTACACAGCCGACTTCGACGTGCTTACCAACCTTACAGGATATATGTTGACCCGTGGTATGCTTTGCGCCATGAAGCGCCGACCTTTGCCCGACCCAAAAGAACTGTTGGCAAAATACGATAGGGTTGTGGTGCTGGAGGATGTTATGAACCCCACTAATTTAGGCGCCATTTTCCGTTCGGCGGCGGCCTTGGGGATGGAAGCCGTATTGCTGACCCACGGGTGCAGTAATCCGCTTTACCGTCGCAGTGCCCGAGTAAGCATGGGCACAGTTTTCCAAGTGCCTTGGACATACTTAAACGAAAACTGGGTTGATGACCTTAAAAATGCTGGCTTTAAAACCTGTGCTATGGCCTTGAGTGATAATTCCATTTCGATTGACGACCCGTTGCTTGAAAAAGAGGAAAAACTTGCAATAGTACTTGGCACTGAGGGTGACGGATTAAAGGAAAACACCGTTACCGCCTGTGACTATACCGTGAAAATACCTATGGCCCACGGAGTTGACTCGTTGAACGTTGCCGCTGCAGGCGCTGTTGCCTTTTGGCAACTGAGAAAAAAGTGTAAATAAAAGTAAAATATTCCCCTAAATAGTACTTGTAATTAAACTTAAGGTGTGGTAGAATAGATAAGCGGAAGGGCGTTTGCGTTCCTTTCGCTTTTTGTTTTTAAAATACTGTGCAAAGGCACTTATAAGGCAGGGATAGACACTATGTATCGCGTTGGCTTTGACAATGACAAATATCTTCAACTGCAATCCGAACACATTGCGGAGAGAATCAGAAAATTCGGCGGTAAACTTTACCTCGAGTTCGGAGGTAAACTTTTCGACGATTTTCACGCCTCCCGTGTTCTGCCCGGTTTTGCGCCCGATTCCAAGATAAAAATGTTGGCCCGTCTGAAAGATGAGGCCGAGGTTGTCATCGCCATAAATGCCGCTGATATTGAAAAAAACAAGGTCAGAGGTGACCTTGGAATTACCTATGATTTGGATGTTCTTCGCCTTATTGATGCTTTCCGTGGATTTGGTCTTTTTGTCGGAAGCGTTGTGCTCACACGTTATACGGGTCAAGCCTCGGCCGATGCCTTTGCTAAAAAACTGCAGTCACTCGGTGTTCCTGTTTACAAACATTACCCCATTCCCGGTTATCCCTCAAACCTTAAACTCATTGTTTCAGACGAGGGATATGGTAAAAATGATTATATTGAGACCACAAGAAAACTTGTTGTTGTTACGGGACCCGGACCGGGTAGCGGTAAGATGGCTACCTGTTTAAGCCAACTTTATCACGAGCATAAACGAGGTATTGAGGCAGGCTATGCCAAGTTTGAGACATTCCCTATCTGGAATCTTGGTTTGCAGGATTCGGTAAATCTGGCTTACGAGGCCGCAACCGCCGATTTGAATGATGTCAATATGATTGACCCGTTCCATCTTGAATCTTACAGCGTGTTGGCTGTAAACTACAACCGCGATGTTGAGATATTCCCCGTTGTCAAGGCCTGTATGGAAAGAATGTTGGGCAGTTGTCCTTACAAATCGCCGACAGATATGGGTGTCAATATGGCAGGCAACTGCATTTTTGACCCCGATGCTGTAAAGGCGGCCGCCGATAATGAGATAATACGACGCTATTACGAGGCCCTTTGCAAACGCAGTCGCGGCGAGGCCGACGACACCGAAACCGTAAAAATCGAACTTCTTATGGAACAGGCAGGTATAAATATTGCCAACCGTACGGTCATTGCCGCCGCAAACAACCGCGCTAATGACACAGGTGCTCCCGCCGCTGCCTTGGAACTTCCCGACGGTACCGTTGTCACGGGTAAAACAACCTCGTTATTGGGCGCAAGTTCGGCAATGCTTCTCAACGCTTTGAAAGCATTGGCGGGCATCCCAAAAGAAGTCAGACTGATTCCTCAGAACGTTATCGAGCCTGTGCAGGAACTTAAGGTCTGTTTCCTTGGAAACCACAATCCCAGACTGCACACCGATGAAATTTTGATTGCCCTTTGCGTTTCGGCCGTTACCGACGAAAACGCCAAAAAGGCAATGGACTGCCTTAAAATGCTTAAAAACTGTGAGGCTCATTCATCGGTAATGCTTAGTTCGGTTGATATCAACGTGTTCAAAAAACTCGGCGTAAACCTCACCTGCGAGCCGAAATATCAGACAAAAAAACTGTACCACGGTTAAACTAATACATACCGCCCAAGAGTTTGGGCGGTTTTTCTTTTTGCACAGATGTACTGTTATGGGCGAAAGTTTGTTAAAAAAATAATTATCGTTGTAATCGTTTTTTTAGTATGTTAAACTGATAATATACTATTGATTATTTTAACAAAGGCATGGTGACTTATGAACATTATCGTTTGTATCAAACAGGTTCCAGGCAGTTCAAACGTCAAGGTTGACCCAGTAACGGGTGTTCTTATCCGCGACGGTGCCGACAGTAAGATGAATCCATATGACCTTTACGCGCTTGAGACGTCTCTTGCTTTAAAAGAGACCTATGGCGGTACCGTTACGGCGATTACGATGGGTCCTCCCGCGGCAAAACAAGTATTGTTAGAAGCCGTTTATATGGGTGCCGACAATGGCGTTCTTATTAGTGACCGCCGTTTTGCAGGCGCTGACGTTCTGGCAACCTCTTATACCCTTTCGTCCTGCCTTGTGTCGATGGGTAACTATGACCTTATCATCTGCGGAAAGCAGACTACCGACGGTGACACTGCGCAGGTCGGCGCCGAGATGGCGGAGTTTTTGGGTATCCCCCACTATTCCAATGTTCAGTCGTGCGAAATTGTTGACGGCAAGTTGAAGTTCAACTGCACGCTCGGTAATCTTATTATGACAGCCGAAATGGACACTCCTTGTGTAATATGTGCCGACGGTGAGATAAACACACCGCGTCTGCCCTCCTACAAACGCAAAAAGGCATCCGAGGGTAATGATAACCTTATAAAGGTACTTTCGCTTGACGATTTTATCGACAGTGACCCCAAGCACTACGGTCTTTCGGGTTCACCCACACAGGTTGAAAAGATATTCCCTCCCGAAAAGATGTCAGAGCACGTGTGTTTTGAGGGAACGGCGGAAGAAAATGCAACCGAGATATTTAAACTTCTGCACGATAAAAAGTTTATTTGAAAGGCGGTGGGATAAATGGCAGAGTTGAAGATAAACAAATCACTTATAACCCCTGACACAGCCGAACAGTTGATTAAAATTTGCCCGTTTTCGGCCATTTCTTATGACGGCGAACTGCACATAAATTCCGCTTGCAAAATGTGTAAACTTTGTGTCAAAAAAGGCCCTAACGGTGTCATTGAATATGTTGAGGACCAAGCCGTGGTAACCGTTGACAAATCACTTTGGCGCGGAATTGCCGTTTTTGCCGACTGTGCTGACGGCGGTATACATCCCGTGAGTTTTGAACTTATCGGTAAGGCGAGAGAACTTGCAGCCAAAATAAACCACCCCGTTTATGCCGTTCTGATGTGCAACGGGGACAACGGTTACTCGGAAAAACTGCTCAAAAGCGGTGTCGACAAAGTCTTTGTCTACGATTCGCCGATTTTTGAGAATTTCACCGTTACTACATACGCGAATGCCTTTGAAAATTTCATTAACGCCGTTAAACCCTCAAGCGTGCTCGTCGGTGCCACCAACATTGGTCGAAGCCTTGCACCCCGTGTCGCCTGCCGTTTTAGAACAGGACTGACTGCCGACTGCACGCGTCTTGAGATAAAGGAAAACACCGACCTTGTGCAGATTAGACCTGCTTTCGGCGGTAACATTATGGCGCGTATTATCACACCTAACACAAGACCTCAGTTCTGCACCGTGCGTTACAAGGTCTTTTCGGCTCCCGAACAGGTTGAAAACGCAACGGGTGAAATAGTAAAATGCAAGGTCAATTCCGATTGGGAAGAGCCTTCGGTAAGGGTTATCAACGTTGAACACAAACCACCCGAAAACGATATTTCGGATGCCGAGATTATCGTTGCCGTGGGTCGCGGACTGAAGTCCAAAGATGACCTTGAAATTGTACAAAAGTTCGCAGATTCTATAGGCGCTCAACTTGCCTGCACAAGACCGCTTGTTGAATGCGGTTGGGTTGATGCAAGCCGTCAGATTGGTCTTAGCGGTAAAACGGTTGCGCCCAAACTTATAATCACCCTTGGCATTTCAGGTGCAGTTCAGTTTGCCGCAGGTATGAAGGGCTCCGAGTGCATCATTGCTGTCAACTCTGACCGTTCGGCATCCATTTTTGATATTGCGCACTACTGCGTGATAGGTGACCTTTACGCCTGCCTTGCCGAACTTGAAAAAATGATAAAAGGGGGTAGGAAATAATGTATAACAAAATAAATTCAAACGATATTGAGTATTTTAAATCCTTTATTCCTGCCGACAGGATTTTTGTTGAGGGCGAGATAAACCCCGACTACCATCACGACGAACTTGGGGGTACCGAAAACGCTCCTGATGTACTGATATTTGTAACCTCGACCGAAGAGGTTTCCAAAATTATGACCTATGCCTACAAGTACAATATCCCTGTAACCGCACGCGGTTCAGGTACCGGTCTTGTTGGCGCGGCGGTTGCGGTCAAGGGCGGAATTTTGCTATGCACTGCAAAAATGAACCGTATCTTGGAACTTGACACCGAAAATCTGACCGTCACGGTCGAACCCGGTGTTCTGCTTATGGAACTTGCCGCCTTTGTTGAGGAAAACGGGCTTTTCTATCCGCCCGACCCAGGTGAGAAATCGGCCACCATCGGCGGTAATATCTCGACCAATGCAGGCGGTATGCGTGCCGTCCGTTACGGTGTCACCCGTGACTATGTGCGTGAGTTGACGGTGGTCCTGCCCAACGGCGAGGTGCAGATTTTCGGCGGTAAGATTGTTAAAAACAGTTCAGGTTACAGTCTTCTTAACCTTATGGTTGGTTCGGAAGGCACTTTGGGTATCATTACTAAAGCAGTTTTGAGGCTCTTACCCAAGCCGACAAAATCGGTAAGTCTGCTTGTTCCGTTTGACTCGATGGATGATGCGCTTGACTGCGTTCCGTTGATTGTCAAAACCGATACCAACCCCACCGCCATTGAATATATGTCACGCGATACAATTCTTTTCGCAGAGGACTATCTTTCTAAGAAGTTCCCTGACACTGCTCATCCCGCATATTTGTTGCTGACCTTTGACGGCTCTTCGGACGACGAGATTGAGAAAAATTACTCCAAGATTGCCGACCTTTGTATCGTCAATGGAGCAACCGACGCTTTCTTCATCGATACCGAGGAGCGCAAAAAGTCGGTTTGGTCGGCCCGTGGTGCCTTTCTTGAGGCTATCAAAGCCTCGACCGATGAAATGGACGAGTGTGACGTTGTTGTTCCCCGAAACCGAATTGCAGAGTTTATCAAATACACCCATATCATTGCCAAGGAATTAGGGGTCAGAATCCCCAGTTTCGGCCACGCTGGTGACGGTAACCTTCACATTTATATCTGCCGTGACGGTGCAACCGACAAGATTTGGGAAGAGAAACTCAAAAAGGCTTTCGATATGATGTATCAGAAGGCTAATGAAATAGGCGGTCAGGTCTCTGGCGAGCACGGTATCGGCTTCGCCAAAAAGGGATATTTGAGAGAAAGTCTTGGTGATACACAGATAGCATTGATGCGCGGTATCAAATCGACCTTTGACCCGAAGAATATTTTAAATCCCGAAAAGTTGTTTTAATATCCACTAACACCAAAACCACGGCCCTGATAGGTTATTGTAATCTTATCAAGGCTGTGGTATTGTGCTCATGGCGATAATATTGTAACAACTGCCAAAAAGCCGATTTTGTGCCTGATTGTAGGGACCGACGTGATTTCGGATTTTTCGAGTGATTTCAACACCAAAGTACACCGAGTGCCAAAATTCGCGTTTTTTATTTTTCAAAATATTACACGCTTGTAATATTTGTAACCTAAATTTAATCAAACTGTAATCGCAATGATACGATTTTCACCAACATAGAGTATATAATGATAATGTAACAAATATATGTTGTGGTGGTGAGCGTATGAACAAACGGAATATTCTGCATATTTTGGCGGTGTTTTCGGCCGTTTGTCTTTGCGCTGTTTTGTGTCTTTCGCCCACCGAAAAAGTGCCTGATATACAGTTTGAAAACGCGCCCGTCTCCGAAATAATCGTAACTGTTGACGAAGCCGCCGCACCCGTTGAGCATTCGGTTGAAACGCCTGTTGTCCAAAAATATACCGAAGAACAACTGAAAATTCGTTTCGCCTCTATGCTTAACCTTAACCAATGCTTCAACACTTGCTTTGAAAACGAGCAGGACGTTGCCGTGGCTTCAGCACTTGCTTTGTTTGACTATTCGGCCGACATTACAGGATACGGTTTTTGTGTAAACACCTGTCTTGTCGAGGGCTTTGCTAAAAGTTTTTACGGCATTGAGTTGACCGAGGAATGTCTCAACTCGACCGTCGCGCCCAACGGTTACTTTGCAATACCCGTTGTTGAAAACGGAACGCCGCTGCATACGGTTGTTTCGGTCACCAAAAACGGCAATGTTTATGAGGTCTTTTCTTTGGTCACGACCTATTACGGCGGTGACGACAATGACACATCATTTGCAAAATCTACCTTTGTTGCTGACGTTGAATCGGAATTTGGATTTAACCTCACATCGTGCGAAATTCTGTAACACTTGAAAAATTTTCCGCTTGGGTATATAATATGATAAGAAACTGAGCCGACGCGTTGTTTCGTGTCGGCTTGTTTATTAAGATAACAGCGTTACCAATGGGGTGACAACTTTGAAAGAGTACGGAACAAAAGAATATAAACGCGGTGTTGCCATACCTGGCAGAATCATCACGGCAGGTCTGCTTATTATTTTGCAGATCGGCTTTGTTGCGCTTATTGAGATGTACCTGCAACAGTGGGCCACCTTTATTTATGCAGGTGTGCGTATCATCGGCATTGTGATTGTTTTTGCCATTATCAACAAACGTGACAACCCGAGTTATAAACTGACGTGGATTGTTTTCATACTTGTTGCACCGCTTGTGGGTGGTGTATTGTTTTTCCTTTGGGGTAACGGCAAGGTCAAACCGTTGCTGAAAAAACGTATGCGCGAGCAGAAAAAACTGAACAAGCGCTATTTGTGGCAGGACCCCGCGGTAGTTACCGACCTGCATTTTGAGGACGTTGACCACGCCCGTCAATCTCAATATCTTTTTCACGAGTCTGATTATCCCGTTTATACCGACACTACTGTGGAGTTTTTTGCCCCCGGCGAGGAATTTTTGCCAAAAATGCTTGAGGCGCTTGAAACAGCCGAAAAATATATATTCCTTGAGTATTTCATTCTGGCAAGAGGTAAGATGTGGAACGCTATTCACGAAGTTTTGCGCCGAAAGGCCGAGGCAGGTGTTGAGGTCAGAATAATTTTTGACGATTTTGGCTCTATTTCCCGTCAAAGCCGAAGGTTTGTCAAAAATCTGCGTACCGAGGGTATCAGAGTTATGGCATTTAACCGTGTGCGTGCCTCAGTTGACCTGTTTCTTAACAACCGTGACCACCGAAAAATTTGTGTTATTGACGGTTACATTTCAATGACAGGCGGACTTAACTTAGCCGACGAATATATTAACGAAACGCATCCGCACGGGTATTGGATGGACTCGGCTGTTATTATGAAGGGCCCTGCCGCCACAAGTTTTGCAGTGGCTTTTTGCGAAATGTGGAGTAGTATGAGCCGTGAGAGGCTTGACCCAAAGTACTATATTGTTGATACATTCCCAAAAGCAAAGGGATATGTCCAACCTTATGTTGAAAATCCTCTGGACACACACCATTACCCTGGCGAGGGAATTTACCGCCAGATTTTGGGCACCGCCAAGGATTATGTGTATATTGTTACACCTTATCTCATTCTGGATAACACAATGACCACCGCGTTGACATCGGCGGCCAAAGCCGGTATTGACGTTCGCATCATTACCCCTAGTATCGGTGACAAGTGGTATGTTCACCCAGTGACACAGTTCAATTATCAGGAATTGCTTGAGGCAGGAGTGCGTATTTTTGAATATTCGCCTGGGTTTGTGCACTCAAAACTGTTTGTTTCGGATGACGCTGTGGCAACCTGCGGAACTATAAATATGGACTACCGCAGTTTCTATTTCCATTTTGAGTGTGGTGTCTGGATGTGCAATGTTCCCGCCGTTGAGGATATAAAGGAACATTTTATCGAAATGCAACAGCAAAGCTGTGAAATTATTCTTTCAAAATGGGCAAAAAGACCGTTGCGCAAACGTCTTTTGCAGGCAATTCTCAATGTTTTTGCGCCGTTTATGTAAATTTTGTTATTTTACCGTATAAATTTTCTTAAAACATTTGACTGTTAAATGTTTTTGGAGTATGATTTATTTATAGTTTGTTAACATTATCCGCCTTTACTCTTAATATTTGGCGGATATAATATACTTTATAAAGATTGCCATATTCTCGCAAAGGAGCGATCACATTATGGATGAAAATAATATTAACAGCACTTCCCCCAACGTCGAAAATAACACTTCGGTTGACAAACAACCAGTAAAGTCTTACAGTTATACCCCAAATAACAATTACGGTTATTCTGCACCGTCTAATCCCGAACCGCCTAAAAAGGATAAAAAGGTATTCGGCGTTGGTGCAATAGTCGTTTGTATTGTTTTGTCGGTACTGGTCAGCACCGCCACTTCGCTTTCTATTGCTTTCGGCTCAATGAAGAACAATGATAAGGACGGCAGCAATACAGCTTCAGTCACCTCAAATCAGGACACTCAAAGTTCCGACGGCACCGAAAGTTCATCACCCGACAGTGCCAACAACTCAACCACCATCACCATTGACGGCAATGTCGAGTCATTGGTTGAAGCGGTTTATGACAAGTCTTCCAACAGTGTTGTAGGAATACGCACCAAGGCTTCGGTTGAAAGTTTTTTTGGCGGTTCCACCGAGGAAACGGGTGAGGGCTCAGGCGTCATTTATACTAATGACGGTTATATCATCACCAACTATCACGTCATTTCGGACGTGGTTGCCACCCAATCGGCCAACACTTCGGTTGAGGTGTTCCTGATGTCACACCCAGATAGCCCTATTGATGCCAAGGTCATCGGCTATAATGTTTCGGCCGACCTTGCCGTTATCAAAATTGAAAAGAAGAATTTGCCCGCTGTTGAACTCGGCAATTCGGATGATATTAAGGTGGGTCAGTATGCCATTGCCATCGGTTGCCCCGGCGGAATTGAATTTCTGAACTCGGTTTCCTACGGTATTGTCAGCGGTCTTAACCGCACCATTACCATTGATTCCATTGGTGAAATGGAACTTATTCAGACCGATGCCGCCATTAACCCCGGTAACTCAGGCGGTGCTTTGCTCAACTCAAAGGGTCAACTCATCGGCATTAACTCATCAAAACTTGTTGACGAAAGTTTTGAGGGTATGGGTTTTGCAATCCCTGTAAACACCGCAATTCAGGTTGTCAGGGAAATCATTGATAATAAGGACAATCCATCGCCTTACATCGGTATTGAGATTTATAAATACGATTCTTCATATCTTGCACAGTACGGTCTGCCTTCGGGTGCCGCCGTCAAGAATGTTGTAAAGAACGCCCCCGCTTATAATGCTGGCATCCGTTCGGGTGATATTATCACCGCTTTCAACAAGGTTGAAATCAAAGAATATTCTGATTTTATTGATACTTTGGACGAATGTAAACCCGGCACAAAGGTCACTGCCCGTATCTACCGCAACGGAAGATACTATTCCACAACAGTAACCGTCGGCTCAAACAATAGCCGAGGATAAACTTGAACATCATCCGATGCTGTGCGGCTTTACAGCATCGGATTTTTTGAGGAGAGTATATGTTCACACATCTGCACAGTACAGGCATTTTCGGTATTGACGCTTATATGGTTGAGGTTGAGGCTGACATTTCAAACAGTTTTCCTAACTTTGAAATTGTCGGTCTACCCGATACTGCGGTTAAAGAGTCACGCGACCGTGTGCGTTCGGCACTGAAAAACAGCGGATTCACCTTTCCCACAACCAAAATCACCGTCAACCTTGCCCCTGCCGACATTAAGAAAGCGGGTTCAATGTATGACCTGCCCTCACTTGTGGCAATTCTGAATGCTTCGGGACAACTCAATGCACAATGCGACCTTGACGAGTGCGCCTTTATCGGAGAACTTTCGCTCGACGGTCAGTTGAGACATATTAACGGTATGCTTTCCATGGCCATTGAGGCTCAAAAACATAATATAAAAAAGTTTTTTGTGCCAAAATCCGATGCTTATGAGGCTTCGGTGGTTGAGGGAATTGAGATATATCCCGTCAGCAGTGTCAAACAGTTGGTTATGCATCTGCGCGGCGAACAAAAGATTGAGCCTGCAAGTAAACCTGATATTGGCTCGCCTTTTTTTAATTGTCCCGATTTCTTTGATGTCAAGGGTCAGACGGCCGCCAAAAAAGCCCTTGAAATTGCCGCCGCAGGCGGTCACAACGTTTTGCTTATCGGTCCTCCCGGCTCAGGTAAAAGTATGCTTGCCAAACGTCTGCCGTCTATTCTGCCGTCGATGACCTTTGATGAATCGATAGAAACTACAAAAATACACTCTGTTGCAGGTGCTCTCCCGTCGGACACACCGCTTATCGTCACGCGTCCGTTCCGTTCGCCGCACCACACAGTATCGGCGGCAGGTCTTTCGGGCGGTGGAATTGTGCCACGACCGGGTGAAATCTCACTTTCCCACAACGGTGTTCTGTTTCTGGATGAGTTCCCTGAGTTTTCCCGTCAGGCAATGGAGGTCTTGCGCGCACCCATTGAGGACGGTAAGGTGACCATTTCACGTGTCAGCGGTCGGCTTACATATCCTTGTGAATTTTCGCTTGTTGCTGCAATGAACCCCTGTCCTTGCGGATACTTTGGCCACCCCAAGAAAAAGTGCATCTGTTCCCCTGTGGCCGTCAAAAAGTATCTTGGCAAGATATCCGGCCCAATGCTTGACCGATTGGACATCCACGTTGAAGTACCTGCGGTGCAGTATGAAGAACTGACAGGACGTTCTGAAGGCGAGACTTCAGCCAAGATAAGACAACGTGTTGAAAAGGCGCGTGCCGTTCAACAGGCGCGCTATAAAGGTACAGGCGTTACCTGTAATGCAAGACTTACCTCGGACTTAATGCAAAAATACTGCGTTTTGACCGATGATGCCAATAACATTTTAAAGGTGGCATTTGAAAACCTTGGTATGTCGGCAAGGTCTTATGACCGAATTTTAAAGATTGCCCGTACCGTCGCCGACCTTGACGGAAAAGACAAAATTGAAGCCACACACATTGCACAGGCAATTCAGTTCAGAAGTATGGACCGAAAATACTGGAGCGAACTTTAAACGGATTTTTTAAGAAATACAATCATTGTTTTGACTTGTATTTTAAAAACCTTTATACCGAAACAAAAAGCACATATAACTACAAAAACCGCCGTGGAAGTCGATTTCACGGCGGTTGGTTTTCACATATTACCTATATTTTATTTCTTGTCGCCCATTGTAAGAACAAGGACGGCCTTTTGCGCATGCAGACGGTTTTCGGCCTCGTCAAAAATCTCATCGGCGTGCTTTTCAAAGGTCTCGGCAGTTATTTCCTCACCGCGGTGCGCAGGCAAGCAGTGCATAACCATTGCATCCTTGTGTGCCAAAGACATAAACTCCTCATTAACCTGATAAGATTTAAACACCTTTTCACGAATGACCCTTTCTTCTTCCTGCCCCATTGACGCCCAAACGTCGGTATAAACGGCATCGGCATCCTTTACTGCCACAGCAATATCGTCAGTGCAGGTAAATTTACCGTTGACACTTGCCCATTTGCATATTTCAGCATCGGGCTCATAGCCCTTGGGACAGGCGATAGCAATCTCCATACCCGCCTTGATGCCACCGACAATGAGCGAGTTAGCCATATTGTTTCCGTCACCGACAAATGTCAGTTTCAGACCTTTAAGTTCACCCTTATGCTCACGGATGGTCATAAGGTCAGCCAGCACCTGACAGGGGTGGCAATAATCGGTCAATCCGTTGATTATCGGAATAGAACCGTACTTAGCAAGGTCCTCAACCTCTTGTTGCGCAAATGTACGTATCATAATACCGTCAAGATAACGGGAAAGAACACGCGCTGTATCCTCAACAGGCTCACCACGGCCAATCTGAAGGTCACGTGAACTCAAAAACATTGCCTGACCGCCAAGATGATACATACCCGTTTCAAATGAAACACGGGTGCGGGTAGACGACTTCTGGAATATCATACCAAGGGTCTTACCCTTAAGATAGCGGTGGTCGACACCGTGTTTCTGGTCATATTTCAACTGGTCGGCGAGGTTTAATATCTCCTCAATCTCGGCGGGTGACAGGTCACCCAATTTCAAAAGATGCTTCATTCTTCAATAATCTCCTTTAAAATCTCAAGTGCTTTATCCAACTGTTCATAAGTGATATTCAAAGGTGGCAACATACGCAGTTTTGTCTTGGCGGTCAGTATCAAAACGCCCTTTTCAAGACAAGCCACAGCCAACTCCTTGGCCGTTTTTTCGGTCTCAATGCCAATCATAAGCCCAAGTCCCGAAACTGACTTGACACCCTTGATTGCAAGCAGTTTTTTGTTGATATATTCAGACTTTTCGGCTACCTCTTTAAGTAAAGCGTCATCAATTCGCTCAACTATCGAAATGGCGCCCGCGCAAACCACAGGATTTCCGCCAAAGGTTGAACCGTGGTCACCTGCGCTTAATGTGGCTTCCACCTTTTCGCCCAAAAGGCAAGCGCCTATTGGCAATCCTCCGCCAAGGCCCTTGGCCGTGGTGATTATGTCAGGTTTTAAACCGAAATGCTCCGAAGCGAAATATTTTCCCGTTCTACCGTTACCAGTCTGAACCTCATCGGCAATTATGAGAAATCCGTACTTTTCAGCGCACGATTTTATGCAATCAACGAACTCTTTACCCAGAGCGTTGACTCCGCCTTCTCCTTGAACGAGTTCTATCATAACAGCGGCGGTATCATCACCGACAAGTTCATTCAGTTGCTCACAGTTGTTGGCCTCGCAGAAACGAAAGCCTTCGGTAAAAGGGCCAAAATCTTTGTGAAAAACGTCCTGACCTGTGGCAGAAAGGGTTGTCACGGTTCTGCCGTGGAAAGAATTTACCAATGTGATTATCTTGCCCTGTTTTCCGCCGTGGTTATCAGAATAATATTTTCGGGCAGTCTTTATGGCGCACTCGTTGGCCTCGGCACCCGAGTTGCCGAAGAAAACCTTTTTCATCCCCGATTTTTGACACAAAAGTTCGGCCAATTTGGCGCAGGGCCGAGTGTAATAAAGGTTAGAGGTGTGTTGAATCAATTCCAACTGTTTGATTACGGCGTTTTTCCATTGGTCATCCGAAGCGCCAAAGGTGTTGACGGCAATACCGCTGCCCAAATCAATGTACTTCTTGCCGTTTGTGTCATAAAGTTCGGCACCCTTACCGCTGACCAATTCAACATTAAATCGGCCATAGGTATTGGCAACAAACTGTCTATCTTTTTCCTTAAAACTTAACATTTCATCTACCTGCAAATCGTTAACCCACAAACATAGTGCCGATACCCTCATCGGTCAGGGTTTCAATCAAAATTGCGTGAGGGATACGTCCGTCAATAATAAATACTTTCTGTACGCCCTCGCGAATAGCCTCGATACAGCATTCGACCTTGGGAATCATACCGCCCTGAATAACACCCGAACGGATGAGCGTCGTTGCCTCGCTGACATTTATCTTTCTTATCAGTGAATCGGGGTCGTCCTTGTCTCGCATCAATCCTGAAATATCAGTCATCGAAATAAAACTTTCGGCCTTGAGTTCACCCGCAATTCTTGCGGCCGCCGTATCAGCATTGATGTTGTAAACATTACCGTCTGCATCGCAACCAACGGTTGATATTACAGGGATATAGCCCTTTTCCAAAAGGTCTAAGATTGGGGTTGTATCAACATTTACGATTTCACCCACGTAACCGTGAACATCGTCCATCTTTTCGGCTGTAATCATCTGCCCGTCAAGTCCGCAAAGACCGACCGCCTTGCCGCCAACTGTACCGAGAAGATTTACAAGGTCCTTGTTGGTCTTACCTGCCAACACCATCTGAACGACCTCAACGGTTTCGGCATCGGTGACACGGAGACCGTCCACAAAGACCGACTCCTTACCGATTTTTTTAAGCATTCCTGAGATTTCAGGACCGCCGCCGTGCACAAGCACAACCTTGACACCGATAAGCGACATCAGAACGATATCATGCATAACGGCCGACTTTAGTTCATCGTTTATCATAGCGTTTCCGCCATATTTCACAACGACTATTTTGCCTGAATATTTTTGGATATAAGGCAAAGCCTCGGTTAAAATCTGGGCTCTTTGTGCGTTATTTATTTCCATATCTCTCACCTTTTCTTTATCAGGTTCTGTAATCACCGTTGATCTTGACGTAATCGTACGTAAGGTCGCAACCCCAAGCAGTGGCTTCTTTGTCACCGCTATCAAGTGTAATAAGAATCTGTATTTCCTCTTTAAGCAGAATCTCCTTGGCTATTTCCTCGCTGAAATCAACGCCTGCACCGTTGCGGCAAACCTCAACGGTACCTGCAGAAGATTTGAAAGAAACACCAACCTTATTTACATCAAGGTCGGCACCGCTGTAACCGATAGCACAAAGCACACGACCCCAGTTGGCATCAGCGCCGAAGATTGCGGCTTTCAAAAGCGAAGAACAAGCAACCGACTTGGCAACGGTTTTTGCAATTTCTTTTGTTGCGGCACCTTTGACGTTAACCTCCATAAGTCTTGTTGCTCCCTCTCCGTCACGGGCAATCATTCTGCAAAGGTAAGACGTCACAGCAAACAAAGCCTCTTTAAATGCCTTATAGCCCTCGCTTTCAACGCTGTCAATAACATCGTTTTCGGCCATACCGTTGGCAAGGACACAACACATATCGTTGGTTGATGTGTCACCGTCAACACTTACCATATTGAACGAATCCTCTATGTCAGCACTCAAAGCCTTTTGCAAAATCTCAGGCTTAATGGCAACATCGGAAGTGATAAACACAAGCATTGTCGCCATATTGGGATGTATCATTCCCGAACCCTTGGCAATACCGCCGATAGTACATTCCTTGCCGTTAACGTTGAATTTAAAAGCAATCTCTTTGACACGGGTGTCGGTAGTCATAATCCCCTCTGCGGCACGGAGACTGCCGTCATCGGTAAGGTCATTGACCAGATCCTCCATACCCATTTCGATAGGCTTTATATCAAGAGGTTGGCCGATAACACCTGTTGATGCTACAATAACATCGGTTGCATCAATACCTGTAAACTGCTCGCAAAGACTGCACATAGCCTCGGCTATCTCAATACCGTTGGCGTTGCAGGTGTTGGCATTACCGCTGTTACAAATGATAGCTTGGGCAAAGCCGTCGGCAATATTCTGCTTTGTTACGGTTATGGGCGCGCCCTTTACAAGATTGGTTGTATAGGTTGCGGCGGCCGAGGCCTTGACCTCGCTTATAATGAGTGACAGGTCACGCTTTGATTTGTTTTTTCTGATTCCGCAATGAATACCTGCGGCTTTAAATCCCTTTGCGGCACAAATTCCGCCATCAGTCTTAATCATATTTTTCATTCCTTTACTTTCTCTGCCATAATTATAGGTCGAGACCCGTTGTTTCCTCAATTCCCAACATTATGTTCATACATTGGACGGCGGCACCCGAAGCGCCCTTGCCCAGATTATCAAACCTTGCCGACACAGTGAAACGTTCCTCATTCCCTGTGACAAAAATCTGCATTTTGTCCTTGCCTGAGAGGTTGTTTGAGCCAAGCATTGCCGTTTTTTCGCCGTTTATATCCGAGATGTCGATAAACTTCTTGCCCGAATATTTTGTTATATAAGCCTTTTTGACTGCCTCAATTCCGCCGTTGACCTGCGAGCCGAAGAAAGGCACAGTTACCAACATTCCACTGTAATAGTCGTCAACAATGGGCGAGAAAACAGGCCTGTTATAAAGTTTGGATATTGCCGCCATTTCGGGCAGATGCTTGTGGCTCTGGCCCAAAGCGTAAATCCTTGCACTATAAAGTTCATCGGCCTTGTCACCCTCATATTCGGCAATCATCTTCTTGCCGCCGCCCGAGTAACCCGTCAGTGAAAAGCAGGTGACAAGCGCATCGTACGGTAAAACACCCGACTCGGTCAGAGGAGCAATCAAAGCATTGAATCCACTTGCGTGACAGCCCGGTACTGCAACCCTTTTGGCGGTGGGCAACGCATTTGCCAAGTTATCATATAACTCAGGAAAACCATAAACCCAGTCGGGATTGGTTCTATGTGCCGTTGAAGTGTCAATAATTCTCACATTCTCGTTCTCCACCATCGAGACCGCTTCAATAGCGGCAACATCGGGCAGGCAAAGAAAAGCGACATCGCAAGCGTTTAAGTATTTCTTTCGTTCAACAGGGTCCTTCCTCAAATTTTCAGGGATAAGCAAAAGTTCAATATCCTGTCTTCCCTGTAAACGTTCGATAATCCGAAGACCGGTTGTTCCCTCTCTTCCGTCAATAAAAACCTTATACATAACGGCACCTCCGTGCGACAAAAAACTCTTGGGCATTATAATAGTAATAATTATACACGAAAAATGAATAAAATCAAGTGTTTTTTTCAAATTTATGTATAATGCCAAAATCGGGCGTTTTTTGGGTTAATATATGTAAAAAAACACCAAAAGCCTTTTGTTTCCTCTTTTTCACGGTCGGTTTTGAGTCTTTTTTCAATCGTTTTATATATACAACATCGTGTATATTTATTCATATTTTTGTATATTTCGTTTTGACAGCGGTATCGCAACCGCAGAATCAAACGTTTAATACGGCAATTTTCTTTAATAATAACTGTGTGGGCTTGTAAAAAAAATGTTAACACAGGAGAGTTTGGTTTACTTTTTACAAAATCGGTGCTATAATATGCTATGATAACGATTATAGTTAGCCGAAACAGCAACAATAAAGCCCGATTACTTTTGAAAGAGGACGCTACAATGCAATCTTTTGATGCAGTTACTTTGCAACCAACCTTCAGCGAAATAAAGACTGCCGCAAAAAATTCACTCAGACACCGTTGGTCACAAGCCATTGCGGTGACACTGGTGTTTTTATCAACGGCGTTGCTTAATATTGTAATGCAATCAGCACTTATGACCATTTTCAAGGTCGATAACGTATGGTCGCCGTTTTCCCCCACCGATGTACCTCTCCACAACATTGTTGCGGGCAACTGCATCACTGTTTTTTCGGCTGTGTTCAGTCTTAGCGTTATGTTTCCGCTGATTTACGGCGTAATGCGGTGGTTTTGGTTGGTGACGGGCGGCAGTGACCCTTCTGTTTCGGAAATATTCCACTATTTTTCCTCGGCTTCGGTTTTTGGCAAGGCAGTACTTGTATCGGTCGGTCTGTTTTTTCGCCTTGTTGTGGGCGCAATCATCAGTTTTCTGCCGTATGTTTTGCTCAACATCGTCACCTTGCCTGATTTTTACAGCCGCCTTAATATTACTATGCCCACTTGGATGGACAGTCTGACGCCACTAATACCCGTTCTTGAAATGTTGGGATTTTTGCTCTTGATTCTTTGGGTCAGTCTTTATGCAATGTTTTACACCGTTATGTTCAACAACCCGTCAATGTCGGCGCATTCTATCATCACAACTTCGGTAAAAATAACACGTAACCGCCGTGTAAGATTTGTTGTTTTTGTGTTCAGTTTTTTCGGTTGGTTTGCTTTGAATCTTCTTGTTTTGCCGATGATATTCACAATGCCTTATTTTATTGCATCTCTGGCCGTTTACGGGCGCGAGGTTTACCGTTCGGCTGTGCGTGAGTTGAAGACTTGAGTGTTATGTTTCTCAATGCAATAGTCGACAGTGGCTGTGCTTACCGAAAGGATAAAATCTGCATCAGTTTCCATTGAGGCGGGCATTTGTTTATACCTGTGGTGATTTGCTTCGATGTGCCGTGCAAGGTTTTTGGTCACCGTTTTCTGAAAATTACGACTGCCGTCCTGCATAACAATGTCGTGCAGTCTTTTTTCATACAGTGTGTGGTCACGCAAACCTCCGTCAAAACCGCTGTTGTGTGAAAAGGTAAATGCATCGCAGATATAATGCACAAGGATACCAAGACGCAACCCGACTCCCTTGTCTTTGATGTTCTGTGCCGACCGAAGAATATAATCCTTTGCGTTTTCCCAGTTATGCCCGAAAAAAGGACGGATTCTGAACCCTTTGAGATACGAAATCGGGTCAAAATCGGGCAAAACACATCCCAACCCGAACAAAAACTTCTTGTAAAACGGCACAAATTTCAGTTGCTTTTTGCAGATTTTTAAGGCAAGGTCTAAATGCGTTTCGGTCTTCATATTTTCCTCATTTCTCTTTTTGAGAATAGTGTTTGCCCGAAACCAATGAATATGACAAAAATATGAGATTGCTTAAGATTAAAGTTGCCGTAATATTTTTAAAATGTTTTGCGGTGTAATATTGTTGACTTTTTACGCCGTTGCGCTACAATGTAGTCGTAAAAACGCACTGATTTCAAAAAAATAATTGTTTTTTAAATAAGTTGTGATTTGGGTAAGGTAATACTGGGGTTTGCACCACAGAAAAGTATTTTTAAGAAATTGCGGAAATAATATAAATTGTGAATTATTGTCGGAGGTTGAAAATGTTCTATATTGATTGGACATATATTGTTTTGGTTTTGCCGTTTGTGATACTGTCATTGGTGGCAAGCGCAAAGGTTAATTCCTCATTCAGAAAATATTCTGAAGTGTTTTCCAAAAGGGGTTTGACCGCACACGAAGCGGCGCGTCGCGTTTTGGAGGGCAACGGTGTTTCAAACGTCAGAATCGAGCGGGTGCAAGGTCACCTCACCGACCATTTTGACCCGAGAACCAACGTCATCCGCCTTTCGGAAAATGTGCACGATTCGTCTTCGGTTGCCGCTATTGGAGTTGCCTGCCATGAGGCGGGCCATGCCGTTCAACACGCGGTGGGCTATATCCCTGTGAAAATCCGCACCGCCATTGTGCCCATAACCAGCATCGGTTCAAAATTGGCCGTTCCGCTTATTTTCATCGGTGTTGCTTTGTCCTACCTTGGCGAGTTTTACAGTTATATTGCCTATGCAGGCGTTGCCCTTTTCAGTCTGTGCGTTATCTTTCAGTTGGTAACACTGCCGACCGAGTTTAACGCAAGCCGCAGAGCAATAAGAGCATTGTCAGACAATGCAATCCTTGATGAACAAGAACTCAACGGCGCTAAAAAGGTGCTGTCTGCCGCCGCAATGACCTACGTTGCGGCACTTGCCGTCAGCGTTATGCAGTTGTTAAGGCTTTTATTGATTGTCAACGGTTCCCGCCGAAGACGTTAACTGTTTTATCTTAAATCAAAAGCAACTTCCCCTTTAAACAAAAAGAGGCCGTTCACCGATTGGTGAACGGCCTCTTAAAGTTTTTGTAATCAGATTACTGAACCTCTAAAGCACCCGTCATAAGACCGTTAAGATTTTCAATTCGGTCAAGGTTTTCGGGGTGGCTGGAGGCAAGGGCAGCGAAGATACCCTGTGCGCTTTTTTCGGTGCCAAAACTGTCAAGAACCTCACAAAGTGCGTACGCATAACCGCACTGGTATGCATACTGGTCTGCACGGTACTCGTTCTTACGGCTGGAGTGCATACACAACCACACGCCGAGTTGATTCCACAGTCTCATAAGCCAAACCAGAATAAAGTCGGCAATGACACGTCCAAGTCCTATGAAAATGGAAGCGATAACACCGCCCCAACTTCTGCTGAACACTGCGGTGAAGAACTCACCCATAAACATCATAATGTTGGCAATTACACGGACGATGGTAAAGATGGTTGTAATGATAAGATTTCCAACCGAAACAACCAAAATAGTGTCCGTATCCTTGTGAGCAAGGTGGCCAAACTCGTGACTCAAAACGCCCTTAATCTGCTCATCATTGTAGCAGTTGAAAAGACCGCGTGTGAAGCAGACCGTCTTACGTCCTGTGGCAAATGCGTTAGGCTCCTCATCTTCCGACATAAACATTTGAATACCGTCAGGCAACTCAGGATTGAGTTGCTTTGCCTTGGCATAAACCTCATTGAACAATGGCTCCATACGGGCAAGAACTTCGGGGTCCTTTATCTTCTTACATCCGGTCTGCAAGCGAAGAATCCACTCACCGATTGGCGACAGTGCGACGACCATTGACAGTATGTAAAGACCAAGTCCCAACAACGCTCCCTGCCAATCGGTAAAACCGCCACTGAACAAGAACACAATAAGGAAAACATTCATCACAAGCCAGATAATGACTCCTATATTGTTCTTCTTGAACAGATTTTTGAAAAAGTCAGCAATATACATATTTTTCCTCCTCAAGGTTTTTCTTTATTATACACCAACCAACAAAACACGTCAATGAAACTTTGTGTTGTTGGCAAAATGTTTAAAACCTACGACCCGAACCGCGGTGACGTCCTGTGCCAAAACTTCCGCCGCCACGCGGTGTAAACCCGCCGCCTGAACGTCCGTTGTTATTGTTACGCGGTTTCTCACGTCGGACAACGTTGCGGTAAAGGAACGCATCATAACTTGCCGTAACTTGCATACTGCCAGGCACAACATAACTTGATGCTTCTTCTTGTCGGCGGACCGACTTAAGTTTGGATTTCATAACGGTAACCGCTATGAAACCAACTACGACACCGACTATAGCCGAAAACAATGCAAGATAAGGTATATCGCAACTGTTTCCCTCACCGTAATCATAATTATAGTCACCGTTATTATCGTTATCGTAAGGGGGGTAATAATTTTCATCGGATTCGGAACTTGTTTGGTTTATGTAAGCCGTAATCTTTTGGTCGCACTTATTGGCAAAGGTCATACAAGCCGAATAATAATCACCACTTGACAGGTCATCGGTCATAGCATCAAGGATGTCTTCTACATCGTGATACGAAACCGCATATCTCGCATCATCTGCGCAATCAATATACACAATTCTTTCTTCGAGTGCTATTAAAAGTATGACTGCACCGCGGTCGATATTTAATTCAACGCTTATCCAACCGTAATAATCCTCAATATAAGCCTCTTCGGACTTGCCGTTAATACTGTCTTGAATGGAAATTAAAAGGTCGTAACCTGTGCGCTCGCTTACATTATCAAGTTTTTGACAAAGTTCGGTTTGTTGTTGGACAGTCAGTGTGTCAGAAGCCGAATCGGTAAATCTTGAAACAACGCTGTCTGCAAAAACGACAGTTGCAAAGCACAAAACACATACCGCAATCAAAAGCGCAAATATTTTTTTCATCACGCGCCACCTCCGAACCACATCAAAAGCAGTAAGAGAAACGCGCCCAATGTCACCGAGCCCGAAACAATACCGAACCACTTCCAATAAGCGCCTTTATCCAACGGCAGGTCACCGACGATTTTACCTGTCTGCCCATTGACCGCAAAGGTGTATTTCTGGCCGTTCCAGCAGGTGTTGAGCAACCACACAGGGTAAAGCGCATACCTTACGCTGCTGTCACTGTAACCCACATAACTGCTTTCGAGTTGAACCGTGTCATAACCGCCGACGGTATCACGGAAACGGTCAACCGTACTCTGCCTTATGCGTTGGTTTATACGGGGATGACAACTTTCGGACGCAATATCATACTTATCGGCAAAAAATCCCGAAAGATAGGCCGTTTCAAAATCCACCGCGTCGCCAAAATAATACGGTTCAAGCGACTCCATAAGCACATCTGACATCTTTGAAGAACCGTCGGCGGGGATGTTCTGAAAACCAATATTGCCTGCCCGTGTTACCGAATAGTGGCTGGTTTCGGTATATGTATACCGACTGTCTGACCACACACGCACCTTGGTGGTGCGGTAGCGCATATCGGCGTTGACATTGGCATCAAATAACCAGAACGGGACATAAAGGCCCTTGATTTCCTCAATCGTCGCCTCTTTTTTAAAGGCCTTTGGCAACAGACGTTTGCCTTTAAAATGTTCTGACAGTTTTTGCTTGGCCTCTTGCTTTGAAAGTTTAAAAGGAATAACATAATCAGGCTTTAAAACTCCCGAAACACGGCCCGACAGCACCACGGGGTTGCCACAGAAAGGGCAACTTGTGGCAGCGGTGGTGGCATCAGCCATAATCTCACCGCCACAGGAATTGCAGACATAAACACCCACTGTGCCGTCATCTTGCCATTCGGTGCCCGTAACCTGACCCCAATCGGCATTGTCCTCTTTTGTGTCGTTCTGTTCTTCGTTGTACCGCTTGACCGATTCCACGTCAAACTCCGAGTCACAGTATTCACAACGCATATTTTGTGTGCCACTGTCAAATTGCAGTGACGCACCGCAATTTGGACACTTGAATTGAATATTATCGGTCATTTTTATCACTGTTTTACACTGTCCGCTTCATCAAAACGGTCACCGCATTCGGGACAGAATTTGGGAGGATTTTTGGGGTCCTCAGGTTGCCAACCGCACTTATCACAGCGATAAAGCGGTGCATCAGTCGGCTTTTGTTTGCCACATTCGTGACAGAATTTGCCTAAGTTTTGCACCCCGCATGAGCACACCCAACCGTCCGAGGGCTTGGGCTCACCACACTCGGAGCAGAATTTTGTGTTGTTTACCTTGCCACACTGACAAGTCCAACCTCCCTGTGTGGATTGCGCCGTTGAATTACCGTTTTGCTTGGCGCCCATTTCATAAAGACTTTGAGCATTCACACCACCGCCTGCATTCACAGCCATACCCATACCGATAAAGCCGTTCATGGCGCCTGAGGAGTTGTTGGCAGCGCCCTTCATTGCCTCAGCCTGAGCCTCGGTAAGGGTTGCCGCCGCCATCGAAGGATCACGTAAGATAGCGGCACGTTGAGCCTGTTTAATAAGTTCGGCATCCTCGGGAGTGAGGGTTATGGGGTTCAGTGCAATGGATACAACCGAAATACCCCTCAATTCGCACCACTTGGCGGTCAGAGTCTCGTTCATCAGTTCAGCCAACTTTTCGGCATGACCGGGAAGTGCACTGGGACGTACCTCCATCTCTGAAATTTTTGCAAACGAGGGTTGCAACGCACTGATAAACTCGGTTTTTAGTTGGCTGTCAATCTCACGGCGGGTGTAATCGCCGTCAACGTTTCCGCACACATTGGTGTAGAACAGCATCGGGTCGGTTATCTTGTAAGAGAAGATACCGTTACAACGCACCGATACGTCAATATCCAATCCGATATTTCGGTCAACAACGCGGAACGGGATGGGGTTTGCAGTTCCAAACTTGTTATCTACAATCTCCTTAAGATTGAAATAGTAAACGCGTTGGTCTTTACCTACATCACCGCCAAAAGCAAAACGTCGGCCGATGGTCTTGAAAGTGTCAAGTATGCCCTTGCCCAAAGATCCTGCAAAAATGCTGGGTTCGGTGGAAGAATCGTAAATAAATTCACCGGATTCTGCCGAAAATTCCGCAACCTTGCCTTGGTCAACAATCATCATACACTGACCGTCGGCTACGGCAATAACCGAGCCGTTAGAAATAACATTGTCACTGCCTTTCGTGTTGGACGAACGACCCGAAATTCTCTTTTTACCCTTAACGGCAAGCACATCAACATCAATAGAATCACAATAGAAATATTCTTTCCACTGGTCGGCAAGAACACTGCCGATAGCACCTGTACCTGCTTTAATAAGTCCCATATAAATAACCCCTTTCGGTAAATAAAATTTTGACAGCATCACTGTAAGTATATACTATCACAAAGAAATAAAATTGTCTATAAGGGGACTAAAATTACCAAAAAAATATTACCGAAGCACAAAACCGCCTCGGTAATACCGTTTTAATCAAACATAGGAGTTGAGAGGTAACGCTCTCCTGTGTCAGGCAAAAGGGTCACTATAACTTTGCCCTTGTTTTCGGGGCGTTTGGCAAGTTCGGTTGCAGCGGTTAAAGCCGCGCCCGAAGAAATACCGACCAAGACTCCCTCAATTTGTGCCATTTGCTTGCCCATTTTATAAGCATCCTGGGTTTTTACAGAAATAATTTCGTCCACAACGCTTAAATCGAGGTTTTGGGGAACAAAGTTTGCGCCTATGCCTTGAATTGAGTGAGGACCCGCCTCACCTTTTGACAAGAGCGGTGAATCAAACGGCTCAACCGCCACTATTTTTATATTTTTATTCTGTTCCTTCAAGTATTTACCGACACCTGAAACAGTTCCGCCCGTTCCGACTCCTGCCACAAAAATATCCACCTTGCCGTCTGAGTCGTGCCAGATTTCAGGCCCAGTGGTTTCATAATGCACCTGTGGGTTCACAGGATTATAAAACTGACCCGCAATGAAACTGTCGGGGATTTCTTTGGCCAATTCCTCTGCTCTTTGGACGGCACCCGACATACCTAATTTCCCCTCGGTCAGCACTATTTCGGCACCGTAAGCCTTCAAAAGATTTCGGCGTTCAATACTCATAGTATCGGGCATTGTGAGCACCACCTTGTACCCACGTGCCGAAGCAACCGATGCAAGACCTATTCCTGTGTTTCCGCTTGTGGGTTCAATAACCGTTGAACCGGCTTTGAGTATACCTTTCTCTTCAGCATCAAGTATCATCTTAAGACCGACTCGGTCCTTGGCACTGCCAGCAGGATTGAAACATTCAAGTTTGGCAATCACCGTAGCCTCAAGACCGTTGGCCTTGTTGAAATTCACAAGTTCAAGCAACGGTGTGTTGCCCACAAGTTGGGTTATCTGTCGGAAAATTTTCATAAAACTACTCCTGTATTTGGTTTTTGGCGCGTTTTCTTGCGTCTATCGGAAGTGCTCGGTGCATTGCGGTCAAAGTTTTGACCAACGGTAAAACTAATATGCCCGCCACAACGTTGCCTATGCTATGTGTTATATCAAATGTCACACCAGCAATGACCCACGGCCAAAACATACCCCAGTTTCCGCCAAAAAAAAGCAAAACCTGACTTGGCGCATAAAGCAGACCAAAACTCAATCCGTGCAGTCCGCAAACCGCCATATAGACCACCATTGCCACTTCGGGGCGCATCTTTTTTGGTAAAAGCATCGCCACTGCCCAAAGCACCGTCCACACATACAAATACGGCACCCACCATAGCGCAAACCCGCCGAAAATACCGCTTAAAAACACATATATGTAAAGCGGAAACAACGCTTTGGCACGGTAGACCACCGTGAAGGTCACTGTAAACATAGCAATCAGATGGATGTTGGGCAGAGCCTCCATCGCAATATCGGACAAAAACATCAGTGCGCCAAACGAGGAAAATAGAGCAATCTGGAACAAAAACCGTCCCGTTTTACTCATCCTTTTTCAACCTTGAAACAATATTCCGCGTGAGCAACAATATCGGTCTGGTCAACACCCGTCATAGCATACTCATTGTTGATATAAAACGACCAGTATGCCTTATCTTTTTCAAAATCAACGGTAATTCCATTTACCGTCTTGACATAAAGACCGTACTGACTGTCTTCCCCTGCAATAAGACCGCAGTCGATAAGCGCCTCGCCAACCTTCTTTTTGTCGGTATAAACACGGTAAAGTGTATCATAGCCTTGCGCATCAGTAACGCGGAAGATAAACGATGTACTTCCCTTGCCGATATCCTGAGGCGCTGTGCCATAACCGTCAGCAGGTCCAGAAGCCGACATTCCCGAAGCAGTGGTGGTGTTGGATGACGCATTCTCCGGCGTCTCTTTATCACTGCAGGATGTCAACGCAAGTCCCATAGCCGCAATAAGGACAAGACAAACAACAACTGACAAAAGTTTCAAAAAAATTCTGTTTTTCATTTTGTTTGCTCCTTTAAATTTATTCAAAGCCGAATTCTTGGCACTCGCAAGATATAGTTTGGCTTTGTTTCTTTGAACCAGGTCTTCCGACTTCTGCCAAAACCGTCAACCTTCTCAAAGCAACTGCTTCAATGGTCTTTCCCTTTCTTTGCGGCAAGAAAGGTAGACGTTTTTTAAAAGTGCAGTCACGGCGGCGTGCCCGTATCGGTTTTTCACCGACTTCCCTTGGGTTCAACCAATATTGTACCATCCTTTTATAAATATTTCAATACGCAAAAAGGCAAATTACAACTTACGCTTTTGCGGACTTCCGTTGTGTTTGGGCACAGAGAACGGCAGAAGGAACGAAAACGCGGTTGCTAAAAACTACATATTAAAGAATTTTGTTTGTGGAAAGGCGTAATTATTGGTTGAAAAGGAGTTTCAGATATAGTATAATTGGTTTACTCTAACATTAGGAGTTTTGAAATGTCTGACATCAACACGAAATTTTTGAGTTTGCGGCGCGAGGTTATAAAAAAGTACTTCAGCCGTATGAATAATATGCAGTTTAAAGGTGTGGTTACCGCCGAGGGTCCCGTGCTTATTCTGGCGGGAGCAGGAAGCGGTAAAACCACCGTACTTGTAAACCGTATTGCCTGTTTGGTAAAATTCGGCAACGCCTTTAATTCTGACTATGTTCCGCCGTTTGTTAATGAGGAAACCTTACCTCAGATTGAGCAGATGGCGGCTTTGGACGATTTTGAAAACGGCGGGATTTTTTCCGTTGACTCTGCAAAGCCTTGGGAAATTCTTGCCATAACGTTCACCAACAAAGCCGCAGGCGAACTGAAAGAACGAATTTGCAAAATGTTGGGTGATGACGGACTTGACATCTGGGCCGGTACTTTTCACTCGGTCTGCGGACGTATTTTGCGACGTTTCGGTGACCGCATCGGCTATTCCTCACACTTCACTATTTATGACACCGACGATAGTAAACGTGTTATGAAAGAGGTTTACAAAAGCATTAACTTGGACGAAAAAATGATTCCAATTAAGTCCACGCTCAATGCCATTTCAAATGCCAAGGACCGTCTTATAACCCCTGAACAGTTTATCAAAGAAAACACGGGTGACATCCGTCTTTCCACTATCGGCAGAGCCTATGCCAGTTATCAGAAAGCACTCAAAGAAGCCGACGCGATGGATTTTGACGATATGATAGTCAACACCGTAAAACTCTTCAAAGAGTCGAAAGAAGCGTTGGATTTTTACCACCGCTGTTTCCGTTACATAATGGTGGACGAGTATCAGGACACCAACCACGCACAGTATGAATTGGTGAGCCTGCTTGCTGAAAAAAGCCGTAACATCTGCGTTGTTGGTGATGATGACCAAAGCATATACCGTTTCCGCGGCGCAACCATAGAAAACATTTTAAGTTTTGAGGACACCTATCCCGATTCAACAGTCATTCGCCTTGAGCAAAACTACCGTTCAACATCGGTTATTCTTGATGCCGCAAACGCCGTAATTGCCAACAACAAGGCCCGAAAAGGCAAAAATTTGTGGACCGATGCCGACGGCGGAGAAAAAATCGAGGTCTACACCGCACCCGACGAGCAAAGCGAGGCCTCACACGTTATTGATGGCATACTGAACTCGGTCGCAAGAGGCGGCAAATACTCTGACAATGCTGTTTTGTACCGTATGAACGCACAGTCCAATGCTATTGAAAATGTGTTGGCGCGTTCAGGCGTGCCTTACCGTGTTGTGGGCGGTCATAGGTTTTATGACCGCAAGGAAATCAAGGATGTTATCGCATATCTGAATGTCATTGCCAACCACGGCGACCGTGTGCGGTTGACCCGTATCATAAACGAGCCGAAACGCGGTATCGGCGACACTACCGTTGCCAAAGCTACCGAGATTTCCGACCAGACAGGTCTTTCACTTTTTGAGGTTTTCAACACGGCAGATGATTTCCCCCCTTTGCAACGCGCCGCCAAAAAACTCAAAGAATTCTGCACGATGATTGAGCATTTGACCGAATTTGCGAGTCAGTCCTCACTGCTTGAACTTTTTGAAGAAATGCTTGACAAATCGGGTTACACCCTATCGCTTATTGCCGAGGGGAAAGAGGGCGCCGACCGCCTTGACAACGTTAAGGAATTAGCGTCCAGCATCGCGCAATATGAAAAAGAATACGATGAGCCCACCCTTTCGGGATTTTTGGAAGAGGTCGCCCTTATCAGTGACATTGACCAGTTCGACCCCGATGCTGATGCCGTTGTGCTTATGACTATACATTCGGCAAAAGGTCTTGAGTTCAATAACGTTTATCTTGTGGGACTTGAAGAGGGGATTTTCCCAGGAAATCAGTCAATATACGGCACAGAGGAAGATATTGAGGAAGAACGCAGACTTGCTTATGTTGCTATAACAAGGGCGCGAAAAAATCTGTATATTTCAAATGCCTACACCCGTATGCTTTACGGAACAACGGGACGAAATATGCCGTCACGTTTTCTTGAAGAAATACCCAAAGAACTCTGCAATATAAAGAGTGTGAGGAGCGGTATGTCAGCATTCGGCATGGGCAGTGCTAATTTCCGTTATTCAAGCGGTGCCACGTCTTTCGGCGTTTCGGGACCTAAGTCAAGATATAATTCCTACGATGAGTCGCGTTCTGAGTTCGATGACTATTTCAGTCCCCTTCCTCAGAAAAACGAAACCAAGGGCACTATCTTCCAAAAGTCACAGACTGTGGCCAAACCCAAAGTGTCGGGCAACAGTTATACCGTCGGCCAAAAGGTAAAACACAAGGTATTTGGTGAAGGTATGATACTGTCGGCCAAACCGATGGGCAATGACACGCTTTTGGAGATTGCTTTTGAGGAAAAAGGCACCAAAAAACTAATGGCTAACTTTGCAAGGCTTGAAAAATTGTAAAGACTAATAAAATTTTGCAATTTTCACTTGTAAAATGGAAAACTATATTGTACAATTAGAATATCACAAGAAAAGGAGCTGTAAATTATGAGCATGGGAAGTAACCAGAACACAATCACCTTCAGTCTCGGCAATGAAAACGAGCAGGAGGTCAGAAGAATAATGCTCGTGGTCTATAACGCTCTTAAAGAAAAGGGCTATAACCCCGTTAATCAGATTGTGGGATACATTTTGTCGGAAGACCCGACCTATATTACCACCCACAACAATGCCCGCAACCTTATCCGCAAGATCGACCGCGATACACTTTTGCAGTATCTTGTTAAATACTATCTGACCAACTGATAATATCAAGAAAGCAGTGACTTTTCGGTCACTGCTTTCTTAGTTTAATAAGGTTTGTTTTAATTGTCGGTTTGTTTCCTCTGCATTCTTTTCCAGTTGAAAAAGCCATACATATCGTTGGCGAAGAATGCCGCAAAGCAAACCACCATTGGGATATACTTCACGTCGGTGATGCTTGCCATAACCCAAAGGATTATCAGTACAACGTCATTTGAAGCATACGCAATGGCGTAATACGGACTGCGGAACAGTGTGAGGTATGACGCAAGAAAACTTGAGGTGACCGAAAAGGTACTGACCAATAGGTTGGCGTTGCCAAAGTAACCCAACACAAAATAAAATGCCACTGTGACCAGTATTGCAAGAACCCACATCACGCAGGTGTTTTTTCGGCTTAAAACTGCAACCGTTACTTCAGCGGTGTCTTTATAGGGGTGACGTAGCCACGAAATTATTGAAGCCATGGCTATGGGTGCTGTCATACAAAGATAGGTTATCATTTCACCATAATAGTTGAACGAATAAGAGATAATGCCATAAAACACGGCAAACAAAAGGGTCAGCATTTGTCCGAAAACATCGCCTTTGGCAACAAATATCAAAGCCGTGACCCCAATGAATGACGCAACGGTGGATAGCCACCCTTCTGTACCGCCGAAAATCCCTGTTGCAACAACCACAACAGCCGAGGCAATATAAAGAAACCATTCAAAACCTGTAAGGTATTTGAAAGGATTTCTCAATTTCATAACCAACACCCCACACACAACCTTTAATACGACAATATTTTAACATAAATCTGCTCTTTGTCAAGAATTTCACAATTTTACAACATTTCTCTTGCATTTCGGTTTGAGGTGTGTTATACTCCCTCTTGTTAATTCCCGATGAAACTTTTGGGAGGGCAACCGACCGATAAGTCTATGGGACTCTGGAGAATCCCGTTTTTTTGGGTGCCGAAGGTGCAAGGAAGTTGAAACTTCTGAATCTCTCAGGCAAAAGGATAGAGTCAGATATACTTTAAATTATGAGTATAATATAATGATTTTTTACTTTTCTTCAAGTCACCGCTTCGGGTGGCTTTTATTTTTTATTTTTTCAGGAGGATTAGGTTATGACTAAATTTCTCGACAAACTGTATGATTGGGTTTGTACCGCAAACAGTTACGCTGCCGACTACATTTTGGTAATACTCCTTATAGGAACAGGCGTGTTCTTCACATTTAAGACACGTTTCGTTCAGGTCCGTTGTTTCGGCGAGGGCATGAAAAAGGTTTTCGGCAATCTTTCACTTAAAGGCGGGAAACAGAATGGCGGCCTTTCTTCATTCCAGGCTTTGGCAACCGCTATTGCTGCACAGGTTGGTACCGGTAATATCGTCGGCGCTTGCGGCGCTATCCTTTTGGGCGGCCCCGGTGCAATTTTCTGGATGTGGGTCATTGCTTTCTTCGGTATGGCCACAATATATGCTGAAGCAGTCCTTGCCCAGAAGACCCGCGAGGTTGACGCAAACGGCAATGTTGCGGGCGGTCCCGTTTACTACATCCGTAAGGCTTTCAAAGGCGGATTCGGTAAATTCCTTGCAGGTTTCTTCGCAGTGGCAACCGTTTTGGCTCTTGGTTTTATGGGCGCAATGGTTCAGTCCAACTCTATCGGCGAGTCGGTAAATACCGCAACCGGTATTCAGCCTTGGATTGTCGGTATCGTTGTTGTTGTTATTGCCGCCGCAATTTTCCTAGGCGGAGTAACCCGCATCGCATCGGTTACCGAAAAAATAGTTCCCACAATGGCTTTGATTTACATAGTGGGTGGACTTGTTATTATCGGCATTCGTGCAAAATATATCCCCGAAACCTTTGGTATGATTTTCAAATATGCATTTAATCCTGCCGCAATTATGGGTGGCGGTATCGGTGCCGCTTTGAAATCGGCTATCAGTCAGGGTGCTAAACGTGGACTTTTCTCCAACGAAGCAGGTATGGGTTCAACCCCTCATGCACACGCTCTTGCAAAAGTTGACAAACCCCACGACCAAGGCGTTGTTGCAATGATTGGTGTATTTATCGACACCCTTATCGTTCTTACTATGACTGCTTTGGTTGTAATCTCCTGCCTGTATGCAGGCAACGGTCCCCTCGCTTCTGTTGATAGCACCGCTGACGCAGTTGCCAGCGGAATGGCCAAAACCAATATGGCTCAAAATGCCGTCGGTCTTGCGTTACAAAGTTTCATGGGCGCAGATATTGCCGCTAAGATTGGTGCTATCTTCATTGCAATCTGTCTGTTCTTCTTTGCGTTCTCCACCATCCTTGGTTGGAACCTGTTCGGTAAAATCAACTTTGAATATCTCTTTGGCAAAAAGTCGGTTATCGTTTACTCTGTTATTTCCCTTGTGTTCGTTTTCCTTGGCTCTTGCCTCAAAAATGACCTTGTTTGGGAATTGACCGACTTCTTCAACTACCTTATGGTAATCCCCAATGTTATTGCTTTGTTTGCCCTTTCCAAACTTGTTAGTGACGAGTCGAAAGAGACCGCCGCTTTGAAAAAAGCCGCCAAGGCCAATAATTAATCGCAAGTAAATTCATCTAAAGATAAAGCGGAGTGAACATGATGTTCACTCCGTTTTGTTTTGTCAGAAATTCGACTTTATTTGATTTCGTTCTCTGAAAATTGTATTTTTCAAAATATTAACTTCTTAAAGTTGCGCCGACGGCATCTAATCTTTTTATAATCTTATTGACGGCGCGGTCAATAACCTCATCTGTAAGGGTCGACTCAGCGGAACGAAGTGTTACGCTGAATGCAACGCTCTTCTTGCCCTCGGCAATCTGTGAGCCCTGATAAACATCGAACAGTTTTATCTCCTCACAGAGTTTGCCTGCACCCTCGCGGATGGCGGTTTCAAGTGTGCCGACTGGCGTATCGGCATCGCAAACAAGTGCAAAATCACGCTCAACTGCGGGGAATTTGGGAAGAGGTTTGTAGACCGTTTTGGCCTTTTCCAATCCATAAAGGACATCGGCTTTAATTTCGGCAATAAACACCTTGCCGTCAATACCGTAAGTTTCGGTCACCTTGGGATGTACCTCGCCAAAGGTTGCAACTTCCTTACCAGCAACGCTCATAACGGCACTGCGACCGGGGTGGAGATAATTTTCACAAGACCTTTCGTAATTCGGCATTGCATCACTGAACAGTGCAACAACGGCCTCAACAATGCCTTTAAGAGTGAAGAAATCCTCGCCCTCGCCGTAAATTCCAAGGCAAAGCGCAGGAACTTCATCGGGTTGTTCGGTCACGGGCAGTGATTTTGCAACAAAAATCTTACTTAACTCAAACAATCTGGCACAGGGCACCTTGCGGTTATAGTTGGTAGCAAGTACCGTCATCATACTTGTAACCAACTGAGTACGCATTGTGGAATATTCATCGCCCAAAGGATTGAGAATGGTAACGGCGTCCCTACGGGAGTCATCTACGTTTAGATTTAGAGTGTCAATAGCCTTTGAGCCAATGAAAGAATAGGTTGCAATCTCGTTGAACGCATTAGCAATAAGGGTATCCTTAATCTTGTCGGAGTTGATGCGTTCAGGCAATTTGCGACCGCGGATAATGGCACCTGTCATAGTGCTTCCCTTAATGTGATCATAGCCGTAGATTCGCATAACCTCTTCGGCGATATCGGCTCTGCCCTCAACGTCATCACGGAAGGACGGTACAAGACAGTTCAGAACACCGTCTGAAAGGGTGGTTTTAATTTGCAGTGAGTTGAGGATTTCAACCATTCTTTCGGCAAGAATGTCGATACCCAAGAGTGCTACAACATCAGCAACTTTAACATTCAATTCGCGAGCGGCGGGCAGTCCTGCGTTGCAATCAACATTGCCGTCAACAACCTCACCTGCACCGAGTTCTTGAACCAACTGCAGACAACGGTTCATTGCATACTCAACCGTTATAATATCAACACCGCGTTCAAAACGACCGCTGGCTTCGGTACGCATACCGAGTTTACGGGCAGTTTTTCTGACACTGTCACGGCGGAACTTGGCGCACTCAAAGAAAATCTCGGTGGTGTCGTCCTTTATTTCGGAATCAATACCGCCCATAACACCTGCGATACAGGAAGGCTCTTTACCGTCGGCAATTACCAACATATCAGAGGTCAAGGTATGCTCCTTGCCGTCGAGGGTGGTGATCTGCTCGCCCTCAACAGCATTGCGGACTATGATTTTGCGGTCCTTAACATCACGAAGGTCAAAAGCATGCATCGGCATACCTGTTTCAAGCATTACAAAATTGGTAATGTCAACAATATTGCTGATGGGACGCATACCTGCAGCGAGCAAACATTTTTTCATCCATGCGGGCGACTCAGCAATTTTTACATTTTTGATTACTCTGCCGTAATATCTTGGGCAAAGGTCGAAATTTTTAACCTCAACATTGATATAATCCGCAATGTTTTCGCCTACCGTCTTGAATGTCGGTTTAGGCTCGTTAAAGGGCTTGCCCAGAACAACGGCAGCCTCACGTGCTATACCCAAAACACTCTGACAGTCAGGGCGGTTTGCAGTGATTTTGAAGTCTATAATATAGTCATTCAGTCCCAAAACCTCACGCATATCGGTGCCGGGTGCACCTGCATCACTTTTCAAAATCATAATACCGTAAACTCCGGCGCCGGCATAGTCGTCCTCGGTTACACAAAGTTCTTCACCCGAGCAGAGCATACCGTTAGAAGGCACTCCGCGAAGTTTCCCCTTTTTGATGTGCATACCGTTTGGCAGGTCGGAATCATGCAATGCGGCAGGAACAAGGTCTCCCTCATTGACGTTCTGTGCACCTGTGACAATCTGAACATCCTCTTCTAAACCGCAATCAACCTGACAGATAAACATATGGTCAGAATCGGGGTGGCGTTCCATCTTGGTAACCTTACCGACCACAACATTTCGCATAGACTTGGAAAGGTCGATCATCTCTTCAACCTCAAAGCCTGCCATAACCATTTTGTCGCAAAGTTCCCCAACAGGAACGTCTATATCAACATAATTTTTAAGCCAACTTAAACTTACTTTCATTTTAATTCACCTTGCCTTTCTTAAAACTGCTTGAGGAAACGAAGGTCGTTTTCAAACAAAAGGCGGATATCGCTTATCTTATAACGTGTGGTGGTCAAACGGTCAAGACCGATACCGAAAGCAAAACCCGAATATTCCTCGGGGTCGATACCACAGGCCTTGAGGACTCTTGGGTGAACCATGCCTGCGCCCAAAATCTCAATCCAACCGCTTCCCTTACATACACGGCAACCCTTACCGCGACATTCAGAACAGGTGACATCAACCTCAACCGAAGGCTCGGTGAACGGGAAGAACGATGGGCGGAACTTAACCTCGGTCTCCTTACCGTAAATTTCGTGGGCAAACTGCTCCAAAACGCCTTTAAGGTCACACATTGTGATATTTTTATCAACGACAAGACCCTCAATCTGATGGAAAACAGGCGAATGGGTTGCGTCAACCTCATCTGCGCGGTAAACACGTCCCGGGCAGATAATCTTAATCGGCGGCTTGCGGTTTTCCATGGTTCTTATCTGTGCGGCAGAGGTCTGTGTTCTCAACAACAAATTCTCGGCAAGATAGAATGTGTCCTGCATATCGCGTGCGGGGTGGTCCTGAGGCACGTTTAAAGCCTCAAAGTTGTAGTGGTCGGTCTCAACCTCGGGACCGTCAACAACATCAAATCCCATTGACTGAAAAATATCAATCATATCATTGAGAACAACGTTCAACGGATGCAATCCGCCCTTTTTGGCAGGTGTGGACGGCATCGTAATATCCAAGGTTTCTTCTTTGAGTTTCTGGTCTGCCGCTTTGGCTTTAAAATCGGCAAACGCGTTGTTAATAGCCTCTTCCAACTCGGCCTTGGCCTTATTTACCATCTGACCCATAATTGGGCGCTCTTCGGGGGAAAGACCTCCCATCTGCTTGAGAATTGCGGTCAGTTCGCCCTTTTTGCCAAGGTACTTGACACGCACCTCGTCGATAGCCTTTTCGTCAGTGGCGGCTGCCACGGCGGTAAGAGCCTCCGACTTTAAGAGTTCGAGTTTCTCTTTCATTTTTATTCCTCCTGTATTTAAAAGGTGATGTGCAAAAATAAAAACTCCGTCCCTTATAAAATATGAAAGGGACGAAGTTGTGAAAAACATAACTCCGCGGTACCACCCGCATTTTTGCTTGAGCAAACACTCTTTTGACCTGTAACGGTGCCATCCGTCGGCATCTACTTAAAACTTCAACGCCGCCGCTCCGAAGGGAACTTCACTGCCGTTTCGGTCGGCACACTTACAGCCAAAGGTGCACCTCTCTGTGGACTTCAAAAACAGTTACTTTACTTCATCATAGCGTTTTGGGAACAAATATTTTATTTTCATCGCTCATTATACACCCGCATTCAATAAAATGCAAGTGTTATTTTTATTCGGCTAAAGTGTATGGCGAAAGGTCTTAGACGGAAGTCGATTCAAGTTTATCTAAAAGTGCTTTACACCCCTCAAGAATATCTTTATAGCAGGTCGCGAAATCGCGGCTGTACCACGGGTCGGAAACATCATCCAAACGTCCTGCAAAAGACAGCAGTTTATGAACCTTGCCGTCTGGGTCTGACCCAATGATACTTACGAGGTTTCGGATGTTATTTGAATCCATAGCCACTAATAAATCATATTTTTCATAGTCGGCACGGGTAATTTGAACCGCTCGTTTACCCGAACAGTCAATTCCGTGTTTTTTAAGTTCCTCACGCACAGGCGGATACACGGAGTTGCCAATGCCACCCCATATTTCCTCGGTGCTTGTTGCCGAGGACTGTACAATGTATTTATTCTCAATTCCTTTTTTCCTTATAAGGTCTTTAAAAATAAACTCAGCCATTGGCGAACGGCAAATATTGCCGTGGCAGACGAACATTATTTTGGTCACACATTTCACCCTTTCATCCATAGGTGCGAATCGTGCTCGCCCACTGGCATTCACAGACCGCCACTACATTATTAATGTATTATAATTATAACAAGTGATTTAACACTAACTCAACAGCCACTACGGAAACACAGGATGAGAGAGCGACAACAAAAAGATTTCCGCTTGCATATGCCGTTACAACACCCACAACAAACGCGGCGATGCCAGACCATATACTACCCGTGGCTTCTATGACGGCAGGAAAAGTCATAACCGCCAGTGTAACATACGGAACATAGTACAAAAACGAACTGATAAATCGGCTTTTTATCGGTTTTCTGATTAAGGTCAACGGCAAAACTCGGATAGCATAGGTGACTATGAAAGATACAAGTATGTAGATTATTGCTTTACTCATTGCACTGTTCCTCCCCATCCTTAATTGGGAACAGCAATGCCGCAACAGCCGAGATAACCACCGTCAGAACTATTATCACGGTTCCGTTTGGAATGCCCTTCATAAAAGGAACACCTGTTGAGAGAAAACTCAAAAGGAACGAAACGGCAATTACCCCCATGACGACAAGGTTTTTTCGCGCTTCGGGGATTATGACCGCCAAGAACATTCCGTAAAGACTGACACTTAAAGCACTGACGGCAAGTGTGGGCAAAATACTGCCCACCGCAACACCCAGAGCCGTACCCAACGACCAACAAGGCATAGCCACCGCCATCATACCGAAGTAGTACCAATGACTAACCTTGTCATGTCGGGCAATGGAAGCCCCGAACATCTCGTCCGTAACGGCAATACCTATAACCATTCGTTGAGGGAGCCTCGTTTCGGGAGATAATTTCTGACTCAAGGCGCAAGACATAAGCAGGTATCTTGCGTTGGCAACCGCCGACATAACGGCCACCTCGATAAAGCCTGCGCCCGTGCCGATAAGGGTGAAAAGGGCGTATTCGCCTGCCGAAGCATTTAGCAAAAGGCTGGCTAAAGCGGCTTGCAATGCGGTAAGCCCTACGTTTTTGGCCGAGATTCCAAGAGAAAACGAAACGGCGAAGTACCCCAAACCTATGGGAATACCCATCTTCATTCCGTTTAAAAATGTCAGTTTTTTATCCATAAGGTCACATCACCTCAAATTTCCCCAAACACATCATCATAAACAATATCCGTGTCATCAACAATCTTCGCGACATAGTATAGCACATATATATCCGATTTACAAGATACATAACAATCTCAATCAATGTCAAATTGTCGGTTTGAAACCGATGTTTTTGGGCAAAATATGTTGAAACTGTTAAATTTTTAACCTATGGTAAAATTTTCAGCTTTTTTGCTTGACGGATTGCAAAAATTCATATATAATGTCAGTTGTAGAAATTTGGCTTTTATTCTAAGTCAAGCCCTAAAAATAAACTTTGAATGGAGAATCATCATGACAAAGAATCCTACAGTTCTTAAGTGGCTGAAAGACATGGAAGAACTCCTTACTCCCGAAAAGGTGGTATGGATTGACGGCTCAGAAGAACAAACCGAAGAGATGAGAAAACTTGCTTGTGAAACAGGCGAACTCATCAAACTCAATCAGGAGTTACTCCCCGATTGCTATCTGCACAGAACCAAGCAAAACGACGTTGCCCGTGTTGAGGACAGAACCTTCATCTGCTCCCGTGAGAAAGAGAATGCAGGTCCTACCAACAACTGGTGCGACCCTCAGGAAATGTATAAAAAACTGTACAACATTGCCCGCGGTTCTTACAAAGGCAAGACTATGTATATCATCCCATTCTCTATGGGTCCCATCGGCTCTCCTCTTGCTAAAATCGGTATTGAGGTAACCGATTCTGTATACGTTGTACTCAATATGCTTATTATGACCAGAGTAAGTCCCAAGGTTATGGAAGTTCTGGGTGACAGTGATGACTGGGTACGTTGCTTGCACTCCCGTTGCGATATCGACCCCGAACAGAGATACATCTGCCAGTTCCCTGAGGATAACACCATCATTTCGGTTAACTCCGGTTACGGCGGAAACGTTCTTCTCGGTAAGAAGTGCTTTGCGCTCCGTATCGCTTCCTATCAGGGTTGGAAAGAAGGCTGGATGGCAGAGCATATGCTCATCCTCGGCCTTGAGAATCCCAAGGGTGAAGTCAAGTATATTGCCGCTGCATTCCCCTCTGCTTGCGGTAAGACCAACCTTGCTATGCTTATCCCCCCCGAGTATCTCCGCAAAAAGGGCTACAAGATTTGGACTGTCGGTGATGATATTTCCTGGATGCGCATAGGTCCCGATGGCAGACTTTATGCTATCAACCCCGAGAACGGTTTCTTCGGAGTTGCTCCCGGTACTAATGAGAAATCCAACTTCAATGCTCTTGCTTCTACCAAGAAGGGCACTATTTTCACCAACGTTGCTCATTGCAAGAATGACAACACTGTCTGGTGGGAAGGTCTCAACAAAAACCTCCCCGAGAATGCCGACGATTGGACCGGCAAACCTTGGGATCCCGCAAAATTCGACAAGGCAGACAAGTCAACTTGCGCTGCACACCCCAACTCCCGTTTCACCGCCCCTGCTGAGAACTGTCCTTGCATTTCCGAGGAGTTTGATAAGGGCGCAGGTGTTCCCATTTCGGCTATCGTATTCGGCGGCCGCCGTGCTAAGTGCACTCCGCTTGTATACCAGTCTAAGGATTGGGAAAACGGTGTATTCATCGGTTCTGCAATGGCTTCTGAAACCACCGCTGCTGCTGCAGGCGCGGTCGGCGTAGTCCGTCGCGGTCCTATGGCAATGCTTCCTTTCTGCGGTTATCATATGGCTGATTACTTCCAGCATTGGCTTGATATGGGCAAAAAACTTGGCGACAAGGCTCCCAAAATTTTCAACGTCAACTGGTTCCGCACCGATGATGACGGCAACTTCCTCTGGCCCGGCTTTGGCGATAATATGAGAGTCCTTAACTGGATTATCGATCGTTGCGAAGGCAAGGCAGACGCTACCGAAACTCCTATCGGTTACGTTCCTAAGCCCGAGGATATTGACCTTACCGACCTTGATATGGATATGGATACTCTCAAGTCCATCCTTACCGTTGATAAGGATATGTGGGCTAAAGAGTGTGCCGAAATCGAAGAGCATTACAAGAAGTTCGGTGATAAGTTGCCTGAAGAACTCAGATCTCAACTTAACGCTCTCAAGGCCGCTATCAAGTAATCTTATATCGTTCATTGTCCGACCCTCTGTGAAAACGGAGGGTCTTTTTTATTCTTTTTGTTAAAATACCTTTTGGCTGTTTTGAAAATTATTTTATAAAAAGTGTTGTAATCATTATAAATTTGTTGTATAATACTTTGGTAATCAGTGTTTTACAGTTAGAGGTGCGCTTTTGGGCGTGCGAACGGTCGGGTCCTGTGCGACAGGGTGCCGTGAACCATGTCAGGCGGGGAACCGAGCAGCATTAAGCGGATTTCCTTGTGTGCCGCAGCAAACTCGGTCGTTCGTACGCCTAAGAGCGTACCTGTTTTATTATGGAAAACAAAAATTTTCAGCATCTGTTCAGCAAAGATAGTTCGACTTTGTAGGGACGATATATTCGGCGTCCCGCTGAAAGGAGTGTTACCGTGTATCAGGCTTTATACCGCAAATACCGTCCCAAAAATTTTTCGGATGTTGTAGGTGAGCAACATATCACCGAAATTTTGAAAAACGAACTTCGTTCGGGCAAAATATTTCACGCTTATCTGTTCACAGGTCCCAGAGGTACAGGTAAGACAAGTTGCGCCAAAATTCTTGCCAAGGCGGTGAACTGTCTTAACTCTAAAGACGGTGATGCTTGCTGTGAGTGTGAATCCTGCCGTGCTATAGACAACGGTGACGTGCTTGATATAACCGAAATCGATGCCGCTTCCAACAACGGTGTTGAAAACATCCGCGACCTTAAAGAGCAGGTTACCTACACTCCAACCTCGGCGAAATACCGCGTTTATATAATTGACGAGGTTCATATGCTTTCCATCGGTGCTTTCAACGCTCTGTTAAAAACGCTTGAAGAACCGCCTGCACACATCATCTTCATACTTGCGACAACAGAAGTGCACAAACTACCTGCAACCATTCTTTCGCGTTGTCAGAGGTTTGATTTTCACCGCATTTCGTCCGAGGCTATCAGCCAGAGGATACAGTATATTGCCGAAAAAGAGGGGTTTTCCATTGATGACACGGCGGCCGATATGATTGCCGCTTTGTCAGACGGCGGTATGCGTGATGCGTTGTCAACGCTTGACCTTTGTGCGGCACGCTCACACCACATTACCGAAACGGATGTTATGAGTGTATGTTCGCTGGCCGGCAACAACTACTGCCTTGAACTGGCTGAGAAAATACGCGTGTCCGACGTGGGCAGTGCTTTGCGTAAGGTGGACGAACTTCATAAAAATGCTGTCGACCTGCAAAGACTCTGTACCGAAATGATAAGCCACTACCGTAACCTTATGGTGGCGCGCACCGTGAAAGATTGCGCTTCGCTTATCGTTTGTGCGCCCAAAGAACTTGAGGACATTAAGGCTCAGGCCTTGGAATATCCGATTGAGGGCATCGTCAACGCCATAAACGTTCTGAACGTTTCGCTTGATAGAATGTCAATGTGTGACCGTAGGACTGAGTTTGAAACTGCAGTGGTAAAGTTGTGTTCACCGCAGTTAGACTCCACTCCTGAGGCGTTGCTTGACCGTCTTGAAAGGCTTGAAAGAACCTTGAAATACTCGGTGGGAAAGACGGTTGTCCAAACGGTGCCTGACACCCAATTTGCAAAAGCCTCGGTTGACGAGGATACTCCCTCACCCGTTGCAGAGCCCATTGTTGACCAAGTTGAGTCTGATGACAGTATGCCACCAATACCGTCGGAAAATAATGCTCCCGAAACTTCGGCACCTGTTTCTGAAGAGCCTGTTGCCAATGAGAAAACCGCGCCTGTGCTTTTTGATGCATGGCAGGATGTGCAAACCGAACTTTCAAAGTCTGCTCCTCTGCTTGCGGCAGTTTTGCAAGGTTCAAAGGCATACGTTCAGGGTGAGTTTTTACTTATCGATTCTGAGAATGACCAGTTCTTCTCACTTATGCGAAGTGACGACCCCATTTACCGTACACAGATACGCAACGCCGTCAACGCTGTTGTTGGCAGAGCATTTCGCTTGGGTCCTTACAAAAAGCCATTAGTTAAAACAACCGACCCGTTGCAGAACATTATAAACAAACTGAAATCACTTGAAGTACCAGGTTCAGAAGATTAAACCGTTATATCAGAAAGGAAATGAATTATGAGAGCAAGAATACCCGGAGCAAACCAAGGACAGAGTCAGGCCGCAATGATGCGTCAGGTTCAGAAGATGCAGGAGGATATGCAGAACTTCCAAGCCGAGTTTGAAAACCGTGAATTTACTGCAACCGCAGGCGGCGGAATTATTGAGGTTACTATGACCGGTAGCCACGAAATGAAGAAAATCAGCATTGACCCCGAAGCAGTTGACCCCGAAGATGTTGAAATGCTTGAGGATTACCTCGTTATTGCTATCAATGATGTTGTCAAGAAAATTGCCGAAGCACAGGAGTCCGAGATGGGTGCTATCACGGGCGGGCTTAACATTCCGGGACTCTTCTGATGGCTTATTCAGTTGTACCGCTCGACAGACTTTGCGAGCAATTTGAAAGACTGCCGGGCATTGGTAAAAAGACAGCGCGAAGGCTTGCTTATTATGTCATAACCCGCCCTGACGATATGGCAGGCAAGTTTTCGGATGCCCTGCTCTCGGCCAAGGAACGGATAAAATATTGCAGTGTATGTCAGAATCTCACCGACGGTGAGGTCTGTTCGTTGTGCTCCGCCGTTGACCGTGACCGCAGTGTCATCTGTGTTGTTGAGGATGCTCAGGACGTTATGGCCTTTGA